>DDBL01000242.1 GCA_002333425.1 Leptospiraceae bacterium UBA2033
GTAATAGCATCATTGCTTTTAACGTAGACTCTAGTATTTTCGAATACTTATGAACCCACCGATTTGCTGTTCCTTTATCGACACCAAAGAAAAAGCCCGCTTCGTCAAATGTTGGATAGCATTTTACATAATATAGAATGAAAAATAATTTCTCTAAAGAATTTGCAAGTTCAGTTTTTCTTCCTTTCGATGATTTCTTTTCCTTCTTATCATGCTTTTCTAATTCAATTTCAAAATAGGGAAGACTTTCATAAATTTTGTCAGGCGATACTCCGGTCAATGCCTGACAAAGTCGCTTCTTTTTTAATATCTTTTCTATATTCTTCATACAGAAAATAAATAATTCTATTGTTTTTGTACAAGCTTTTTTTAGGATATTTCTAATTTTGCAACAACTCTATTCTTTGAGTACCTTTTTTTTATTATTGTTTTACTTAGTACATATGGGACATGGTTTTCAGTTTATTTGGTCATCTAGCCCCAACATTCAAAATTATATGGCTCCGGTAAGTATTTCCATTTCTTGGGTATTGGTAATGGAATTTACATTTCACTTTTTGGATTTGCATAAAATATCGAATCGACTTTATAAATCTATTCGAGTTTTACAAATACTCAGCATATCTTTACTTCCAATTTTATTCTATTCGGTGCTTTTAGTAAATCGGATTCAGACTTCCCTCGGACTTCTTAACGCATTATTAATATTAGTCGCTGCAATTTTAAGTATAAAGAATGGAAACAAAGCGGCACGATTGTTTTTGATTGGTTGGAGTATGTTAATTGTAGGAGTATTATCATTAACCCTTAAATCAATGGGTGTTCTGCCGACTAACGATTTTACTTCTTACTCAATGCAAATTGGATCCATGTTTGAACTAGTATTTTTATCACTTGCACTTGCAGAGAAGTATAGATTTATTCAAGAGGAAAATACAAAAATACAAAGTGAGTTATTGAAAAATCAAATTAAGTATTCCGAAACTTTAGCAGATAAAGTAAAAGAACGAACGATTGAATTGCATAATTCTTTAAGTTCGGTAACGCAAGCAAACGAACAATTAAACGAATATGCTAAAAATTTAAAAATTCTTAATGCAACGAAGGATAAATTTTTTGACATTATTGCGCATGATTTACGAAATCCATTTATTGGAATTATTGGATTACTTGACTCACTTCTTGAACAAGAACAGAAATCTCAAACTAATTCAACTGAAAGAAATATAGCAAGATTGAAGATGGCAAAAAATTCTTCAAAAGTTACTTATAATCTTTTAGAAAATTTACTCCAGTGGGCAAAGTCCCAAAAAGGAGAAATAAACTTTCAACCGCAAAATCTATCTTTTTATAGGTTAATTAATAAAACAATCTCATTAGCAAAAGCTAATGCTTTGAAAAAAAATATTACTTTAGAAGAATGTCAAACACAAGATGAAATTGTGTTTGCTGATGAGGCACTAGTTGACACCGTACTAAGAAATTTAATTTCAAATTCAATTAAGTTCACTTTTCCAAATGGAAAAATTAATATTTGCTGCTCTAAGTCTGTAGATTTTTTGTCTATTACGATTAAAGATAATGGAATTGGAATATCAGAGGATAACATTAATAAGCTCTTTAGAATCGAATCTAAATTTACACAATTAGGCACAGAGGACGAAAAAGGAACAGGTTTAGGGCTTATTTTATGTAAAGAGTTCGTCGAAATGCATGGTGGCAAAATTTGGGTTCAAAGTGAAATTGGTTATGGTAGTGAGTTTACTTTCACTTTGCCTCTAGGTAAAGATTTTCCTAATTAGTTTTTTGGTTTGTTTGCAAAATATTTTTTTACTTCTGGATATTCCATGAAGTCGTAGATATAATCAGGTCCATAATCAACATAAAGTTCTGCCCCAGCTTTAATTGGTTTTGTTGTCACTATTTGTACGAATGGTGGTTCGCATATTTTATGGTATCGCACATTTTGAAATTCTTTTGGCGCATAATTAATGATAGTCATAATACTTCCATAACGACCATCTATAACAGTAAATCCGTTCGTATATTTAGAAACACAATCTTCCAAACCCATTAAATATTGCCATTCCCCTTTTTGTGCAAGTTTGATATGCTCTGCCTCCGAAATAAAACGTCCCGTGTAAGGACCTAAAACTTCTCCCATCGGCAAATCTACTTTTGCAAAAACACCTTTCCCTGCTCCTGGTATCTTTGATTTCAAAACTTGTAAATCTTTTTCTCTGTAAGATGTTACATTGAAATCAGAAGACTTTGAAACAGATGATGTACAACTAATCATAAATAATAAAAGAATAAATTGAAATAGATTCATATATTTGTTACACTGTTATTAATCCTTTTTTGAATTGATTAAATACTTATCCAAAGGATAATCCAAAATAACCTATGAAAATAGTCAATTTAATCCTAATAATTTTTCTAATAATGCTAAATAAACATTGTATTTTTCATACAGAATCCATTTACAATGTGAATTCTTTTGAAGAGTTTAAAACCAAAAAAATCTCAGATCGATTTGATTGTCATAGCAATAACTTAGAATACTTTTTATTTCAAGAATTACAAACGAAAGATAAATTAGAATGTAAAATTCTCACCTATGGAGAAGAATATCAATTTCAATTTGTAAAAACAGATCAATACCATTCTTCATTTATTGTTCCGTGGAATGAATTGAATCATTACGGGTTAATGACCATTAGCTTCTTGGCTTGGGTGGGACTAATTCCAAATTATCAGGAAAGAAAAGTAAATATATCCGTTAAGGTTTTTTCAAAAAAAGGAAAATTATGGGAAAAAGATTATTACGATTATTATGAAATTTGGAGTTCAATCTTATTTCTTCCTTGGTTGCCAATACAAAGTTTATACTATAAAGAAAATATTCCAAGTCAAACTCTTCTATCAATACTTGAACATATGGTAGTTGATTTTAAAGCACGAAGTATTTTAGAAAAGTAAAAGTGAAATATTCAAAGATTGATTATTCTAAAAAAGGAATTTCAATTGAAAAATCAATGAGTATACTGTTATTATTTTCAAGATAATTCTTTAGATTTACAACTCGAATTGATCCTTTGTGATTTCGAATAATTTTTTCTACATAACAAAGTCCAAGACCAAAATCTAGTGTAGGGTAGTTTTCAAATACATTACGAGAAATTCTAAAAAAGGGTTCAAAAATAAGACTTTGGTATTCGGGCAGTATTCCATTTTTTTCTTTGCTAACCGAGTCAGGACTATTCAAAAAAGATATTTGAAAGTTATCTTTTAATATTTCAAATAGGATATAAATTTTACTACCAACTTCCGAAAATTTAAAAGCGTTGTAAATTAATTCTTGGATTGCTTTTTTAAAATATTCTTCATTTATATTCAATGTTCTTACATTAGAAGAATGTGTGTTTTTGGCGAGGATAACAGTATTATTCCTAACTTTTGGGTATTCGGATATTTCTTGAATAGAGTTTTCTATTACACTGTATAATTGAGAAATGGACATTTTGGTTTTAGGTAATTCTGTATTGATTACATAATCAATATCCCCGATGATAAAAATTAGTTTATTGGAAAATTGTGTATTTTCAAAAAGCATTTCCAGTAATTCTTTTTTTACTAGATAATGTTCACCTTCCAATTGTGAGGAATTCTGAATCATTTCCACGAGAGGAGTTAGTGTCCCAAGTCCTGCTCCTTGTATTAAACTAGTGTTGATATTTGTCATAAGACCGCTATCAACTTTATCAGAATCTTTTTTGATTAAATTCTCTTTGAATAGGTTCCAGTTGAGTTGGTGCTCTAGTCGAATTTCTCTTTCTTTTTGAATGTTTTCATTTATTAATTTAAGTTCAGCAAATTCAAATGCTTTTGCAACTCTACTTGTTAATTCTGTTGAGTTAAAAGGTTTTACAATATAATCATGTGCGCCTGATTTGAATAACTCTACAGCAGTTTTAATATCTGTCTCTGCAGTGAGGATAATCACTATTGGTTTATAACCAGCCTCAAAAAATTTTAGCATTAAATCCTTGCCTGACATTTCTGTCATATTCAAATCCAAAACGGCTACTAGGGTTGGGTCTTGGGTAAAAATTTCATAGGCTTCGTTAGGGCTACTAGTGGCAATAATTTCGTAATTTGCTTTTGTCAAAATTCCTTGGAGAACTTCGAGTATGATTGAGTCATCGTCTACAATTAATAATTTATTTGTTTTCATATTTTAAAAAAATCAATCTGATTATTTATATTTTCAACAGTGGTGTTGATGTATTTATTTGTCAAAGTTTGTTCTAGAGTAAATTCCGAAATGTTAATAACCATATTCATAACTTTTTCTATTTAGGAAAGAACTTTTTGGCTAGATTCGGACTGAGCACATTGATTTTGCAAACCACTTGCAAGTTTTACAGTTCCATTAGAAAGAGTGATAGAATTTTTTTCTAATTCTTGTGCTGATAACATGATTAAAGAAACTGTATCTCCTAATATATTAATTAGTTTGTTTAGATAACGAATAATTTCTCCAAACTCGTCTGGCACATATTCTGTCGAACGTTCAGTTAAGTTTCCACTCGAAATTTTGTTAAAAATTCCAATCGTATTTAAAATTGGTTTGGAGAATACATACTTTTTCGTTTTTAAAAGTTCCTGAAAGTATTCTCTGTCTTTTATGTTGAACTTGGTACCATCACTCGAAAACGCATTTCCATCTAAATCTGCAATATAATAGAATAAATTGCAGGTAATAGTTATTAGCCCTATTCTAGGATTGATTACAGCCAATAAAAAAAAGAGAGTTGGGGTTATAGAGTAGAGAAAAATAGAATAGATAAGTAGCTTTTTAGATATTTTGTTTAGATCGACTGATTTCATAAAAAAATTAAAGCCCTTATTACTTTATCGTAAAATAAAACGAATTATCTATTGAATTTTTTCCATAATCAATTAAACTTCATTGACTATTTATTTCATTGTTTGTAGAACAAGTATAACAGGAGAGCGAAACATAAAATGAGTAAAAAAATAAGTATTTTAATTTTTATTGTATATTTGTCGGTTTTAGGATTACAGGCATGGACAGATCATACACTTGGAACATATCCTACATTAGCCAATATGCCCGAAATAAAAGATGCAAAGCCGGTTCAAGTTGAATCCTTTGAAGATTTTCTAAAGAAAGAAGGACAAGGGCTAGCAGTTTTATTAAAAGAACAAGAAGAATTTTCTAGAGCGAATATTCCTAATTATCCTCCAAAGCCAGATTCTTTAGTATTTGATCCAAGTGATACAAAGAATCTTAGAAAAAATTTTTTAATCTCAATGAGATTAAATCCAAATATCCCACTTACCTATTACATTCAGGAACTACCAGGAGTAAATGTCCCTAAGTCTGAAAAATTTCCTATCGAAAATCTAAGCGTATATAAAGACCTTTCTTTTTTTAATCGTATGAATTATAGAACTCTAAAAGTAAAATCAAACGTTAGTCCACTAGCAATTTTAGCAACAGCTGCAGATGAGCCTGATTATGGACACGATATTGGACTTTATACTGACAGTAATAGCGAACATGGAAAAGAAATGGGTTTCGGCGAACAGCCATTTGGCGACAAACGATTTGAATACTCCAGCCAAGCTCCATTTCATATGGGATTTTATCATGAGGCTTCTATCGTGTATGCTGCTGGTGGTTTTATTAAACGAACATTACCCGAATACAGAATGAATCAATTTTTAACTCTCGCAAGATTTGCATTTAAAACAGGTCATCCATATTGGGGATATAGGTTTGCAGGTTGGGGATTACATTTTGTGCAAGACTTAACTCAGCCTTATCACACTACACTACTTCCAGGAGTGGGAACAACTAGAATGTTATGGATAAATATTATTTCCAAAATAGGATTGGATGGTTCTAAAAATGCAATGATAAAAAGAGTTGCGGATCGTCATACTTCGATTGAGCATTATCAATTTGAATGGTTTTATAGTATTTTCCAAAATAAAGAAACGGATAATCTAATGTTACGCGCATTTTCTGATGTTAGTGGTGATATTGCTTACGGAGAGTTTAATCAGGATTATATCCGAAATGTATTATCAAAGGAGTCCAACGAACGCGCATCTGAACTCGATTCAAAAATCGAAGACTGGGAAGCAATTTATAAATTTATGGATTATGAAGTTCGTTATGAAGACATTAAAGATAACTCAAACGAAAAAAAAGCAATAGATGATTATTTAATTGTTCTAATGAAGTCTTTTGGAGCACATACTCGTAATTATCTGCGAGCCGCTTTAAAATACTAAGATTATTTTCTACTCAGTGTGGGAATAGTATGCTGAGTAGTTACGATTTTTTTATCATAACTAGTCTAGTTTTGGAGAAGTCGACATTTTGTTTTTAAAAAGAGATTGAATTTAAAAATAGAGATTGATAATTAGTAAAGTAAGTGAGAAAAATATGAACATAATAGGAATTATCCCCGCTCGTTATGCAAGTACGAGACTTCCAGCAAAACCGCTTGCTAAGATTGGAAATAAAACCATGATTGAATGGACTTACTACCATACAAAGAAAGCAAAATTACTTTCCGATGTAATTGTGGCAACCGACCACGAAGACATTTATAACGTAGTAAAAAATGCTGGTGGAAAAGTGGTGATGACAAACCCGAATCATCCAACGGGAACTGACAGGCTAATCGAAGTTGTGCGCGGATTAAAAGATGTGGATATAGTTGTAAATATCCAAGGTGATGAACCCGGAATAGAGCCAGAGTTAATTGATGGAGTTGTAAACCTAAAAGTAAAAAACAGAAACTGGGAAATGACAACTGCCGCTTGCCCTATGCCAGAAGAGGAACATTCAGATCCAAATAGAGTAAAAGTAGTATTTGATAGAAACCAAAAGGCACTTTATTTTTCTCGTTCTCTTATTCCGTCCAATGCAAAACAGATAACTATGATTTACCGTCACTTAGGAATTTACACTTACGAAAGAGAATTTCTACTGGGTTACAATGATTTGCCTGAAAGTAATCTCGAAAAGTCTGAATCTTTAGAACAACTTCGTGCGATAGAAGCTGGAAATAGTATTGGTGTATATCTCACCGACAAAGCAGGATTATCCGTTGACTCACCCGAAGATTTGGAAATGGTCATTAAGGATTTTAAAGAAAAGGGAATTATCTAATGGAAGAAACTTTACCAACACCATCAAAACGGGGAATTCCCTTTGGACTCATATGGGGAGTTTTATTTATTTGTATTTACGCTTATCTTTTCTTTTTTGTTGGGGTTTATTTTATTTGGGATAAGGGGCTTCCAAGTGATGTGAGTAGCTTTTTGTTATTAGCCGGAAGTTCTATTATCTATTTGATTGCCAGCTTATTTGGATTTGTTCCTGTTTTTATTATTTCGCTTATTTTCATCATCCGTGATCGAAGTTTTAGACAAAGTTTTAAAAACAACTGGCCTGTTTTACTTGCTTTGATTTATCCAATTTTGCCAAATATTCCTGGACCTTTTGATGAGTCGGTTATGTCGGTTGTAATGTTTTGTATTCGCGTTTTTCTTTTTTATCGAACTGGTAAGGACGTAACACTTCCCAGTAAGAAGTAACATTTTTTAGGGAAGAAGGTAAGTGTGAGCCATTTCCTAATTCGAGTGTGTGTTGAAAAAGGGAAATCAATATTCGTAAATTTGTTGTAATCTATTTGTAATGAATAATTGTAATAGTATATGTAGGAATCCGATTGAAAATAAAAGGTATTTTATTTCGTTTGATTTAATCAGCAAAAAAATCTAAGGCTATTCTATTTTATGAAACATGCAAATCCAAAACCGTCCTCAAAGGATCAGGTCAAGTTTTTCTCTGGTACTGCTTTTGTAGCAATCATTATCACAATTTCTTATCTCGTTGGTGTCCCCCATTACTTTTTGGGGTGGATGGCATTCGCGGTTGCTGCGTTTTCTGTCGCTGGAAACGATGCAATTCAAACGGTTGGAACTTTTATTGAAAGTAAACGAAAAGTACATTGGCTTCCAAAAATGGCAATGCTTTGCGGGCTTTTGATTGCTGTATTTGCCTATGCTTGGGTAAGCGACAACGGCGAAATTCATTTTGAAAGATTAAAAACTTTTCCAGAAACAACTGAGTTCAATTTATTTCAGCTCCTAGCCCCGATTGTTCTTGTGATTATCACACGATTAAAGGCGCCAATTTCAACGACATTTTTGATTTTAGGTTTATTCGGTGGAAGTAATGTAGAGAAAATGTTGAACAAGTCCTTTTTGGGATATGGAATTGCATTTTTATTTGCGATGGCATTTTGGGGAACACATGCTTATTTTGCTAAAAAAGAGTACACCAAGAACTTTGAACCAAAACCAAAGAAAGAAAAAAAATGGGCGAAACTGCAATGGATTTCAACTGCACTTCTTTGGGTATCTTGGTTATTACAAGATAGTGCTAATATAGCTATTTTTCTACCTCGAAAATTATCCATTTATGAATTTATGGCAGCTACTTCGATTGTAGTTTTCGCAATGGCTATGATTATTCTCTCAAATGGTGGAACGATACAAGAAGTCGTTACTGAAAAGTCCGATATTGCTTACTCAAAAGCTGCTACACTTGTAGATATTGCCTATGCGACTGTTTTGATTGTTTTCCAAAAAATTAGCAGTATTCCGATGTCAACTACTTGGGTATTTCTCGGTTTGTTAGCAGGACGCGAGATCGTACTTCACTTAATAACCAAAGAAGATAAACCTTATTTACAGACATTTAGACAGGTAGGAAAAGATGTATTATTAGCAACTATGGGTATTACTATCAGTCTTGCTATTTACGTGGCTTCTTCTTATGTATATCCAAGCCAAGCATCCAAAATCAATCTTCTGAAAACAGATTCCCCATCGGTTCCAACAGAATTGAAACCTACAGAAGTAAAGAACTAGTTTTAAAATCACCCTCACTAACCTATTGCAAAATAGGTTTTTTTACTTTACAACTTATGTCTCATTAATACAATGAGACATAATATATATAAAAGGTAGTAAAAACACGTGGGAAATATTGCAGAGAAATTATCACCAAAGAACCAATCGATTGAATTCAATAAACCGACTTTATCCAAAGAAGAATTAGTTACTGTTCTTGACTGTTTAGTTGAAGACATGCTTTCTTCTGGAGTTATCACGGACAGATTTGAGAAAGATTTTAAATCTACTTTTAAACTAAGAAATGTGATATCCGCGAATAGTCTTACTTCGGCTTATCATTTGGCATTAACCGCTTTAGGTATTGCGGATAACGACCCTGTATTACTTTCTACATACGCCCCGCACGCTGCTCTGGATGCAATTTTAATGCTTCGCGCAAAACCAATATTAGTCGATCTTGGGAAATCTTCTTTTCACATGGACGTTGAGGAATTTAATCATCGAGTGGAAGAGTTTTCTCCAAAAGCAATATTAGTTGATCATGCGTTTGGTTGTCTTTTGGATCTAAAAAAATACAACACAAAAGAAATTCCTGTTATTGAAGATTACTCAGAAGCAATAGGCGCAGACTCAGAAGATATCACTGTCGGCAAACAGGGAACTATCTCAATTTGTGGAATGTTACCTAACCATGTTATCACAACCGGCAACGGGGCAATCATGATTACCCCCAATGACACACTAGCTGAAACCATTCGTTCTTTAAAACTAGGACACAATCAAAAAAGAAAACCAAATCAACCTAAATTTGATTATAATCTTTTGGATTTTCAAGCTGCCATTGGAATTGAACAAATTTCTAAACTTGGAGTAATCATTGAGCGTAAGAAAAAAATTGCACAAATTTATCTGCAATCGGTATTATCCGCATCACATGAAACATTTTTTAAAAATGCAAGCCAAGACCAGTTCAATCGTTTTCCTATTATTATTGGAAAATCTTACGATGAAGTAGAACGATACTTTAAGTCTTTACAAATAGGAACGGAAAGAACTATTTCAATGCCTATTCATCGAGTTCTAGAAGCGAATAATAGTGATTTTCCGAATGGAGAAAGACTTTACCAAAGAGGTCACTGTATTCCTATTTACCCGAACTTAACCAAAGACAATGTAAATAGAATCGCAAATTCTATTAAGGGAATTTATTGATTCTGTTAGAGTTTGCAATGTAAAAAACTATTTTGCAAAACTAATACGGGTTACTTAAAATCCGTATATTCATTAGTTCATTGCATATTCCAATAATAAAATTCATAAAAAAAGAGTCTTATACACAAAAGGAAATGGAATATTTCTTGCTAGTAAGAAATATTCCACTTAGGTAGTTGTTTATTTTGATTGTGAGGTTACAAATCGCATTTCTCTAGATTAGAGAAATCTAATATTGTTTAACCTCCCTTCAATATCCAAATGATTCTAAAGTTTTCTAGGTGTACAATTATGATTCGATTGGTTAAAATTTTTTTTTCAATAAGGCAAATACTTATTCTATTAGGATTTAGTTTTTTATTTACATCTTGTTCTTTTAATGACCAACCTCGATTGCTTTATATCATCAGTTTATTGCCAAACCTTGTTACTTCCGAAACTTTTTCTGTAGGCGGTACTGTCACAGGTCTTACGGGAACTGGTTTAGTTTTGCAAAATAATGGATCCGATAATCTTTCTGTTGCCTCCGATGGAAGTTTTACATTTGCCTCTCTTCTAAAGCAAAACGAAACTTATTCAGTTACCGTATTTACGCAGCCGACGTCTACTGTCCAAACGTGTACTGTAACAAATGGATCTGGCGCAATTACCTCTTCCAATATTAGTGACATTGTTGTTTCTTGTGTGGCTTCAGCTTTGATTAATTCTGATCCACCGTCTGCATTAGCTTATACAGGAAGTCCCTATACTTATACTTTGAATACTCCTATTCCCACAAAAACTCCTAGTTTTGTTGGAACCGTTAGTTCTTGTAGTGTTAGTCCGTCATTGCCTACAGGACTTAGCATTAGCAATACTACTTGTGCGATAAGCGGAACACCTACTGTTACGCAAGCAGCTACAAACTATACAATCACAGCATCGAATTCTTTTGGAAGCACAACTGCTACTATCAGTATAACAGTAAACGCTACCGTTCCAACTTCTTTGGTTTATTCAGGAAGCCCTTACTCTTACACACAAAATTCTGCTATTGCGATAAATACTCCTAGTTTTATCGGAACAGCAACATCGTGTAGCGTTAATCCAACGTTACCTACTGGACTTAGTATTGACAATCAGACCTGTGCGATAAGTGGAACACCAACAGCTGCGCAGGCGGCTACAAACTATACAATCACAGCAACAAATCCTTTCGGTAGTACCACTGCGACTATCAGTATCGCGGTTAATGCAACTTCGACTCCACCATCTTCGTTGGTTTATACAGGCAGTCCCTATACCTATACACAAAATGCTGTTATTAGCACGAACACTCCAACGGTAACTGGAACTATAGCATCTTGCAGTGCTAGTCCTGCCCTACCAACTGGTTTAAGTTTAAATGCAACGACATGCGCCATATCAGGAAGTGCTACCGTTTTACAAACTGCAACTAATCATACTATTACAGCGAGTAACGCATTTGGTAGCACTACAGCTACTATAAATATTACGGTTCGTATTCCTGCTCCAGGATTTTTAACTTACACGGGAAGTCCTTACGTTTATACGCAGAATGCGGCAATCACAACAACAACTCCAACAGTATCAGGTACTGTAACATCGTGTAGCGCAAATCCTACATTACCCACAGGTTTAAGTCTAAACGCAACGACATGTGCCATATCAGGTACTCCAACTGCATTACAAGCGGCTACGGATCATACTATCACTGCATCTAACTCAACTGGAAGCACAAATACAACTATAAATATAGCTGTCGTTATTCCTGCTCCATCTTCCTTGACTTATACCGGTAGTCCCTATACCTATTATCAAAATATAGCAATTACAACCAATACTCCGACAGTAACAGGAACCGTAACATCGTGTAGCGCAAATCCTACATTACCAACAGGACTAAGTATTGACAATACGACATGCGCCATATCAGGCACTCCAACTGCAACACAAGCTGCAACTAGTTATACGATTACTGCAGGCAATGGATTAGGAAATACCACCGCCTCTTTTACCATTCGTGTAAGTGCTGCGGTGCGTAGAATATTTATCACTGCATCAACTTTTACAGGGGATTTAAAAGGTGGGGAATCGACTGGGGCAGCAGGTGCAGATTTACTTTGTTCAAATGATTCCAATAAACCTGCGGTTGGCACTTACAAAGCATTCATTGTAGAAAATGGAGCTCGAACTGCCGATCCTATACTGGATTGGGTGTTAGCCGCAACCACGGAATACATTCGTGCGTCTGATACTTTGAGTATTGGGACTACAAATGGTTCAAGGGTTTTTACTTTCGGAACGTTGGGCAGTTCTTTTGCAGCAGGTGCTCAGAGACAATACTGGACAGGAATCAATTCAATAGGAAATCCATGGAAAGTGACCAGTAATTGTAATGGTTGGAGAGTAGGAACTTCAGGGCAGACAGGTGTTTACGCAGAAAGTGACCAAATAAATTATGATTCAATTTATAAATCAACCGCCAATTGCGATAACCCTAAACATCTACTTTGTGTTGAGCAGTAACCTCTTTGTGGCAGGTTCATAAGTAAGCAAGTATGCAAACACTAGAACAACTCAAAGCGGGTAAACTAATTGGCTCAGAAAAGATAAAACTCACTTGCGGACTAACAGAGTTTCCACTGGAACTATTTGCATTAGCCGATACATTGGAGATTTTGGATTTAACTGGAAATCATTTATCAAAGTTGCCAGATGACTTTTCTAAATTCCGAAATCTAAAAATACTTTTTCTTTCCGAAAATGAATTTACAGAATATCCAGAAATACTAGGAAAATGCAGTAACCTAGATATGATCGGATTTAAAGCAAATAGAATTTCTTTTATTTCAGAGGAATCTATTTCGCCTAACTTACGCTGGCTCATCCTGACTAACAATCATTTACCACAAATTCCTAAATCAATTGGAAAATGCTCTCGTTTGCAAAAGTTAATGTTGGCGGGAAATCGTTTGACTTCTCTACCGGAGGAAATGAGGAATTGTAAAAACTTAGAACTGCTTAGAATTTCTGCTAATCAGTTTGAAATTTTACCAGAATGGCTTTTTACTTTACGAAAACTATCGTGGGTTGCACTTGCGGGTAATCCTTGTTCGCCTTCATTTTCTAGTTTTAATCTTGCTGAAATTGATTGGAAACATTTAGTTATAAAAGAAAAGTTAGGAGAAGGTGCATCAGGAAACATATACAAAGCTCATCGGAACAATGAAGATAAAGAGCCAATAGCGGTAAAAGTTTTCAAAGGAGAAATTACTAGTGATGGATTTCCAAGTGATGAAATGATTGCAACAATTTCTGTAGGGACTAATCCAAATTTAGTGAAAGTTATCGGAAAAGTTTGTAATCATCCAGAAGAAAAAAACGGCTTAGTGTTTGAGTTAATTCCAAAAGATTACAAAAATTTAGGAAATCCTCCTAGTTTTGAAACTTGTACAAGAGATACATTTGCGGATAATTTGTATTTTTCTCTGGAAAGTATTTTGCGGATACTCCTTGGTATTTCCTCTGCTGCTTCTCATATTCATTCTCAAGGTATTACCCATGGAGATTTGTACGCGCATAACATATTAGTAAACGACAAAACATTTCATCCACTTTTCGGAGATTTTGGCGCGGCAGCATTGTATGACAAAAATTCTGCCTTTGCGAATTTGATTGAACGTATTGAAGTAAGGGCATTTGGCTGTCTTATGGAAGATTTACTCGTGCGAGTCCAGTCCAACGATTTGAATTCAGAAATTCTAAAAGAACTTTTTACATTGAAAGATGATTGTATGTCGCATAATGTTCAGAGTAGACCTGATTTTACTCAGATTATAGAGCGATTAGAGAATAGAACATAAAAGATAATTCACCATACAGCTTTGGGTAACAGCGCAAGTTGCCAACTGAGAAGATAATTTATAGTTGACTGAATACTTTACTCAGAGTTCCTTTGGAATAGTTTATTATGAATTCAAACAAAAAACTAGCGATAGACTCTCTTAGACAAGACGATCCGGCTAAGGTGTTACCCAAAGAAAAAGTTGATTTAGGTATTCGTGTTAGCAATATTATTAGTATGAATGAAGTTACTGTTTTTTTGGGAGATGACCATATTAAAGAAGTGCTTCGTTCCAATTACAATAGGCTCAGACATTTATATGATCGATACAATGTAGTAATCAAAGATAAACAAGATGAGCGCATTCGTCTTATGAAAAGTTTCGATCAACCAATCGTAATTCTAAATCGAGAAATTCCAGAAAGTACACCAAATATATCCGTTCCTTATAACGAATACAATCGAATGCTAAAGGCTGATAAAAATGCAGAAAATTTTAGAGCGGAGATTTGTGTTCCGATAAAATACAGGCAATATATTATTATTGGTTATGTGCAAGTTATGCATTCTAAAAGACTCGACTTAAATTCTTTCAATGTAGTTGGGTTAGCCGCTTCTGCCATACGAAAAGAAATTAGTGATTACAAAAATTATGAAGAGTCATCTGAGGTTTGCAAAGTAACATCCATTACTGAAACAGAAGTCACGTTTTTACATTCACTCAATAAACATTTTTCCAGAATTTTTCAAATGGGAACGGTTGTAATTTTTGATCTATATTCAAAAGATACCAAAATCACAATCAAAGCATCGGTTAAGGGTTTGAAACCTCTCGATAAATACTTTTCGATCACTTGTCAGTATGTAAATATGTCGATTGATCAATATGAAAAAATTGAAAAATTATTAATTCCACCTACAAATTCATAAAGTTTTAACTTTTACTGGCTATTCTATGTTAACCACTACTTTTAATTTTAAAAAAGTAAAACAAAATATTATCTGTATTTTATTTGTTTTACTTTCCTATTCCATTTCTGCGGAGAGTATGTTTTCAGGAATGTTTGACAAAGGTTTTACTGAATCTGTTTTGTGGAAAACTTTGAAAGATCCAGCACTCAGAGACAAAACTATCGCAGAGATCAAAAAAGATATTCAGAAATATACAACTATCATAATCAAATTATACAATAAAGGTTTGGATAAAGATGATAGAGAAATGTTGATTGACTTAATCAGTTATTCCAAAAATCAATCAGGTGAAAAATTTCTCAAAGATATTGTAGTAAACAAAACATCAGAAGACAGAACTTTTGGATTTAAAAAATACATTCAAGATTATAAAGTCGATTCTAATTTTATTAAAAGCCAACTAGATGATAAACAGCTTCGTCTATATTCTCTGACCTATGTAGTAGATCGAGGAAAGAAGGAAGACTATGAAATTTTTCAAAAGATAATTTTTGATGCAAATGCTCCAACAGAAGAGAGAATCCTAGCAGCAAAAGCCGCAATGTTATGGGCGACAGAAGTTGCCAAAAAAGAAATCTATCTTTTTATTTTGCAGAAAGGAAATGAGGTTCTAGTTGCTCCTTCCATTATCATTTTTGAGAATGTAAAATCAGATGAAATAAGAGAAGAACTTTGTCGTGTAAGTAAAAAATCGCAATCACAAATCACAAGGAGTAATGCAAGTTATGCGCTCATTGTGTATGATACAACTCTGATTATCCCCTATTTGATTCCCGCCTTGGGAGAAGAATTTCTATACGAAAAGTTGACCGGATTAGATGTGTTAACCGGACTTATGAGTTTAGGAACAACTGCGCTTGCAAAAGGTCTACCACTTTTACAGACCAAAGAAGAGTTTGAAAACCGAAAAGTCAAAATTGCCGAAACTCTGAAAAAACTTACGAACGTAGACAATGGAACTTCTTTTACAAAATGGTTTGATTGGGCGATTTACAACGGTTATTCGGTAAATGGAGTGAATCTAATTCAGTATCTTTTTTCCGGTTATCCCGACAAACGCAAATTGGCAATGGAAAGTGCGATTCGTGCTTTGGGATTTTCTAACCCAGAGGATTTTTATTCCCAAAACAAAGATCGTTCACAAATGGAAATCATAATTCTACTCGCCGAAGAACTACTAAAGAGCGGTATACAACAAGACGAAAAATACTAAATAACGTGAATTCGGTATAAGAAGATTACCACCGATGCACACCGATAACGGAACGATAAAAGATACGATGGTTTCTATTTTAGGTATTGAATTAGGAAAAATGCAATTAAACGACGAACACTATGAAATGGAAAAGAATATCATAAGCCATAATCCCATCGGTGCTCTCGGTGTGCATCGGTGGTAATCTTTAGATGTGGTAGCTAATATTGCTACACCTCTCGCATACTTCGTTTGGAACAACACCCCATTTCATGAGATATGCAAATACAAAACAGCCAGCACAAAATCCTAAAAAGGCTTCTAAAAATGCGAAGAACGAAAGAATTGAAAGCGTAATAGTAAATGCAAAGTTGTTTCCTAAATATAAGAGGATAATGGCTGTTAGGCTAAATAAAAATCCAATCATCTGAGCAAATCTTTTTGGAATACCTGGAGTTGGAATATTTTTTATTTTAAAAATCGGAATGATTACATGTAATGCAAGTCTGGCAAATGGTTCAAAACGTGGACCGTATAGCACTCTAGCCGTAAATCCATAAAGTAAAATCAGAGCGATAAGAAACGAACCTGTATAGATCGCTGACAAACTAAGAAGCATTACAAAAAAAGCTACGATTCTAGCCGCATTTTCATTGACTATTTCAGGAAAGTTTCCAATTTTTATCATTTTTCTACCTGTTGCAAATTTACTATAATTCATATCTGCAAAGCTAAGATAGAGAGCAAGTAAAAAACTCTAGTGTTACACTCAAAGATTACCACCGATGGACACCGATAAAAGATACGATGGTTTTTATTTTGGTTTTTGAATTAGGAAAAATGCAATTAAACGACGAACACTATGAAATGGAAAAGAATATCATAAGTCATAATCCCATCGGTGTCCTCGGTGTTTATTTCGTCCTGTGCTTGTTTGCACCCTACGCATTCGCATGGTAATCTTAAAAAATTTTTCTTGACAAAATGTATATCGTAAATATACGATTAATGAATGGCACAAAATAAAAAAACTGAATTTAAGGAAAAGATACAAAATCTTTCCGAATTCGCAAAAGCAATTTCGCATCCGGCGCGGATTTCGATTTTAAAAACTATTGCTGATAAGCAGGAATGTATTTGTGGGGAGATTGTAGAAGTGTTGCCATTAGCCCAATCCACCGTTTCCCAACATCTAAAAGAATTAAAAGAGATTGGACTCATCAAAGGCGAAGTCGAAGGGGCTAAGTCTTGTTACTGTATCAATTGGAAAAAAGTAGAAGAATTTGAAAGAGAAATCGGAAAGTTATTTTTAGAGTTAAAGGCTTGTAAGAATAAGGATAACTGTTGTTAACCAATTGTCATTCCCTAAATCCCTTATAGGGAATCTCTTGTTCTAAGAGACTTCTGAATTTATTTGAGATCCCCGATAAGGGATTTCGGGGATGACAAAATAAAGGAGAAAGTATGAAAAGAATTTTAGTTTTATGCACAGGAAACAGTTGTAGAAGTCAGATGGCGGAAGGTTGGCTAAGACATTTTGCGAAGGACAAAGCAGAAGTTTATAGTGCGGGAATTGAAACGCATGGAGTCAATCCAAAAGCAATTCAATTTATGAAAGAAGCGGGCATTGATATTTCCAGACATACATCGAATCATATCAATGAATACAAACAGATTGATTTCGACTATATTATTACAGTCTGCGATCATGCAAAAGAAAATTGCCCTTACTTTCCGGCTAACGCAAAAAGATTTCACCACAATTTTTCTGATCCTTCCAAAGTAAAAGGAAGTGAGGAAGAAATAGCAAATGCATTTCGTGCGACGCGAGATGAAATACGCGATTATAGCAAAAAGTTTATCGAGGAGAATATAAAATGAAAGTATTAGAGAAAACATTTCCACAAGTTGGAATCGTAAAACCACATTTAGCACTTACAGTCAGAAACGTAGAAGAGAGTATCAACTTCTACAAAAAAATGTTCGGTGTTGAACCATCAAAGGTAAGAATTGGATATGCCAAGTTTGATTTGGAATTTCCTTCGTTAAATTTTACTTTAAACGAAGCGGGCAAGTCTGTTTCTCACGGAGCCTTGTCTCACTTAGGAATCCAAGTTAGCTCAACAGAGGATGTTTTGAAAATCAAAGAATACTGGGAACAACAAGGATTAACCGCTCGTGACGAAATGAACGTTTCCTGCTGTTACGCCATCCAAGACAAAACTTGGGTAAAAGACCCAGATGGCAACGAGTGGGAAGTATTTGTCGTATTAGAAGACCATTTGCCTGAGTTTAAGTTTATGGGTGATAAGGCTAATGCGTGTTGTTCTACCTCTTCCGATTCAGGGCAATCCTGCTGTTAATTAAATTGAGTTCAAAATAAGGATTTGGATGTGTCATTCCCGAGTTCTTTTATCGGGAATCTCAAATACTTGAGGTTCATTTATGTATCAAGGAGGATATATGAAAATCAAAATACTCGGTACAGGCTGTCAGAAATGTGTAACTTTGGAATACCAAACACAAACTGCGGTGAACCAATTACAATTAGACGCTACAATCGAAAAGGTGACAGATATGAACGAGATTTTGAAGTATGATATTCTATCAACTCCTGCTCTTGTCATAGATGAACAAGTGATCTTCACCGGAAAAGTTCCGAAGACAGAAGAAATCAAAACTCTCCTGCTTCAATACAATTCCAAATGATTGAGAGTCTAATTCATCTTATCCTCTATAATTGGCTTGGGTTAGATCCAAGTTCCAAGCTGATTATAGCGGTGGATTTCTTTTTGTATGATACGATTAAGATTCTTTTATTGTTGTATCTAGTTTCCATGTTCATGAATTTTGTGAATACGTTTTTGCCGATTGAGAAGATAAGAAGTTTTTTAACCAATAAAAACCTGTTCGGATTCGAATACTTGATTGCATCATTCTTTGGAGCGGTTACTCCGTTTTGCTCCTGCTCTTCTGTTCCTTTGTTCATCGGATTTGTGAAAGGTGGAATTCCTCTCGGTGTAACGTTTGCTTTTTTAGTGACTTCTCCCTTGGTTAATGAAATTGCAGTAGCGATGTTTCTTGGAATTTTTGGTTTTAAAATCACAGCCATTTATGTTGTAAGTGGAATTGTAGTCGGGATGATTGCTGGAATGATTTTAGGAAAACTTCATTTGGAAGAGTATTTAGCTGATTGGGTAAAAG
This sequence comes from Leptospiraceae bacterium UBA2033, assembly GCA_002333425.1. GTDB lineage: Bacteria > Spirochaetota > Leptospiria > Leptospirales > Leptospiraceae > UBA2033. Next base: position 19,401 of record DDBL01000242.1, read on the forward strand.
AAATTCTAAAAAATTCCACTACACGAAAGGAAAATTCTTTCACAGAAAACAAAAATTTTTGGGATAGATTTTTGACAGCGTCTAATGAGTCTTTTTCTATCATAAAGGGAATTATTTGGTATGTGTTAATTGGAATTGGCGTAGGTGCGGCTATTCATGGTTTTGTTCCAAATGACTTTTTTATTCCCTACATTTCCAAAGAAAATCTATTTGCAGTTCCTCTTGCGGTAATTGTTGGTATTCCGCTTTATTCCAATGCAGCTGGAGTAATTCCCGTTTTGCAAGTATTGATAGGCAAAGGAGTTCCGATTGGAACAGCACTTGCTTTTATGATGGCAGTTGTCGGTTTGTCTTTGCCAGAAGCACTCCTATTAAAGAAGGTAATGCAGATTAGACTCTTGGTTACTTTTTTCGGAGTGGTTGGTATTTGTATTATTATCTTAGGATATTTGTTTAATATTTTACTTTAATGGGAATTAACAAAAAATGGGGTTTGGGGCGATTAGCCCCAAGTCGCCGACAGGCACAAACTTCTTTTATCCGTGTTAATCCGTGTGCATCCGTGGTGAAATTATACTTTATATTTTAGGAGAGAAAATGGGTTTTTTTGAGCGATTTTTAACAGTTTGGGTTTTACTTTGTATTGCGGGTGGAATTTTACTTGGGCAGTTTGCGGGTAATAGCATTGAGCCGCTAACTAAGATGAGTTTTTATGAAGTAAATATTCCGATTGCAGTATTGGTTTGGCTCATGATTTATCCGATGATGGTGCAGATTGATTTTTCTTCCGTCAAAGACATTGGGAAAAATCCGAAAGGATTACTTTTGACTTTAACTGTGAACTGGCTCATTAAACCTTTTACGATGGCTTTTTTCGGATGGGTGTTTTTTCAGAATGTCTTTTCTGCTTACCTAACACCAGAACGGGCTAACGAATATTTGGCGGGAGCAATTCTTCTTGGAGCCGCACCTTGCACTGCTATGGTATTTGTCTGGTCTTATCTCACAAAAGGGGATCCACTTTATACTCTTGTACAAGTTTCGATTAATGATTTAGTGATTCTATTTGCCTTTATTCCGATTGTTGGTTTCTTGCTTGGAATTTCTGACATCGCAATTCCTTACAATACACTCTTTTATTCGGTTGTGATTTTTGTTGTTATCCCCTTATCCGCAGGGTATGTTTCAAGAAAATACATCATCGGGATTTATGGGAAAGAATGGTTTGAAACTAAGTTTTTGCACTTTCTAAAACCGATTTCGATTTCTGCACTTTTGGCAACACTAGTTTTGCTTTTCGCTTTTCAAGGAAATGTAATTCTAAAAAACCCATTTGATATTTTACTTATAGCAATTCCACTTACGATTCAAACTTATTTTATCTTCGGAATTTCATGGACTACTGGAAAACTACTCAATCTTCCGCATAACGTCTGTGCTCCTGCATCTATGATCGGAGCAAGTAACTTCTTTGAATTATCCGTCGCAGTTGCGATAGCTCTTTTTGGAATCAACTCCGGTGCAGCTCTTGCGACTGTCGTTGGAGTATTGATTGAAGTGCCTGTAATGCTCACACTTGTGAAACTCGCTAATCGGTGGAGATACTGATTAAAAGATTACCACCGATGAACACCGAGATCACCGATAACTGATTCGATAGTTTTGGATTTCCATTATTTTTTTATCGTATCTTTTATCGGTGTAATCGGTGGTAATCTTTTATTTAGGGAAGAATTAGCCAAAGCAGAGCGACAAATCCAAATATTCCGGGTGGTGCGTATTTATCAAATTTTGTTTTTTCCTCATCTGGTTTTTCGCCATCTGGTTTGACTTCGGTCGCAGAAGGGGCTGCTACTGTTTCAGAATTTGGTTGAGAACCAGAAGTTGGTACTGTTCCAGGTTTAGATTTTATTTCTTTTTGAAGGTTATCACCGAAAAGGAGTCCAGCTTGGAGCAACTCAGCATTAGCCTTTGCCTTTGCGTTATTCGGGGAGGTAACAAATAATTTTATTGTTTCATCCGATAACTTTATTTCTGCATGTTTTGCCTTATAAAGAATGCTCGTTGTCTTTTGGTCATAAACAAGAATTCCAAGAGAGATACTATTTCCCTTTTCTAATGCCAAAGTATCTTCTGATACAAAAGGAAAAGCAATTGCATCAATGTTTCCTTTAGAGATCATTGTATCCAAAGTTTTTTTAGACTCAGGAGTTAAATCAAGATTAGCCTCAACATTTGATTTGGCAAGGTTACTAACGTCGGTTATTACACTGTTCCAGTTATCACTAAGTTTGAGTTTTTTGGCAAGTGCAACTAGAGTTTCTCCACCGGCAACTCCTGCTCCATAAATTTCATCAATTTTGCTTGTTACTAAACTTTGTAAGGTAGCAATACCAGCATCTTTTTTATCAAAAGCAGCATTTGTAGAATTTACGATCACATAAGCGGTTGCTACTTTTTTGAGGTCACTTCGGTAGCTTGTATTTTTTTGAAAGGTAAAGTTACTTTTTTCTTTGGAAGTGCTTGCACAATTGACAAACATTGTGATTACAAAAATTAAAGTTCCGAGTAGAATTTGTTTCATATTGTAAATATCTCCTTTGTTGATATTTGGTTTAAAAGAACTTGTAATTTGCAGAGATAGAGAAACTTACACCCTCTCTGTAAGAGCGGAATAGGCGTTCTTCGTTTCTTACTTCATCTTTGATATAGATTTTAAATCTTTGATCAAAAACGTTCCTTGCAGCAAATTTGAAATCTAGTTTGTCATCACTTCTGTAAGAATAAACTACGTCAGTAAGTCCGACACCTCTTTCGTACGCATCAGGAGTTCCATTTGCTCCAACGACAAATATACGATCGCCAAAGTAATTGTAATATAGACCAAGGGTCGAATTTTTCTTTTTGGTTAAGTATACATCAAACTTTAAGTTTGCCACAAATTCCGATTGTCCTTGGAGTGGTCGGCTTAGGTTAGTTGGGTCATAGGTTATCGTTCTGTCATTGATGTTCAATAAACCAGTTCTACTAGCAATGAATTGTTCGTAATTTATGACATCCACAAGTGATTTGATGAAGAATAAATTCGTTTCAAATCGAAACCAATTTCCTAAGTCAGTTCTAAAGTCCAATTCGATTCCACGCAGTTTTGCATTTTTGGAATTGGCAAATGTAAAGAAGGGAGAAATTTGACCAGCAACAGGTTGTCCAATCATTTCTATTGGATTAGACAATTCTTTCACAAATAGACCTGCACCAAAGTAGTCGGTTCCATTCAAATAGAATTCGTATCTCAAATCGTAGTTGTGAATATAAGTTCTGTCCAAGTCAGAATTTCCTCTAATTCTATCAGCACCAAAGTATGGAGTGAAAGCAAAAGGGGACAATTCTCTGAAGTCAGGTCTCGTTACAGTTTGTGAATAACCAGCGCGCACATTTTGGTTTTTGGCAAATTCCAATATAAAGTTGGCTGACGGCAAAAGATCGCGAGTTCTAATCTCCCCAATTCCATTGTTATCGTTTGTACATAAACCGGAATTAATCAACGCTACTCTTTCTTGTTCACCAGAAGGATCACATCCATAAGTAGGTTTTCTTGCATTGTATTGTTCTTTCAAAACAAAGGTTCTAACTTTTTGGTAAGAGTCCTCAAACCTAGCTCCACCGACAAATCGAAGACCAGAAACAATTGGCATATCCACTTGTGCAAAATAGGCTTGTAGTTTTTGAAATGCATCGTAGGCATTTGGCTCTGCTTGTCTTTCAAAAAAAGTCTTATTCGTGAGTTGTGTAACAGGATCAGCACTAACAAATTCTAATGGATTGAATGTAATTTCTCCTGGAACTAAATAAAGATCTTGGCTATTAAAACCTCTAGAATTTCGAATATTAAATTCTCTAAATCTAAATGTTTTTTCTCTATGGAGTGCATATCCTCCGAGCTTCAAAGTTGATTTTAGACCACTCCACTGGTTAAATGGAATTTCATACTTTAAACTTCCACTTCGAATGGTATCCTCTGCAGTAGAATAGAATCTGGATCCATCAGGGTTATTTCCAAGTCTGGTAGGTACCTGAGTAGGAGTTGTAGGAGGATCAGAGCGTCTCCAAACTTGTTGTTGTAGATTTGGTTGATCACGATTTGCTTCTGCGTAGTTGTATTGCCACTCTAATTTGTGAGGTCTATTCGCACCTGGGAAATTGATTGCATGTGTTCCGCCTAACGTAGAATTTAGTAATTCTTTACTTTGAAATTCTGAAGCGATGGAGAAAAATTGAAAGTTATCAATTTTATTTACACCAGAGAAATCTCTCACCTGAGATTCACCTTGGACTGTGTACATGTTTTTCCAATAGATCTGTTGACCATTAGTAAGTTCATAAGATAAGTTGAAATTATTTCCCCATAACTTCTCTTCTATGTGAATATCAGCATCTTGTTGTTGTCTAACGTCGAGTGTAGAAGCTTTATCGAATAAAAAGTTATTTACCAAATTGATAGGAACATACCTAGCTTCTTTTACTTGTTTGAAACGATAGTCCGTGCTATGAGTCATACCATAGATAATACCCAATCTCTGTCCTGATTCTGTTAGTTTGAATGTATTTCCTACTGTGAAATTGAAGTTTTTATCATAGGGAGCTTTAGATTGATTCGGAGTCCATTGTTGTGGAAAGTCAAGTGCGGCGAGATTTACTAATTGAGGCGGAAGACCACCAAATCGATTACCTGGTTCAAAAGCTAAAACATCAGGAATACCAGACACTAAGGATGGTAATTGTTGACTTGCGGTACTTCTTCCCAAAAAGTCTCCCTTTTCGGCTGGGGAAAGAAATCTTCTATTTGTCGTATTGGAGTTCATCCCAACTCCAAATCCACCGGTCAAAGTAAATTTATCAGGATAATCTTTCGTTTCAATTTTAACTAACCCACCGGAGAACTCCCCTGATTCTTCGGGAGCAAATGTTTTGATTACTCGAATATTTTTTAGTAAACCAGCAGGGAAAATATCCAATGGAACAATTCGTTTATCAGGCTCAGTAGAAGGGATAAAGGCATCATTTAAAAAAGTAGAAGAATATCTCTCCCCTAAACCTCGCACAAAAACAAATTTCCCGCCGACAAGCGTAATACCAGTAACACGTTTTATCACATCCCCTGCTGATGAGTCTGGGGATTTTTTGATGGACTCAGCGGAAATTCCATCTGACACGGTTCCTGATTTTTTCTGTAATGCTAAAAGGCTGGCGTCAGTGTTATTGAGTGCTCTTTCCGTTACTTCTACTGTTTCTAACTTTTTAGCACCAAAGGTAATGTTTGCAGATGATGTTTGATTTGGGTTAACGGTAATTTTTCGTTTCTGAGGGGAGAATCCATACATCTGGTATTCTACTTCATAGCTTCCAGCTGGCAAAACTAGTTCATATTTTCCATCAAAATCAGACTTAGCGAACTTCTTTGTAGACTTCTCCACAATAGTTGCTCCAAAGATGGGTTCACCATTGTCCGAGTCAATGATCGTTCCTCGAACATTTCCTGTAGCTTGTGCCAATATTAATCCTGGAAGAAAGATTAAAAAGACAATTAAATATTTATGAAAAAAATTATTTGAGTTCATACTGTTCCCACAAGTTATTTTTATGAGACCATTCTTTTAAGAACTATTAACAAGACGATAGAAATCATACGGTGTCTGTTACACGCAGATTAATTCTTCGTAATTGATTTGTAATAAATTGTTTAATTAGGGAGATACGATAGCTACTTTGAATTGACCATTGTGTTCGATCACTTGCCTGATTTGTTCGATTTTCAGCTTTTTTTCCTGTGTGATTATTTCGATGGATTCTGGTTTGTGCCCTTTTAATACACCATAGTCACGAACTGTTTCGGACCAGTTGATCTGAATCAGTTTAGATTTTTTACTCCACTTTTCTAAGATACGTTTTTGACCGAGTTGAAATCTCTCCCAGATGATGCTTTCGTAGTCTGATAACTTCGTTGTGTCTAAGGAAGTTCCAATTCCCAGTGTATTCGGATAAAGAATTTCCCTTAATTCTTGTTGGTTCATTGCATACTTAATTTGGGATATATCTTCGTTGGTCAATACTTCAGATAAATACATTTGAATAGCCTCTTCTCGGCTTTTGGAGGAATTTGGAATTACATAACTGCTTTTTTTTAAGGAAACCAGAAACTCATGGTCTTTGGCTAGGGAGCTTTGGAATTCTTTCTCAGAATCTGCCATCTCATCACGCCAGTCTTTCTTTTTGCAGCTGAATACTAAAATAATACTTAAAAATAGGATTAAAAATTTTCTTATCATTTTCATTCTATACTCTTAGACAAAAAAAGGGATCTTACGATCCCTTTCTTAAATTCATACTTGAAATTAAAAACTATCTACCTCGGTAAACAGTCCATCCTGACCAGAAATTAGTAGCACCATCACCTGCTCCAAGAGCAGAAGCGGCAGTACTAGTTAAAGTATAATCAGGTTTAGTAGCTGTAAACCCACAATTGGATTCAGTATTGATTCCGGCATCAGATACGATTGGAAGTGCAGTGAGGTCTCTGGTCACACCAGTAAGTTCCGATGCAGTAGTAGTTGAACTGGATGGAGCGTTAAAGTTACTTGCAGAACTATTCATTCTAACGTTTGTAGCTGTCAGAGCTGAGGTTTGTGAATTCCCCCCTCTTAAATCAATACCTTGCGTATAGTCATAAAACACACCATTGGTTAGAGTTGCTTGAGTACCTTCTCTTAACATAGCCCCTTTTCCAGCCGTAGTTCCTGCACCTATTAACACAAATTTGTTCAAGGTTACAGTAGTTGCGCCGTATCCATTGATAGAGCCAGAATTCACACCATCCCATTCAAGACCATTTGGGTCTGTAGAGACTGTTCCACCACAAGAAGATGGGTATTTATGCCCAATTGCATTGGTAATAGTTCCCTTTACGCCTTCATCTAAATCATAGTCATCGTCAAGTCCACCAGTTGCTACCATTTTGCTCCAAGTGATTTGTCCACCCCAAGCCTCGAACTGGTCATCCAATCCTCTGTGTGCTTGTACATAGTTTAGAATAGAGTTGGATGCATACATAGAGATGTTGTTCAATTCGTCCCCAGGTGCTACCTCATTTCCGCCAAATTCTACGATATTATAAGCTAATTCTAGGTTATTTGTTCCTGGAGTTGTTGTTCCTCCACCATAAGAAAGGGGAGTTGTTCCTTCTGTACTACCTGCAGTTGCTCTAGTAGTTCCAGAATTACCAACAGTAACAATACCACCCCAGTCGCCAGGTTGTCTAGAACCAGGTTTAGAAGAAGATGTCCAACAAATTGGATTTGAAGCTGTTCCAATAGCGGTCAATTTATTTGCACCACGGATGAAGAGTGAAGAACCTCTTGAACCAAAAATAACAGTACCAGCTGTAACAGTGATAGGAGCGTCTGCTACAACTGTTCCTTGTAGTAAAATAGCACCTGACCAAGTTTCAGCAGCGGATATAGTCCCTGACTTAACAGTAGGAGTTGATGCATTTGTTCCGTCGCAAAGAGTTTCTCCGACAGTTGGGTTTGGTAAACTATAAGATCCTGATTTTACTGTTCTGATTGAACTTACAGTAAGTGTTTTTCCTGTAGAAGTCAAACCACTGACTTGAGCTAGGTTTGTGGTATCACTATCATTAGCAATTAAAGTGAATGTAGAACTTCCTGCGTCCACAGTGTAATTTGCCACAGTATCAGCATTACCACCAGCAGCAAGTGTAGTATAAGCCAATCTCAAAGGAGTAGAAGCGCTACTAACAGTAAAAGAAATAGTAAAAACACCTACCGCTGCAGTACTTGCAAATACTTGTACATTAGTAGCTCCACTGCTGAGCACCAATGATTGTTTAATATCGGTTGCGGTAGTTGTTGTTGCAGTATTATTTGTTAAAGTTACTACATTCGTAGCAGCTAGATTTGCTCCGCTAGCTTCCCTAAGAGTAGCAGTCATGGTTACTGACCATGTAGGTGCTGCTGCTTGATTTAAAAGTAGTGCACCTATTGCTAGCGAGCTATTATCTTTCTTTTTTTCGTGACAGTTGATAACCAATACTAGCATTGCTAAACTTACTAGTAAGGCTTGAATTTTTATTTGGATTGAATTTTTCATCCAGTAATTCTCCTATTGTATTCCGCTTTTCTAGCGAAGATATTTAATTCAACTCAGTTTACTTTTGAGTTATGGTTACTATAGGCTTTTACTATTACAAATAAATTACAGGGAAATAAAGACTCTGTTTTTAGGGAATCACTTGACTAAGGAATTGTGTGATATATTATCACCTTGGTCAATGCTTAGAAACTGCTGTGTTAAATAATAGAATCAAAAAAATCTACGCCGCCAAAAATAGCCTGAGAGTAAAAATGTTCTCCGGTTTTTTGGGAGTAAGCATCCTTTTATCTATGACTCTTGGTTATACTTTATACAAAGTATCTATTTCTATTTATTACAAATCCTTTTTACAACACAAAAAATCTCTCGGTATAGCAATTGCCAATGGAATTGACGGAGAAATTTTTCAAACATTCACAAATGAAAAAGCAATCAATCACCCTGAATTCAAGCGTTACATGAACTATATGAAAAGTATTTCTGCAAACGAGGAATACATTACTTGGATTTATTCAGTTATCATTGATAAAGTTTCAGGAAGATTAATCTATGCGATAGACGCCACACCTATACCAGAAGATACAATTTGGATGGAAAATGAATATTTAGGTTTAAGAGTTTATTTTAATCAAAATGGAAAACTAAGTATTTTTTGGGATAGTAAGGAACATACAAATGATTTTACAATCGAATACCGAGGGAAAGTTTTTAAAATACTAATCGACTCAGACCTTGGACATATTGTAATTAATGACTATAAAGTTTTACAAGTAGTCAGTCGTTCTCCACTTTTAGCGGAAGCAGACGAAGGAATTATCAGTGCCAAAAATACTTCTTTAATCACTAAAATACATTCCGAGGGAAATTTTATTCCTATATCTTTATCGTTTGCTCCACAAAATACTGCCTCTTCCATTCCGGGTTGGGAATATGTCGAGACAGACGAGTTAAAGGATAAAATAAAAAGTTCTATCAATACCTGTACGTTTCATATTCAAAACGAACCAGAACAGCTTGCCTATGGAACTTTTATCATGGTGGTTGCTCCGATTTACAAAAATACTTCTGAATGTGTAGGAGCTGTTTTATTTAGTGTTTCGATTTTAGATATAAATGAATTTAAACATACAATGGGAATCGCAGGTGTCACTATAACGTTAGTTGCACTCATTATCACATTGATTGTATCTTATATGCTTTCTATTTATTTTACCGATCCTTTACAAAAACTTTCCCAAGCAGTAGACGAACTTTCTTCTGGAAACATGGAAACGAATGTAGTCATTAATACAAATGATGAGTTTGGATTTTTGTCAGAAAAATTCAACGAAATGGTTGGCAATTTAAAAAAGGCATATAGGGAAAAAGAGTCATTAGCCGCACTAAGACATGAACTCGATGTAGCTAAAAAAATTCAAACTTCTATTTTACCTAAGTCGATTCCAATTATTTCCAATTTAGATATTGCTGTTAACTATTTTCCTATGACTCAGATTGGAGGAGATTACTACGACTTTCATGTGGTAGACAAAAATAAAATTGGAATTTTTATCGCAGATGTTTCTGGTCATGGTATACCTGCTGCCATTATTGCATCTATGTTAAAAGTTGCTTTTTCGATTCAATCCGCATTTGCCGATGACCCATCTCGTTTGCTTTCGCGGATAAATAAAAGTATGCTCAACAATGTGGGAATGAATTTTATTACTGCGAGTTATATTTTTTTAGATTTGGAAACCAATACGATTAAACACGCAAGGGCAGGTCACCCTTCTATTTATATTCATTCTTCTGAAACAGATGAAGTCAAAGAGTTCAACCAAAAAGGTAAACTGCTTGGACTTTTTCCTGAAATACATTCTGAAACAGTGGAATTCTCCATCCAAAAAGGAGATAGGATTGTCCTTTATACAGATGGAATTATCGAAGCGCGTAATTCTAGTGACGAGATGTTTGGAGATGAATTGTTCATTGGATATATCAGAAAACACAGTCGAATGAAACCAGCAGATTTTGCAAAACTAGTGATGAACGATGTAAAAAGTTGGATTGGAAACAACGTCACCAACCACAACGATGATGTCACCTTGATGATCATTGATGTTAAATAAAAGATTTTACCACCGATAAAGACGATGAACACCGATAAGACATAGTTTCCCTTGACAGAAATTCAGCACAAAATAGGTTCAAAGCAGAATGACATTACCCGTAATCAAACACTATTATGACGAATTAGAAAAAGTAATCCAATTTGGGGGAACCAAAAAGGAAACAGCAATTAGGACTGCGTTTTATATTTTGTTAAATGAATATGCTCGCTCTAAAGGACTCATGGTTGTGCCGGAGGTTTCGATTCCGGGCACAAAAGGGAAAAATGTAACTCCCGATGGGACTTTAAAAGATGCGCTTCGTCAGGATATTGGTTATTGGGAAAGTAAAGATGAAGAGGACGATCTAAAAGAAGAAATCAAAAAGAAGTTTAATAAGGGTTATCCGAAAGATAATATTTTATTTGAAGACAGTCAGACTGCAATCCTTTATCAGAATGGACAAAAAGTTTTAGAAGTAAAAATCACTGATCCAGAAAACCTAGATAAGGTCATCAAACAATTTGTAAACTTTGAAAGAGAAGAAGTGCATCAGTTTCGAGATGCAATTGAACATTTTAAACAAGACATTCCCAATGTAACGGATACTCTGCGTAAGCTTATCGCAGAGCAAGAAACGGGTAATAAGAATTATCTCAAAGCCCGTAGTGCATTTTTAGAAATGTTAAGAGATAGCATTAACCCTGATATTTCAAAAGAAGATGTAAAAGAGATGATGATCCAACATATCTTAACAGCAGATATTTTTATGACTATCTTTGAGGAAGGGCAATACCACAGAGAAAACAATGTAGCAAAAGAACTAGAAAATGTGCTTGCTACTTTTTTTACAGGGTCTGTGCGTCGTGCAACACTCGATTCAGTAAAACACTATTACCAAACCATCAAAGCAAATGCGGCTGGAATTGCAGATCACCACGAAAAACAAAAATTTCTAAAAGTGATTTATGAAGCATTTTATAAATCTTACAATCCAAAAGCGGCTGATAGACTTGGAATTGTCTATACCCCAAATGAAATTGTTCGTTTTATGATTGAAAGCACAAATCATTTACTCTATGAGCATTTTAATAAATATTTGGAAGACGCGGGAGTTGATATTTTAGATCCATGCACGGGGACGGGAACATATATTTGTGATATAATTGATATTATCCGCAAAGATAAATTAAAATACAAATATGAAAATGAACTCCATGCAAACGAAATTGCGATTCTCCCTTATTACATTGCTAATCTAAATATTGAATATACCTACAGCCAAAAAATGCAAGAATACGCTGAGTTTAATCATCTATGTTTTGTAGATACAATTGACAATATGGGATTTTCTCATAAGGGTCAGGGCGAATTATTTGGTGTAAGCGCTGAGAATTCCAAAAGAATTAAAAATCAAAATAAGAAAAATATTTCTGTTATCATCGGCAATCCACCGTACAACGCAAACCAACAAAGCGAAAACGATAACAACAAAAATCGAGAATATACAATTATTGATAAACGAATCAAGGATACTTTTGTAAAATATAGCACTGCTCAAAAAACAAAAGTATATGATATGTATTCTCGATTCTATCGTTGGGCGATGGATCGATTACATCAAAATGGAATCATTGCTTTTGTTACCAATCGGTCTTTGATAGATGCTAGAGGATTTGATGGATTTAGAAAATGTATTCAAGATGATTTTGATTTTGCTTATATAATTGATTTAGGTGGTGATATTCGGGAAAATTATGGAAAAAAGAATGAAAGTATTGGAAACGTTTTTAATATTCAAACTGGTGTTGCAATTGTATTTTTGATTCACAAGACCCCACTTACAAAGGCGGATAAAAGGGGCGTAACGCAAAACAAATGTAGAATTTATTATTCAGAAGTAGACGACTCGTGGAATAAGGATAAAAAATTATTCTGGCTAACAACGAGTAAACTCGGTACTATAAATTTTAAACTAATTCAACCGGACAAAAATAATAATTGGATTAACTTATCAGTAAATGAATGGGATAAATTGATTCCTGTATTTGATAAACAAAATAAATCTAACCAAGAAAATCATACCTTATTCAATATTTTTTCTAATGGAATTGCATCTAATCGGGATGAATGGGTTTATGATTTTGATAAAGAAAATTTAATTAATAAAATGGAATTTTTTTATGAGGAATATAATTCTGAAGTCAAACGATGGGTAAAATACAAAAAGGAAAAAAAATATATAGATAAACCATCTGATGCCAATCCAGTTGTAGATAAGTTTCTTTCGGAAAGAAATTTAATCAAATGGAGTAAAATGATAAAACGTGATAAACTCCGCAAAGAAAAAATTGTGAACTTTGAGAAAGAAAATATTTTGGAATCCTCATATCGACCTTTTACTAAAAAATATTTATGCGATGGTTATCTTCCAATTGACGTTAGAGGAAATCTTCCTAACATTTTTCATGATCCAAGTAGAAAAATAATCCATAAGAATCAAGCAATCATTTTTACTAGCGGGAGTAGTCCAAGTCCTTTTCATTGTTTAGCTGGTAATCAATTATTTGATCTTCATTTCACAGGAGATTCTCAGTGTCTCCCTCTCTACACCTACGACTCCGACCCTTCGACAGGCTCAGGGCAAGTGGTAACTCGCCACGACAATATCACCGATTGGGGATTAGCGCAATTTGCCACACATTATGAAAAAGAATCCGTAAATTCCGTAGGGACGCACGGCCGTGCGTCCCTACGGAATTTACGAAATATCGAAAAAATCGATATTTTCCATTACGTCTACGCAGTATTGCACAATCCCTCCTATCGCAAAAAATATGAATTAAATTTAAAACGAGAATTTCCGAGGATTCCATTTTACAAGGACTTTGCCAAGTGGAGAGATTGGGGAAAGGAGTTAATGGAAATTCACCTCGAATACGAAACGGCGAAACCTTATAAATTAAAAGTTGAACACGCAAAAGGAAAAGAGAAGAAAGAAGAACCAAATGTAAAATTAAAAGCAGATAAAGACGCTGGAGTCATTATTCTAGATGAGAATACAACTATTAGCGGAATTCCGAATGAGGCTTGGGAGTATAAACTAGGTAACCGCTCCGCGCTCGAATGGATTTTAGACCAATACAAAGAAAAGAAACCAACTGACCCTACTATTGCTGAAAAATTTAATACGTATAAGTTTGCTGATTATAAAGACTTCGTGATTGATTTATTGAAACGTGTTTGCACTGTCAGTGTTGAGACTGTTAGGATTGTGGGTGAAATGGAGGGGGAGAAGAGTTAGATCAAGATAGAAAATAAGCTAAACAATCTAGAAACAAAAGAGTCTAGTTATAAAATTGGGCGATAACTCGCCCAATCAATCTTGTGAATAGTTTAATTTTTAGGTGGAATGAAACAGTTGGTAATTTTTTTTGCTTTAAGTCTTTCTTTGAGGGCTACTGCGTCTTCTCTTTTTGCATAGTCTCCAATTTGAACGACATAGGTTCCAGCTCTAGAGAATAGGAATATCTTTTCAGAAAAGTCCTTTTTTACTTGGTCTCTAAATGCTTCTGCTCTTCTTTGTTCTTTGAATACTCCTATCTGAACAGTCTCTCCTTTTGGTTTACCTTCGTTTGAAGAAGAAGTGGTTGTGACAGTAGGTACATTTGCTGCTGGGGTATTTGGCTCAGATACAGTAGGTTTATTTGCAGGTGCAGTTTTTGTTGGTGCAGGTGCTGGAGCTTTTTTGTCGGTTGGGCTTGGGGTTACGGTCGCTGGTTTTTTGACTTCGCCTTTTTTGACTGGTGGAGCTGTTTCTTCGTCAATGTCATCATCGTCATCGTCGTCATCATCATCGTCATCGACACTAAAAGAATCGTCTTTTACAAGGATTGGATTTTCTTCTACCGGCTTAATGATGTTAATCCCTACTTTTGCAAAAGAATCTTCTTTGAAATTTAACAGTTCTGCTGTTTTTTCGGTAACTTCAATGATACTACCTTCATCAAAAGGTCCTCTGTCATTGATAGTTACATCAGCTTCTTTTTTGTTTTCTAAATTTTGCACTTTTACTATAGAACCGAAAGGGATTGTTCTATGAGCTGCTGTTAACTTAAAACGATCAAAAATTTCTCCACTAGCAGTTGGTTTACCTTGGAACTGAACTCCGTACCAAGTAGCAAAACCGATCTCATCGAATTTTGGTGATTCGGGAAGTTTAACAACGTCTTTGGCTTCTTTCAATGCTTCAGGCTGTGTTTCATGGGTTTCTATGGAATTGGAAGCCTCTTCTTCTTTGATTTGCGAGGACTGGCAGGAAATCAAAGCTATAATTCCCAGTATAATTAGAATATGTTTCATTTGTTGGAACCTACCTTAATAGTTCTAAAGTTTAATTAATACTATAATCGACATGAAAAGCTGGTAAATTCCTCATTTTTCTGGAATTAAGAATTTTTCCAATCTAAACACGCTGGACAAAGGAGAAATTGCATTGTGTAACTTCTGAGTGTATTTTTGCCACAGAGGCACAAAGACACAGAGAAATTTCCGAGAGATTCGATTGCGCAAAATATCGCCTGTTTTCTTAATTTAGGCTTACCGTTTTATCCCAGGGCAAAGATTAAATTTTAATCTTGCATCAACTCTCTTTAGCTTTGTGCATATGAATAAAACTAGCACAACTCAAAATTCTCTGTGCCTCTGTGGCAATCTTTTATCTAAGTCGATACGATAATTTTAATTTTCTTGCTAAATTATTTTAGATTCCTAAATTGCTATTCAGGATAGGTTCAAGTAATCTACCACCTAAAATTATGAAAGAAAAAACAGATGTCATTGATTCCAAGAACCTTTCAGGATATGTGAATAATTTTAAGGATACTATTAAACGAAAATATTCTCATTATAAAATGAATAAAGTGCGTGAGTCATATAGAGATGGTCTTAGGGCAGAAGAAATGGCTGATTTTAAAAAAGCCATTCAAAAATACAATGCCTGTTTAGAAATGGAGCCTGGAAATTTAAAATGCCTAAGACGATTAGCCAATTTATATTCTAATTTAGAAGAGCACACAAAGGCACTCGAGTTATTTTTAAAAATCTCCAAATCAAATCCAAATGAAGAAACCTATTTTCAAGTAGGACAAGAACTTTACAAACAAAATCGTTTAAAAAAATCGATTCAATTTTTGAAAAAATCTTTGTATTACAACAAACGTTATATAAATTCTCATATACTTTTAGCATCCGTTTATACAAAAGCGGATAATGTGGATAAGACGGAGCAGTATTTATCCAATGCAATTAAAATAGATCCGAATCACAAAACTAGTTTAGAAGAATTAATAAAGTTTTATTATCGGCAAAAACGATATAGGGACTCTTTGCGGTTAATGCAACAATACAATTCTTTGTATGCAGAAAATTCTTCTATGAAGCTACTTAGATCCGAATTATACGCAAAAGTTGGAAGTTATGCGAAATCCTTAAAACTGATTTACCAAGTCACATCATCCGATGATCGTTTTCAAAATTTTATAAAAGAAATACAATATAAAAAAAACAACTCTACAGCTAGAGAGAAAGAATTTACAAATCGAATCACTGAAATCAAAAATAAAAAGTTAGTAAGTTTTAAAAGTAACTTACAGAATTATTATAACGACAAAGAGGTAACTCTTTTAGATCCGAAAGATGCTTATGATTTATCTATCTTATATTTAATGTTAGGAAATCAGAAAAAAGCATTAAAATACTTACTGTTTGCAAGACAAATAAATGAAGAAAAAAAATATTCTTGAGTTATACTTCCTAAAAGGGAAAAATAGTTGTTATCCGCACTTCAAAAAGGACAATCATTTTACTAAATCCTTTTTACAAAGTAGAGTTTTTGGAAGTTTACTTTTTGTTAGTTTTTTTCTATTCAATGGTTGTTTTTCTATCTTTCGTCCAACTCCAGTTTTGGAAGATGATAAATCTGACCTTCTGAAAATTGACAAAAATTTTATACTTCTAAATGAAAATTTGACTCCAGTAGAAAATCCAGACTTTTCAAACTTAGATCAAAAAGTAAAATCTCTCCAGAAAGCAAAAAGCTTTTATGAGCTAAATAACTTGGCAGTTTATGGTGCAAAGTTATCCTATATAGAATCTAGTGAAGAAGTTTTCAAAAAACTACAAAAAGAAAAACCACAGGAAATGGTTCCTTATTTGAATTTGCTTAGAGTTTATTATGTATTAGATGAATATGATATTGCAAAACAAATGTTGAATAATTTCTATAAAGTCAATGTTACAAATAAATCTAAAATTTTTGAATTTATGCAATACTTAAAAGCGACAAATCGTTCGGAAGAGTATGTAATTTTTTTAGATGTAGTTTCAAACTACCCAGAGTATGAAATCAAAGCTTTAGAAGAAATTGGATTTTATTTTTTATCGACTCGAGATTTGAATTTGGCACAGTCTTATTTTGAAAGAATTCTTACGATTTACGCGTATTATCCGACTGCATTGTATTCACTGATGCAAATTCATTCTACAAATGAATCATGGAATAGTGTAATCACAATGGGAACTCCGCTTAAAAAGGAAAAAAACAAAGGCAAAGAATATTACTCCATGATGGCTAAGGCATACTACGAATTAGGCGATTACCAAAAGGCAATTAAAGCATCAGAAGAAGCTTCTGAATCAGAAAAAATTTTTCCTGAATTTTTAAAAGTTTGGAGAGATTCTCTTTTATCAAATGATATTCGTGCATCTTTGAAAACACTAAATAAATACTTTCAAATTGCGAAGAAAAAAAATCCTTCCTTAAAGGAAAATGAATTCTTCATAGTCAATACAAAAGAAGGAAAAGGAACTTTATCAAATTTAATCAATGGATACTAAAAATATGAAAATCAAAACCAGTCTTGTCTTTTTGTGCCTAATTCTGATTATGTGCAATCCAAGTGAGAGAACAAAAGCCCTTATTAAAACTTCCAACGAACTTTTTGGAGTTATTCCTGATAAGATGCCCGGAAGTGAAAACGATACTCTTCCAATAATTAACTTGGGTAGAAAACTTTTCTTTGATACTAGATTATCCATAAACGACAATCAGTCCTGTAACACTTGTCACAATGTTTTAAACAAAAAAGCCGGTGTGGATAATCTGCATTTATCTGCAGGTGTGTATGGTAAAATAGGAAATAGAAACACTCCTACTGTTTTAAATTCAGGATTTCACATAACTCAATTTTGGGATGGTAGAGCCAAAAACCTAGAAGACCAAATTAGAGTTCCACTCCTTGATCCATTACAAATGGCGATACCAGATGAAAAGTATATAGTGGATAAGATATCTTCTATTCCTGAATACAAAGAATTATTTGAAAAAGCATTTCCAGAAAAAATGGGTAGAATAAAATTTGAGCAGATAACAATGAGTATCTCTTCTTTTCAGAGAACATTTAGAACTAGTGATAGATTTGATGATTTTCAAAGAGGCAGGTACAAATCACTTACCTTAGATGAAATCAAAGGATTAGAAATTTTTCTCTCTGTAGGTTGTGCAAAGTGCCACAAAGGTCCTTTACTTGGCGGAAATTCTTTTCAGAAAATTGGAATCAAAAAGAATTATCAAAACACAGAAGACAAAGGGCGTTTTAACATTACAGGAAAACAAGAAGATATGTATGTGTTTAAAGTCCCATCCCTTAGAAATATTGCACTTACCGCCCCCTATTTTCATGACGGGAGTCAAACCACTCTCGATTTAGCTGTGAAGAACATGGGTGAACTCCAGCTTGGAAAAAATCTGACAGAACAGGAAGTGGAGAGTATAATTAGTTTTTTAAATTCCCTAACAGACAAAGCAAGGGAGAATTAGTAATTGTTTTTAGATACTTGAAAATGTTTACTTCGGTTTTTCACTTGCTATATTTACCTAATATTTGTATTATAATGTCATCAGAACTAGAAAATATGCGGAGGTAAAATGGATATAATTAAACGGAACAACGTGGTGGTAAGTGGTAAAGGGGAAAAAGTAATTTTGTTTGCGCATGGATATGGCTGCGATCAAAAGATGTGGAGATTTGTCGCACCTGCATTTGAAGAAAACTATAAGGTTATACTCTTCGATCATGTTGGATCCGGTAAATCGGATTGGAATTCTTATAGTCCAAAAAAATATTCAACTCTTCAAGGTTATGCGGATGATATTATAGAAATTTGCGATTCATTAAAATTACAAAAAACAATCTTAGTTGCACATTCGGTAAGTTCCATGATTTCAGTTCTTGCTGCAAATCCAAGACCTGATTTATTTGAACATATCATTATGGTCGGACCTTCTCCGCGTTATATGAACGATGGTGATTATTACGGTGGATTTTCCGAACAAGATGTAATGGAAATGGTTGAGACTTTGGATAGTAATTACCTTGGATGGTCAAGTGCAATTACTCCTATTATAGTGGGTAATTCTGATAAACCTCAATTTGCAGAAGAGCTAAATAATAGTTTTTGTCAACATGACCCCGAGATTGCAAAACACTTTGCGAGAGTTACATTTATGGGGGATAATCGTAGTGATCTGCAAAAATTACAAATTCCAACATTAATTCTACAATGTTCTCAAGATATAATTGCTCCACTGGAAGTAGGAAAATACGTTCACAAAAATATAATGAATAGTGATTTTGTAGTTATTGAGACTACTGGTCATTGTCCGCATCTTTGTAATCCAGATGAAACTACTCTTGCAATCAAAAAATACTTAACGTCTACATAAAAATTAAAATGAAAATTTTATCTCAGGAAGAATCTGCTTTGGAGGTATATGAGGATGCTCCTTGTGGTTATCTTTCTGCCTTACCAGATGGATTGATCTCACAAATTAATCAAACCCTACTAACATGGCTTGGTTATACAAGAGATGAAATTATAGGAAAATTAAAATGGACAGACTTTTTGACAATGGGTGGAAAAATTTACCACCAAACTCATTTCGTTCCCCTACTTTATATTACAGACTTCATACAGGAAGTGAATTTAGATTTTAAGAATAAAGTAGGTGAAAAAATACCTGTTTTAGTAAATGCGAGAGCCAAAAAAGATATTACCGGTAAATTGGTATTACTCCGAATAGTTGTGATACAATTTAAACAGCGAAAATCATATGAACAAGAAATTTTAAATTCAAAAAAACAAGCTGAGATTGCTAATAATGCAAAATCAGAATTTTTAAGTAATATGAGTCATGAAATCCGTACTCCACTTAGTGCAGTGATTGGATTTAGTGATTTGCTTCTGAAAACTCAATTGAGTGAATTGCAGACTCAATATTTGGGAATTATTCACAACTCTGCAAATTCTCTACTAGATTTATTAAACGATGTATTAGATTTTTCTAAAATAGAAGCAGGTAAATTAGAAATTAATTTGGAGAAAGTAGATATTGTTGAACTACTTGAACAGGCTGCAGATATAATCAATTATAAAGTGGAACAGAAAAATTTAGAATTAATTTTAAATTTTTCATCTGATTTACCAAAATACATTTATACAGATTTTATTCGATTCAGGCAAATCATAATTAACCTCATAGGAAATGCTGTAAAGTTTACTGAAAGTGGAGAAATCGAAATCAATGCAGAAGTAATTAACAAAGATCTGGATACTAAAAATATAATAATCAAAATTTCAGTTCGTGACACAGGAATAGGAATTTCAAATGAAAACCAAGAAAAAATATTCGAATCCTTTTCTCAAGCGGACTCTTCTATTACTCGTAAATTCGGTGGAACTGGCTTGGGTCTTTCCATTTCTAACAAATTACTGAACTTAATGGATACTAAGTTAGAACTAAAGTCAAATTTGGGGATTGGTAGCGAATTCTTTTTTAGTTTTCCAACTAAATTTGAAGAAGAAATTCAGTCAAATGAATTAGAAAAAATAAAACGAGTTTTGATTTTAGATGATAATGAAAAAAGTGTAAAGTCTATTTCAAATATTTTGTTAACTTTAGGGATTGAATCAAATTTGGCAATGAAACAAAGTGATTTGACAGAAGTAATTTCACAAAATAAAAAATATGACTTATTTATAATTGATTATCATTTAGAAAAAGAAAATGGAATTAAAATTTTACAAGAATTAATAGACAATCGTAAAATTAGTCCGAATATGCCAATCATTCTGTTGCATAAGTCAACTGAGGATGCAACATTTCACCAAAATTGTAAAAACTTAAATATACAATATAAAATTATTAAACCTATAAAGAGAAAGGAATTATTAAATTGTCTAACCAGAATTGGTGTGACGCAAGAAGAGAATCTAACCCAAATGAATCTTGAAGATAACAAAAATATACCACAACAAATAATAAAAACTAATTATCCAATTTTCGCAGGAATAAAAATTCTAATAGTTGATGATGATAATGTGAATAGATTATTGGCTAGAACAGTTTTAAAACAGATAAACGCAGATATTATTACATTAGAAGCGGTTAATGGCAAAGAGGCGATTGAAATATTTCAAAAGGAAAAGCCTGAAATAATATTTATGGATATTCAAATGCCAGAGTTAAATGGCTATGATGCGACAATAGAAATCAGAAAACTCGAAATCGAAAAAAAAATTCCTATTATAGCTTTTACTGCTAGCACTGTTAAAGAAAAAATAGAGAAATATTTTGATGCAGGAATGGATGATTACGTAAGTAAACCATTTAAAAAAGACAAAATTTTCGAAATGTTAAACAAGTGGTTTATAAGTATTCAAAATAGATGAAAAAATATTCAAAACAATTAAGAAATTGTAAATTACAATTTCTACTTCTATTTTTACCATTCCATTTTATATTTGCAGAAGAGCTTCATCTCTCTGAAACAGAACAAATTTGGCTGAACTCAAATCATAAAAGTATAAAAGTGGGTATTCATGAGTATCCTCCATTGGTTATATCAAAAACAAATAAGGAAAATGAATTCGATGGTATAAGTATACAATACCTTCGTATAATTGAAAAAAAAATAGGAGTAAATTTTGAATTTGTTCCATTTGATTCTTGGGCTGAACTCTTAGAGCAGGTAAAGACAAATAAAGTAGATATGATTTTTGCAATACAGCAAACTCCAGAAAGAGACCAAATTTTATTATTTACAGATCCTTATTTAACTTCTAATACCCAAATTATTACAAGAAAAGATACGAATGTTTTAAGTGAACTTAGTTCTACATCCAAACAAAAAGTTGCCGTGGTAGAGGATAGTGCTCTGTATTCTTATTTAAAAGAAACTTATCCAAATATTCGATTAGTGCAGGTTAAAGATGAATTAAATGCACTCGCGAAAGTTTCGTCGGGAGAGGTGGATTTTTCAGTTGGAGAAATTTCTCGTGTATCATATTATTTTCAAAAAGAACTGTTTTCTAACCTTACTATATCGGGAAATATTGATTTTCAATACAATTTCAGATTTGGTGTAAGAAAGGATTTCCCACTTTTACGAAATATACTACAAAAAGCGTTAAACGATATATCTCCTAAAGAGCGCACTATAATTTTAAAAAATTGGATTTACATTGACCATGAATATTTTTACCAAAGCTCTAGTTTTTGGATTGGGGCAGGATGTTTAATTTTTATATCCATCATCATAGTAATTTCTTTTTGGAACAGGGCACTAAATAAACTCGTAACACATAAAACAAAACTTCTAATGGAAAGTGAGAAAAAACATCGAATTGCCAAAGAAGAAGCAGAAGCGGGTAATCGTGCTAAGTCGGAGTTTTTGGCAAGTATGAGTCATGAAATACGAACTCCTTTAAACGGGATAATTGGCTTTACTGATTTACTCATAAAAACGAACTTAAACGAAACTCAATCTAATTATATGAAAATAGTTCATCAATCTGCTGAGTCCTTGTTGGATTTAGTAAATGATATTCTTGATTTTTCAAAGATTGAAGCTGGAAAATTTGAGTTAAATATTGAAAAGATAAATATTTTTGAGTTAGTAGGACAAGCAGCAGATGTAATCAAATATAAAGCCAAAGAAAAAGGAATAGAAGTTTTACTTAATATTTCACCAGACACACCTCGTTTTATTTATTCGGATCCGATTCGACTCAAGCAAATACTCATTAACCTCATTGGTAACGCAGTGAAATTTACTCATAAGGGTGAGATAGAAATTAAAATAACAATATTGGGAGAAGAGACTTTACAAGATGCAAAGATATTTCAATTTTCAGTTAGAGATACTGGCATTGGGATTTCTCTGGAGAATCAAAAGAAAATTTTTGAAGCATTTTCACAGGTTGATTCTTCCNNGCTCTTATGAATTCCAAATTAGAGTTGGAAAGTAAAATCGGAGAGGGTAGTCGATTTTATTTTAACTTGAGTGCAATTGTTGAGGAAGGTGAAGTTCCTATTTACGATGGACTTAAAAGTATTAATAATGTATTGATTGTAGATGATAATCAGACCAACAGAATTATTTTGCAGGAAATGTTGCAACTAAAAGAAATAAACTCAGATATTGCGCTTAACGGTTTAGATGCACTAGAAAAAATTCAAAGTAATAACTATGACGTTATTATAATGGATTATCATATGCCCAGCATGGATGGAATTGATGTTATTCGTCAAATTAGAAAAACATATTCTGCAGATAGTAGTAGGCAACCAATCTTATTGTTACATAGCTCTTCCGATGATGAAAAATTACATAAAGTTTGTAAAGAGCTGGATGTTCAGTTAAAAATTTTAAAACCCATTAAGATAAATGATTTATTCATGGCTCTAAATCGTGTCAAAATCGTCAAAGCTGATTTGACCAAATCCACTACTGAGATTTCAATAAAACAATCTGAAATAAATCCACTAGGCGGTTCCAAAGAAAGTTTAGAATCATCGGCTAATTTCTCTTCCGTTAAAGTTCTAATAGTCGATGATGATGAGATTAATCTCTATTTAGCTAAAAGTTTAATTAATCAAATTTTACCTGGAGTAAATATTTTAGAAGCGGCTAATGGAATACAAGCAGTAGAAATATTTAAAAAGGCAAATCCAAATATTATTTTTATGGATGTACAGATGCCTGAGATGAATGGTTATGAAGCAACAATTGAAATACGGAATTTTGAAATTGATTCGAGAACTCCAATCATTGCATTGACAGCAGGAGTTGGTAAGGGAGATAGTTCTCTTTGTTTAGAGGCGGGTATGGATGACTATGCAAGTAAACCAATTAAAAAAGTTTTACTTGAGAATATATTAAAAAAATGGCTTCCAGTGTATGTTCAGAATAATACCTAATACCCTGAAGTAGAAAGTATTCAAAATATGAAAGCCAAGGTATTAGAGTTATTAACTAAGATTGTTTCCCTGGGTGACACCCTAACCGACACAACAAAACAAAAATTACAACATCGGTTTCTCGTTTTAATGGCAATCCTGATGAGTTTTGGCGGAATCATATGGGGAGCTATCTGTGTTGTTTTTGATTTGGTCTATATATCTTTAATACCTTTTGGATACACTATATTATCCGCATTAAACTTATTTTCCTTTTATAGACGAAAGAATTTTCAAGCGACTAGAAATTTTCAATTAGCCATTAGCCTCTTACTTCCATTTTTTCTTCAATGGGCACTGGGGGGATTTGTTTTAAGTGGTGCTGTAATGTTATGGGCTACACTTGCCATTATAGGATCTCTAACGTTTGGCGATAAACGTTCCAGTATAGAGTGGTTAATCATTTATATACTCATGACAATTCTTTCTGGTTTCATCGAATTTGTTATGTACAGCCAACAAGTTAGTATTGTAATACGATGGACATCGGTTATATTTTTTGTTATTAATATAGTAATTGTTTCTTCTATTGTATTCGGGTTAACTATTTACTTACAAAACCAACAAGAAATAGCAAATCGACAAATTGAAGAGACTGATTTATTTCTAAGAGAAGTAATGAGTAATACGGATGAAGCAATTATGGTATTTACTTCTGTTCGATATAATTTAGAAATTGTGGATTTTAAATGGATATATACAAATAAGTCGGGTGAAATTTTTTTGAAGAAGTCACATGATAGTTTATTAGGAAAGTCTTTATTGGGAGAAATGCCTATTAACCGCGACTTAGGACTTTTTGAAAAATACAAAGAAGTAGTGGAAACTGGAAATCCACTTAAAATTGATCAGGAATTTCAATTTGAAAGTTTTAAAATATGGTTACATATTTCTGCTGTCAAATTCAATGATGGATTTATTGTCACATTTTCTGATATAACTAAAAATAAAAAAAATGAAATCGCAATTGTGGAGAACTCCGAGCGGCTAAAGACAATCACGCAAAATGCCCCAGATACAATTATTGAATTAAATCAAGACGGGGAAATTTTATTTATAAATAGACTTTTTCCTGATCATAATGTAAAAAATGTAATTGGACAGAGTTATGTGAATTGGATTCCACTCGATCAACAAAAAATTTTAATAGATTGTTTGGAGACAGTTTTTAGCAAAGGAGAGTTACAGAATTACGAAATTTATGAACTGGGACGAGGTGGTGAAATTAGATGGTATTCTTCCAATTTATCACCTGTCAAAGTGAATGGAATTGTAAAAAGTGCAATTTTAGTAGCACGTGATATTACAGAAAAAAAAATAATCGAACAACAACTCATAAGTGCGCGTGAACAAGCAGAAGCGGGTAATCGTGCTAAGTCGGAGTTTTTGGCGAGTATGAGTCACGAAATTCGTACTCCTTTGAATGGGATAATTGGATTTACTGATTTGCTTATGAAAACTGAACTAAATAAAATGCAAACTGAGTATATGAATATAGTTAATATTTCTGCAAATTCTTTACTTGATTTGCTCAATGATATTCTTGATTTTTCAAAAATAGAAGCAGGTAAGTTAGATCTAAATATAGAGAAAGTAGATATATTTGAATTAGTGGAACAAACATCTGATATTATAAAATATAAAGCCCAAGAAAGAAAAATAAATATTATTCTTAATATTTCAGATAAAATTCCAAAGTTTATTTTTGTTGATCCAGTTCGTTTAAGGCAAATATTGATTAACCTTTTAGGAAATTCTGTAAAGTTTACTAAAAAAGGAGAAATCGAAATGAAAGTGGATGTATTTAAGATAGATGAATTAAACAAAATGATTGATCTTAATTTTTCGGTAAGAGACACTGGAATTGGAATTTCAAAAGAAAATATGAAAAAAATATTTGAAGCATTTTCTCAGGAAGATGCTTCTACGTCTAGAAGATATGGCGGAACTGGATTGGGGCTTGCAATATCAAATCGCTTACTTTCGTTAATGGAAACAAAACTAGAAGTTGAAAGTGAATTTGGAAAAGGGAGTACGTTTTTCTTCAAACTTACAAATTTAAAATTTCTAAAACAGGATAAACTTGATAATTCGACGAATGTTTCGACAGACGAAGATATAACGAAATTAGAAAATACCTACATTGATCAAAGAAGTAAGATAATTTTAATTGTAGATGATGTTGATATAAATTTAAAGTTAGCCAAAAATATGATCAGACAAATTTTCCCAAATGGAATAATTGTTCTAGCGGCTAATGGCATACAAGCAGTGGAAGAGTTTAAAAAACAAAAGCCTGATATTATTTTTATGGATATACAAATGACTGAGATGAATGGATTTGAAGCAACAATCGAAATCCGTAAATTAGAAAAAGATAAACGAACCCCTATCATTGCACTTACTGCGGGCACTGTGAAAGAAGAAGTAGAGAAATGTTTTCAAGCAGGAATGGATGATTACGTAAGTAAACCCATTATCAAAAAAAGATTTGAAGAAATATTACAAAAATGGGTAAAAGGAAAAATATGAAGCATTATAATAGAAAAATCCTAATTGTAGATGATGATTCTACTAATTTATTAATTTTAAATGAAACTTTAAAAGAAGGTTACGATCTTTTTTCAGCGACTAACGGGGCAAATGCAATCGAAACGGCTAATAGAATTTTGCCTGATTTAATTCTGTTGGATGTAATGATGCCTGATATTACTGGTTATGATGTATGTCAGATACTCAAGTCCAATCCAACTACTTCACATATCCCAATCATTTTTATTTCTGCAATGTCTGAGATAAATGATGAGGCATTCGGATTTTCAATTGGAGCTGTGGATTACATAGTGAAACCGATACGACCTGCAATTGTGCAAGCTAGAGTTAAAACTCATTTATCACTCGTGCGGATGGATGAACTTAAACAAACCAGATTACAAATTATTCAGAGTTTGGGTTATGCTGCTGAATACAAAGATAATGAAACAGGTCGACACGTAATTCGTATGAGTCACTACTCAAAGATTTTAGCAGAAGCGATAGGTTATAGTCCAGATGTAGTGGATGAAATTTTTCTAGCAGCACCAATGCATGATATTGGTAAAATTGGAATTCCTGATAACATTTTAAAAAAGCAAGGCAAACTAGATTCAGAAGAATGGGAAATGATGAAGAAACATCCTTTGATTGGTGCTGAAATAATTGGAGAACATACAAATGGACTTCTTGGATTAGCGAGGAAAATATCCATTAGCCATCATGAAAAATGGGATGGAAGTGGTTATCCATACGGATTAAAAAAAAATGAAATATATCCAGAGGGAAGAATCATCGCCATTGCAGATGTTTTTGATGCGTTAACTACTGAGAGACCTTATAAAAAAGCTTGGACGGTCGAAGACGCTTGTCAGTATTTAATAGAACAATCAGGTTCCCATTTTGATCCAGAATTTGTTCCTTTATTTTTAAATCGACTAAATGATGTTTTAGAAGTGAAAGAAAAATGGAAAGAAACAAATTAAGTTTTAAAAAATACAATTTAGGCAAATAATAAATGAAGCATTTAGAAAAGGTATCCCTTTTTATGAAAAATATGTGGCTAACAGTGAGTTTGTCCGTTTTGCTTGCTATTGTGTTTGGCATTTATGTTTGGTCGGAAAAAGAAATTGATCGAGCTCATGATTTGCGCAGAGAATCTTTACTCTTAGCCGTTGAATTAATTTCTTCTTCAGATTCACTGACTAGAATGGCCAGGACTTACGTAGTTACAGGTCAGCCGATTTACAAAAAGCACTTCCAAGTTATTCTAGATGTAAGAAACGGAAAAATGAGCCAATCAGAAAAAAGTGTGCAGCCAGATTGGACCCTTACAATGGATGGACGCGCACTAGCGTATAACGATTGGAATAAAAAAATCTCATTCTTAGAAAGATTGGAAAGAAAAGGATTTTCACAAGAAGAGTTTCAAAAACTAGAACAGGCTAAAAAATATTCTGATGCTTTAACAAATATAGAAATGGAAGCAATGAATTTAATTGAGTCTCCAAAAATTAAATTAGAGGTAAATCGATATAAGGCGATAGATTTACTTTATAATGAAAAATACATTCACTCTAAAAAAGAAATTATGAAACCTATTGATGAGTTTTATAATTTAGTTGATATTCGAACTCTCAAAATAGTTGACTCATATAAGAATCTTGCGCTTGTGATGCGAATTACTTTTATCGTGTTAGGGATTTCACTTTTTATTCTATTAGCGTTTATGTATAAATCCTTGGAAAGACTTTTGGGGGGTTCTTTGGATGAAGTTTATAACCAAATCAAAATAATTGGTACCGGAGATTTTACATCCTTTATTTCCAATAATTATCAAGAAAATACTATTCTTAAATGGTTATCGGAAACTCAAATAAAGTTAAGGCAATATGATATTAACCGCAACATTACTCAGGAATTACTTCTATCTAAAGAAAAATTTCTAATTACAATGGCAGATTCACTTCCTGGTATGGTTGCGTTTTGGACTAATGATTTACGTTGTTCGTTTGCTAATATTCAATTTCTAGAAATGTTTGGAAAAACAAAAGAGCAGGTTTATGGCACTCACATGATAGATCTTTTAGGTGAAAATCTATACTATCTGAATTTATCTTTTATTCAAAGAGCATTAAAAGGTGAGAAAGTTAATTTTGAAAGAACTCTTACTAAATACGATGGCAAACAAATATTTGCCTGGATTCATTATGCGCCGAACTTTGATACTGCTGGAAATGTTTCTGGATTTTTTGTTTTAGTTTCAGATATATCTGAAATAAAAATCATGGAACAATCATCGCGTAAACAGCAAGAGCGACTTGGGTATATACTTGATAACCTCATCACAGGAGCAGTCGAGATTAACTTAGAAGGAAAAATTATATACGCAAATAATGCAGCAGCAGAAATTTTGGGAATCGAACAAGATGAAATCACAAAAAGATATTTTAACAATCGTGTTTGGAAACAAATTGATGAGAAGGGCAACGATTATCCTCTGGAAAAATTACCTCTCTCTATTGCCATGACCGAGAAAAGATCAGTCAGTAATATTAAACATGGAATAGTCGGAGAAAATGGGGAAGTGAAATGGTTATTAGTAAACGCAGCTCCTTTCTTAGATTCAAATAATAATTTACTGGGAGCGGTTGCAAATTTCATAAATATAACAACCCAACATGAATATGAGAATATTCTAAAAAATGCAAAAGAAAATGCAGAAGCGGCTAATCGATCTAAGTCGGAGTTTCTAGCAAACATGAGTCATGAAATAAGAACACCTCTAAATGGAGTGATAGGATTTGGTGATTTGTTGCTTAATACAAGTTTAAATGAAACCCAAACAGGATATATGAATACTATTATCGACTCAGCCTATTCACTGTTAGATTTGATCAATGATATATTAGATTTTTCTAAGATAGAAGCAGGCAAGTTAGAGTTAAATATTGACAGAGTAAATTTACCTAAGTTGATTGAGAGATCACTAGGAATTGTGAGATTTCATAAAAAAATGGACTCACTTAATTTGCGAGTTACTCTTCCTGAAAATATGCATGAGTATATTTGGACGGATGGAATTCGACTCAGGCAGATATTGATAAATTTATTGGGCAATGCAATCAAGTTTACGGAACGTGGCGAAGTTGAAATTAAACTGGAAATAGATGATTCTAAATCTGATATTGGAGAAACCTTATTTACTTTTTATATTAAAGATACTGGAATTGGAATTTCAAAGGAAAATCAAAAGAAAATATTTGAAGCATTTTCTCAAGCGGATTCTTCTATTACCCGCAAATATGGAGGTACTGGATTAGGACTTGCAATAGCGAATTCATTACTTTCTATGATGGGAACTGAATTGAATCTTGTGAGTGAAGAAGGAAAAGGTAGTGATTTTTATTTTACGTTAAAAGCTAAATCAGAAAAAGCGTCTAATGGTGAGTTGGCGGAGGAGATTATTGAATTAAGTCAAGATAAAACTGACACATACAATCTATTCGATTCTAGTCATAATATTCTAATAGTTGAGGATAATCCAGTTAATATGCTATTAGCAAAAACTATACTAAAAAAAGAATTACCGAATTGTAATGTAATAGAAGCGGTTAATGGAAATGAAGCGGTAAAAGAGTTTACTAAAAATAAGATAGATATTATTTTTATGGACATCCAAATGCCTGAATTGGATGGTTATGATGCTACAATGTTAATCAGAAAAATGGAGACAGGTAAACGTGTTCCAATTATTGCATTAACTGCCGGAATTTTGAAAGGAGAACAAACTAAGTGTTTAGAAATTGGAATGGATGATTATATTCCCAAACCAGTTGTTAAAAATTCTATTAAAAAGGTTCTCCATAATTGGTTATTTAAGAATGATTTAAAGGAAAATAGTAAATTGGAAAATGAAGTGGAAGTTATAAAAAAACATTTTGATATAGAGCAATTAAAACAAAGAGTCGATGGAGATGAGGAAGTTACTCAGACATTACTCTCGATGGGAAAAGAAAATTTAAAAAATTCTCTATTAGATTTGAATCTAAATTATGAATCAAAAAATCTAAATCAAATTAAAAAAATAGCGCATCAAATAAAAGGATCAGCATTGAATTTATGTTTTGACCTATTAGCATTATTAGCCTTAAAACTGGAAAGTGTAGAAGATTTCAATGAGATTGAAACTTCACGTCTACTAAAAGACATAGAATCAGAAATTGAATATTTATATTTAAAAATTTGAAATTAAAAGGTCGTGCGTATGATTTATTTTATAACTCTATTGACTCTAATTGTATATCCTATTTCTGCAAAGGAAAAACTGGAAACAGCCATTTTTGCTGGTGGATGTTTTTGGTGTATGGAGTCTCCTTTTGAAAAAGTCCCAGGTGTAAAAGATGTGGTTAGTGGATACACAGGGGGTAATAAAGATAATCCGACATATGAAGAAGTTAGTTCAGGAACAACTGGACATGTAGAAGCAATTTTAATTACATATGATTCGAATAAAGTTTCGTATGAACAATTATTATATATTTTTTGGCGGCAAATTGATCCGACCGATTCAGATGGACAATTTGTAGATAGAGGCAAACAATATCGTAGTGTAATTTTTTATCAAACCAAAGAACAAAAAGCGTTAGCCGAAAAGTCTAAAATGGAATTAGATAAATCTAAAAGATTTGAAGCACCAATTGTAACTGAAATCATTTCTGCAACCAAGTTCTATCCTGCGGAAGATTATCACCAAGACTATTACAAAAAAAATCCAGTTCGATATAATTACTATAGATATGGTTCTGGGCGAGACCAATTTTTAAAGAAAATTTGGCAGAAAGAACCCTAGTTTGTGATGCTCACTAATAATCTAAAGAATTGGAAAAAATCTGCCTTTCTATAATTATGGCTGTATGGCACTTAGCTTAAAAGAAGAAACTGCGCGAAGACGAACTTTTGCGATCATCGCCCATCCCGATGCGGGTAAAACAACCCTAACCGAAAAATTGCTTCTCTATGGAGGAGCAATTCAACTCGCCGGAGCCGTCAAAGCTCGTAAAGATAAAAAGTCTGCTACATCCGATTGGATGGCTATGGAAAAGGAGCGGGGAATCTCGATTACCTCTGCTGCCCTACAGTTTGAATACAAAGATTTTGTTTTGAATTTACTCGATACCCCAGGTCACGAAGATTTCTCCGAAGACACCTATCGAACTCTGATTGCTGCGGATACCGCCGTTATGGTGCTAGATGCAGGAAAAGGTGTTGAAACTCAGACTAGGAAGCTATTCAAAGTTTGCCGCGATCGCGGAATCCCAATTATTACATTCATCAATAAAATGGATCGACCTACAAAAGACTTATTTGCACTTCTTGATGAAATTGAAGAAGTCCTTGGTATTACCGCCGTTCCTGTTGTATGGCCAATTGGAACTGGTCCTGATTTTAAAGGTGTATATAACCGCGAAGAAAAAAAAGTAAACCTATTTCAGAAAACTCCGGGTGGCGCCTACCAAGCTCCCGTTCAACTGAGTGGGATAAATGATGTTAGTCTCGAAGAGCAAATTGATTCTGATATACTACAAAAGTTTCGGGAAGAAATTGATCTAATAGACAATGGAATTTCTCCTTTTAATGACAAAGAATTTTTAGACGGAGTCATTACTCCTGTCTTTTTTGGATCTGCTGTAAATAACTTTGGGATTCAATTATTTTTGGACAATTTTTTAAAACTTGCACCTCCTCCTGTTCATATCGCACTTCGAGAAGGTGGAGAACTTGATCCTATCAATTCTCCATTTAGCTGTTTTGTTTTTAAAGTTCAGGCTAATATGAATAAGGTGCATCGAGATCGAATTGCATTTGTTCGAATTTGTTCNNCTTGCTTCGTCCTTTGCTTTTTTTGGACAAGATAGAAATACAATTGATGAAGCTTATCCGGGTGACATTATCGGGCTTGTAAATCCGGGAACTTACAAGATCGGTGATATTCTTGCTTCCGGTCCGATTCCTAAATTAAAACCACTTCCAGTTTTTGCTCCTGAAATGTTTGCGACTGTTTCCTGCCCTGATAGTATGTCTCTCAAAAGTTTCAAAAAAGGTATAGAGCAATTATCCGAAGAAGGAATTTTGCACTTGTTTACCTCTCGAACTATTGGTAGCGGTTATCCCATAATTGGCGCTCTTGGAAATCTTCAGTTTGAAGTTTTCCAAAGAAGACTACAGGATGAATACAATGCAAAAAGTAGTATTACTCCTCTGCCCTATGGCGCCTGTCGTTGGGTGAAAAAAGAAGATATGTCCAAAATTCCATCTTCTACAAATCAAATCTTTGACCGAGATGGTAGAATGGCAGTCTTATTCGAGTCAGATTGGGAACTCAACTATTTCAAAAAAAATAACTCTGAAATCGAGCTTTTAGATGTCCCCCAAGTATAGAGTTGGAAATGGAATCGATTTTCATAAATTAGCGATAGACGCCGCACGTCCGCTAATCCTGGGAGGATATACTATCGAAAGTGAGTGGTCGCTTGTTGGTCATTCAGACGCAGATATCGTCTTACACGCATTATCCGACGCGATACTTGGCGCACTTGGTCTCGGGGACATCGGATTGTATTTTCCAGATACTGATCCATCTTTAAAAAATATGGATTCTTCCCGCATTTTGCGTAAATGCCTTGAGCTAATGAAAGAGAGAGGTTACGTCTTGTTAAACGTTGATAATACAATCATTGGAGAAAAACCAAAGATTGCTCCTCATCGTTTGCAAATTATTTCCTCGCTCAGCCAACTCCTTAGTATCCCCGAAGACCAAGTTTCTGTAAAAGCAACTACCACCGAAAAAATGGGTGCCCTTGGTCGCTCGGAAGGTCTTGCGGTTTTTAGCTCGGTTATGTTGGAATTTGTGGGTTTTTAGTTTTAAGCTATACTCTAACATGGTAACTTCGTATAAATTCCTGCGCAACCCGCCTAAGTGAGATTGACGAGCATAGTCGTAATTTATTTTTTGTAGGAACTGCTTGGTCTAATCCTGATTCTACGAGCATGTTCCATAAGCCAGCAATATCAATTTCTAATAAAAAGGTAAACAACCAGCAACGAGATTTCCCAAAAGCAAGAGCAATTTGACCAAGTTCAAGCCAGTCAGCATTTTGAGGGCGGAAGCAAACACGTTTCAGATCAAGACCTTCCTCTTGGAATTCGGTTTTCATTTTTTTAGGAAGTGGGATCATACCAGAGTGAGTTATAGTTCGGTACATTTTAAGGAGGTCGCGGAGGTATCCTGTCATTCGATTTCCGTGTTCTTTTCGTTTGCTATTGAGTTGATTGATGAGGTGAGCTGGAACGAGGAGAGTGGATACGGTTGGTTCATTTTCGTTCAGGTTTTGGATTGGAAATTTTTGCGAATTTTGGAAGTGTATCATAATAAGAATGGGTTTAGAAATGGAAAAAAGTGCGCGAAAAATGGAAATTTTTTAGAAAAATTTCTGAAGTGACACAAAAAACATTTCTACTAAACAGACTTTAGAGGGGAGTGAAACCATGCAGACAATAATTAATTTGTATAGAGAGAAGGTGAGCAAGAAGGAAAAAATTTCTGTAGTGACTTGTTACGATGCATCTTTTGCAAAGATAATTTCTGAAACTGAGATGGATTCAATATTAGTTGGGGATTCGCTTGGAATGGTAATCCAAGGGCATAACAGCACTTTGCCGGTGACGCTTGAGGAAATGATTTATCACACAAAAGCGGTTAAGAGGGGAGCGCCAAATAAATTTATCATTTGTGATTTGCCTTTTTTGAGTTATCAAGTTTCGGTAGAACAAGGAGTAACCGCTGGGGGAAGGGCGATAAAGGAAACGGGTTGTGATGCGGTAAAGTTAGAAGGGGCAAATGAGATAGCTTTGCGGACGATTCAGCAATTGACGGAGATGGGTGTTCCCGTTATGGGGCATCTTGGTCTTACCCCCCAGTCTTACCAAGTGCTTGGAGGTTACAAAGTGCAGGGTAAGGATGAAAAGGCGGCGGAGAAAATTTTGAATGATGCGATTGCATTGGAGAGAGCGGGAGTTTTTTCGATAGTTCTGGAAATGCTTCCAGAGGCGCTTGGAGAGAAGATTACGAATGCGCTTACCATTCCGACGATAGGAATTGGAGCGGGTCGATATACCAGCGGACAGGTTTTGGTGATTAACGATTTATTAGGAGTAAACGCTGATTTTAAACCAAAGTTTTTAAAGCGATTCGCTGATTTGAATTCTATCATCAAACAAGCGTTATCCACTTATGATAAAGAAGTAAAAGAGAATACTTTTCCTGGAGAGGAGAACATTTTTAAGTGAAATTTATGCAACCAATATTAAAATTTAAACCAATTTACAAAGACAAAATCTGGGGTGGGCGCAAACTCGAAACTATCCTCGGAAGGACAATTCCGGAAGGAAATATTGGGGAGTCCTGGGAAGTCTCTGATTATGGACAAGATTTATCTATCATAGAAAATGGAATTTTAAAAGGAAAAACCTTTCGAGAGGTTTATAAATCTCACACGCAAGAAATTCTTGGTGACGTTTTTAAATCATCCGAAGACTTTCCTTTGCTTGTAAAAATCATTGACGCAAAAGATAAATTATCCGTTCAAGTGCACCCAGACAATGAATATGCAGCCAAAAAAGATCCAGAAAGTTCAGGAAAGAAAGAAGCCTGGTTTATTTTGGCTACTGACCCTGGTGCAGAAATTGTTTGTGGATTTTCTGAGTCTCTGACCAGAGAGCGTTATGCGGAGCTAATCGCGAGTAACCAAGCTGAATCTTGTTTACAGTCAGTCAAAGCGAAGTTAGGCGATGCTTTTATGATTAATCCCGGAACGGTTCATGCTATTGGTGGGGGAAATTTACTTTTAGAAGTCCAACAATCTTCTGATTCTACTTACCGAGTTTACGATTATGGACGATTAGGCGACGATGGCAAACCTCGTAAACTACATTTAGAAAAAGCTTTAGATGTTTTGAATTTTAAAAAATCATCTGGTGAAGAAATCATTCAACCGCAAAACGTAGGCTGGGAAAATGGAACTAGAAAAATTCTAGCGGCAAATGATAAATTCCGCTTAGAGGTTTTAGAATTTGGAGGCGAAACAAGTATTCCTTGCCCATCTAAAGAAAAAGTTTTTCAAATTGTTCATGTGCTTTTTGGTGAATGTGAAACTAATTCTGAAAGATTTCAAACAGGAGATACTTTTCTTATTACAGCGCAAGGAATGAAACAAGACTTAATATTTAAAACTATTTCAAAAGAAGTTCGTATTGCGGTGATGGGAGTTGGGACAGACTGGGTCACGTTTCTGATATAAAATGGAAAAAGAAAAAGTACTATTAAAAAATCTTTTATTTAATAAAGAAAAAGTTGAGATGATTGCTAATGCTATTGGTGAAGCTTGTAAATCTAAAAAGATAAATAATTTTGATAAATCAAGCTTTGTAAAAAGCATTCTAAATGAATTTCCAGAATTAGAACTAAAAGCAAGAATTACTTGTATTACTAATAATTTAAAAAAATATTTTGAATTTATAAATTTAGATTATAGAAAATCAGTAGAAATATTATTAAAAGCTCTCCCACCTGAACTTGATAATTCAAAGACTGATGATGATTTTGGAGATTTTATCTACGCACCTTTTAATGAATTTGTTGCAACTTATGGTCTTACTGAAAAAGATTTAGATTTTTCCCTAGATGCAATTTATGAAATGACGAAGAGATTTTCCGCCGAAGATGCGATTCGATATTTTATAAATAAATTTCCGAGCGAAACACTAAACCGATTGTTTATCTGGAGTGAAGATAAGAATTATCATGTAAGAAGATTGTGTAGTGAGGGAACTCGTGCAAAACTCCCCTGGTCACAAAAAATTATCTTAAATTATAAAGAACCAATTCAAATTTTAGATAATTTATATTCTGACAAAACAAGATATGTAACACGATCTGTTGCAAATCATTTGAATGATATATCTAAAAATGATCCCGAGTTCGTAATTCAAATTCTAGAAAAATGGATTCAGTTAAACAAAAAAAATAAAAAATTAAATGAAAAACCATTTCAAACGGAGGATGAATTAGATTTTATTGTAAAGCATGCATTACGAACTTTAGTTAAAAATGGCGACAAAGCAGCATTAAAACTTTTAGGAATTAATCCTGAAGTAAAAATAAAAATTGGAAAATTTACTTTTACAAAACAAGTAGAAATGAGTAAAAATTTAGAATTTTCATTTAATATTTCTGCGTTAGAAAATTGTTCTATTGTATTAGATTATATTATTTTTTTTCAAAATCACTTAGGTAGTTTGAAATCTAAGAAAGTTTTTAAAATTAAAAATTTAAAATTAGAAAAAAAGAAAGTTATAAAAATAGAAAAAAAACATCCTATGAGAAGTGAAATGACAACACGAAAACTTTTTAGAGGAAAACATAAATTACTCCTTCAGATGAATGGTGAAATTAAAAAAGAAGTATCATTTGAACTAATTTAGCCGACTATTTTTTAATAATCGGGAATAAAACTGCATGATTCATTTTCTTCATTCAGATCATATTGGAAGTATAACAATGATAACTGACGGTCGAGGGAATGTGATTGCTGCTGGGAATAACGGCGGTAAATCGCAAATTAGTTGCAAACCGTATGGAGAGATTCATAGAACAGACTCTAGCAGTCCTGGTATTACTTGTTTTAAATATACTGGACAAGAGGAAGATAAGGAGCAATCCGATTTTGTTTTAAGCTTTTAATTTGTGGGATAGAAGGAGATAGAATTATGAGAGAAGTTGGATTCAAATTACTAGAAAGATAAAAATAAATCTAAAGGCTGAAGGCATTCAGAGGTTTAGTGAGAGTCTGTCCCGTTTTCGAAAGAGGTTCTTTCTTTCGAAAACGGGTTATTTCGTTACCAAATTGCTTTAATTGTTCCTACAACAAGTACGGCTGAACCACCTAGCTCTGCGATAACTAGTAAAAACATAAAACCGTGAAACAAAAATTCCGGTAAATGAAAATTACCAAGCTGAAACGGTTTTCTAAACTGATTATCGGTGTCCTCTAAAATGCCATGCAATATGTATGTGACTATTGCAAATCCAAAAAAACTTAAAGCAGAAATAGCAGCCCAAGCATTCATTGTATCACTGAATACGCTGTACTGAGCAAAAATTAACAATAGAATAGATGCGAAACTATAAAGTAAAGAAGCTCTATGAGCCGTGTCAATATAGAATGGAGCTTGCGCTTCTTTGGATTGGGATATTTTATAATACTTCCATATGCCCGTGACCAAACCAGTTAAAAAGAAAATACCTGCCGCAGTTAGACAGTATTTTTGTGCTATATTCATTATTATCTCCTATTCATACATGCTCTCGTAAAGTTTCTTGTATTTATCATTCACAACATGTCGCTTAACGCTTAGCTTAGCAGTGAGTTCGTCCCCTAGTTCAAATGGTTTAGGAAGAAGTCTAAAATCCTGGATTTTTTCGAAGGACTTAAATCCATTTTCTGTGCTGATTAGATTTTTTATTTCTTCTCGAATTTGTTTTTGTACGTTGGGGTTACTGGCGAGTAGCTCATGCGTGTTTCCATACTGAGTAAATTTGGAAAGACTCGGAACTATGAAGACCGTTAAAACTTTTTTGTCCTGCCCGACTACCATACACTGGTCAATAAAATCCGATCTTAAAAGCATATTTTCAATGGGAGTTGGCTCCACGTTTTCTCCACTCAAAAGAACGATTGTCTCTTTTGAACGACCCACTATTTTCAGACAGCCATTGTATGTCATTACTCCTAAATCGCCCGTATTAAACCAACCATCCTTTAAAACTTTGTCTGTTGCTTCTTTATTTTTGTAATATCCTTTCATAACCTGTGGACCTTTTACATGGATTTCTCCTTTGACTCCAAACCCATTTGGTCCGGGATAAATCTGGTTACCTGTATTTATATCAACCAGGCGAATTTCTGTATTGGCATAAAGAGGACCTACCGTTCCTATGATTAGCTTTTCGTTTGTGCGAACAGAAATTGTGGGGGAAGTCTCTGTTAGCCCGTAGCCTTCAAAAACAGGGATTCCAATATTATTAAAAAACTCATCTATATGTTTTGGAAGTGCTCCTCCACCCGACAAAGAACCTCGTAAATTTCCCCCGGTTGCATTTCGAATTTTACTCATCACTACTCCATCTAGAATTAAATTCGGTAAAAACAAAGTAACCAAAACGGCAAATTGATATAATCCCACAAAAAAAGAAGTAACAATACTGCGTCCTTCCAAATCCAGTTCTAAAAAACGCAAGAAACGAGAAGCAGAATGAAAATTCTTGGATACGGAATATGCTAGGTAAAAAAGACTTCTTCTTGCCGCCGGTGCTTTTTCTAAATTTGCCATTATCCCCTGGTAAATACTTTCCCAGAGTCGTGGAGCAGATGCTAGAAAAGTCGGTTTTACGATTTGTAAGTCTTCTTTTAAATTGCGGATACTTGTATAGTATGTGCAACATCCTTTTGCCATTGCGACCATTTCAAATGTTCTCTCAAAAATATGCCAGACAGGAAGTAGGGAAAGCATTCTATCCGAGGGAGTAAATTGCACTGGAATATGATTGATTTGAGATATGACATTGCTATGGGTAAGCATCACACCCTTAGGGGCACCCGTTGTTCCAGATGTATAAATAAGAGTAAACAAATCTTCTTTTTTAATTCCTCGAATTCTTTGTTCTAACTTTTTGTCTCCGCCTTTACGAAGGATTTTTCCTTTTTCGATTAAGTCGTATAAATGTAAAATATCTCCTGAAACTTTTGCTTGCTTTTCAAGTAAGATAATCTTTTTTAGATTAGGAAGTTTGTCCTTGTTCTTTAAAATCTTTTGCACAACAGCCTCATTTTCTACAAATACTATTTTTATATCAGCGTGTGGAAGTATATACGTAATATCCCCATCGGTTACATCTGTTCCTCTTGGCACGTCGGCTGCTCCAGCGAGTATCACTGCCATATCTGCAATAATCCACTCTAACCGGTTATCTGCAATTAACCCCACATGCTCACGGGCTTCTACTCCTAGGTCGATGAGAGCCGTCCCCAGGTTTTGTGCTAATTCGTATAACTCTCCAAAGCTCACAGGATCGAATATTTTATCCTTATTTCTTGTGGCAAAGGCTGGTTTATTTCCAAATCTCTCTTTAGACTCTAAAAACATTTCTGCTAAATTTTCAAACATAAGTATCTCCTTTTTGATCTTGGAAGAGAGTATACAGGATTGAATTCAAATTGTCGCCTCAAGATATAAACTGAGACTTTTAAAAAAGTAAGATTCTATAACTTGCTACGTTAGGAGTAATTTTTTCGGAATTTTTGAGGGGTAATTCCTGTTATCTGTTTGAAAGCACGATTAAAAGATGCTTTAGAATTAAACCCGACTGCAAATGCGATAGAAAGAAACTGGCGATTCTTTTCTTCTAAGATTATTTTTTTAGCTTCTGAAATTCGATACTCATTGATGAATTGTGGAAAAGTTTTTTTTAATTTTTCATTTAGGATTTGAGAAAGTTGATGAGGAGAAATTTCTAAATCTTCTGCAAGAATTCCAAGAGTAATATCTTCATCTGCAAATGCTTTTTCGGTTTCCATAATCAATTTGATTTTGTTTAGAATGTCATCCACATCTAGATTCTTGATTTTAGATTGTTCGTATCTGGCTTTCTTTATTTCTGTTTGAATTCCTGAAATCATTTCAGGGTACTTGGATGAGGCGACAAAAAAAATGTATAAATTCAAGGGTAAAAGTAGGGCACTTAGTTTAATCAATATAAAACTCTGAAAGATAAATCCTAGTAGACCTAAAAATAAGTCTATGAAAAGTAATCCAACCATAAAAAGAAATACTTTTTTAGTCTTCTCCGAAGAACCTAAATTAGTTTGAAATATCTTTCGATTTTGCCAAAGAATTGGCAATAAATAACTAAGTAAAGATATTTTGGTTCCTAAATTTAGAAAAAGAATGATACCGTGGTAAATGGTAATTTGCCGGCTCTTCATTGATTCTAAAAATACCAACTGATCTTGAAAGGATTTTAAATGATACGGTAAAATAAAAATTACCACCAAAAAACTAACAACAAAATGAAAAAAGAGACCAGTAAATTTTTCTTCTAAAATTACTTCTTTATAAAAAGAAAAGAAAAAAGGACCGACTGTATAAACAAAAGGTAAATGCAAAAGATAAAATTGAGGGTAGTGTAAATGAAAACCTGTAAAAACATAGGCACCCGAAAATAACCAAAGGGATGCAATCCAGAGAATCCAACTCATCTGCTTTAACTTTGGATTGATGAGAATTAAATTGAGACCCCAAAAGAAAGAAAATAGACCACCGGAGATTAAAAACGATCCCTCTAAGAATTGAATTAAGTCCATAATTTCAAAGGCCCCCAGACGATTACATTGTTATCAATGTATAAATTTGTCAAAACTTATTGCAACAAGAAGAATAGTGGAGTAATTCAAGGATGTATCTGCAAAAGGTAAGAAAAAACAAAATTTTACCCCGCTTAGTTCAAAACATATTTTATGAATAAGGAGCAATCCGATTTTGTTTTAAGCTTTTAATTTGTGGGATAGAAGGAGAATTTAGAAAAAAAATCAGAAGAAGTTTTTCAGTAATTAAAGACTATATCAATTGCGTCTAACGTTATCAAAGATGTAAAAAAGCAACCAGTCTCAATTTCTACGATTAATAACCAACAAGTTAAAATGAGTGGGGCAACGACCAACCGGGTGATTGGAACGGGTAAATTAGATCATAGAATTAATATTTCTCGAAAAGATGAAATTGGAGAATTGGCTACAAATTTTAATCAAATGACAGAGAAACTACAAGAGTCTCAACTAGAAATGAAATCATTGTACGAAAATTTAGAAGAATACTCTCCTTTATCCGCACAATCTTATCGAAGAACTTGAAATTGTTTCTGTTTATTTGCCAATGTCCGAAGTCGGTGGGGATTTTTATGGAATTAGTAAATTAAACGATGCGACGTATAGAATTTAACTCTACCGAAGAAGAATTCGGAGAAGAAAGATTGTATTCGATTTTGACGGATTCTAAAAATCTTCCTATTAAAACTAGCATCGAAAATGCCTTGTCTAGCCTTGACCTAATTTTAAATGGAATAGAAAAGCAGGACGATATTACAGTTATTGGAATTGGATATAAATAAAGTAATTCAACATGTCACCCCCGAAATTCCACCCATCGCTGCCGCTCTCCTTCAGCCAAGCTATATCGGGGGTCTCAAGAACTTGAGATTCCCGACAGAAAATTTTGTGAATGACAAATTGAGGGACTATTTGATATTCTCGGGATTTTTATATCAAGTTCACGTTATTTATAATTCCTATACATTTTTCAATAGACAGCTTGCCTTTTTCAACCAAACTGGTAAAAAAGATTATAGGTTTATGGAATGATAATAGTAGAAGGTATTGACCACGTAAGCATAGCTGTAACAAACTTGNNGACTCCAATTCAAAGTTTACCATCATGACTCTTGACCCGATTAAGGTGAAGTTAGTGCAGGTGGATAAAGTAGAAAATCAGCTCAGCGGAAGTTTAACTCCAGTTCTTAGCTTTGTTATGGATGTGGATGATTTTACAGAGGCGATTTCTGAGATTGAAGATAAGGGAATCAAAATCGTAAAAGGACCTGAGAGTGCTGGTAAAGGTGAATCTCTAGTATTCAAAGATCCAGATAACAATCTAATAGAAATTTTCTACCAATCCTGAATTAAAATCCATTAAACCACAAGAGGCATTTTGAGGAATACGTTTCCTTGGAGTGCCTTTTTTATTTTTACCTCACAGGTCTATCTATGGACATAAAGCCAGCCAAAGAACTTATAAAACTCAGTAAAGAATTACAGGAGAATTTTAATTCTCGTTGGAAATCTTTGAACCTACAGACCGATTATGATCGTGTCGCATCTTACAAAGAGCAAGCGAAAGAGCCCAAGTTTTGGGATAATCCCGATAAGGCGCAAGAAATTTCCAAACTCCAAAATGTTTTAGAGAAAAAGTTAAACCCTTGGCTAGCAATACGACAAGAAATTTTAGATTTTCCTGATTTGATTGAAATGACTTTGGAAGAATCTTCCGATGAAGCATCTCTTCTTGCGTTAAATGAGGATTATTCTCGACTTCTTGAAGAGTTTACTAAGCTAGAACTACTCGGCTCGCTAAGTGGTGAGGATGACGGCAATAATGCGTTCTTCAATATTCACCCGGGTGCCGGCGGAACAGAAAGCCAAGACTGGGCGGAAATTCTATTTCGTATGTACAGTCGTTACTTTGAAAAGAAGGGTTATCGAGTTGATATGATTGACTACCAAGAAGGTGAGGGGGCGGGGATAAAGAACGTTACCCTCCACGTCCAAGGGGAATATGCTTTTGGATACCTGAAAGGCGAAAACGGAATTCATAGACTTGTGAGAATTTCCCCGTTTGATGCAAACAAACGTCGGCATACATCGTTTGCCTCCGTGCATGTATCACCCGAATTACAAGATGATATTGACATCGTTGTAGAAGACAAAGACTTACGAATTGATACATACCGTTCTTCTGGTGCAGGTGGTCAGCACGTTAATAAAACAGATTCAGCTGTTCGCATGACGCATATTCCAACAGGAATTGTAGTCCAGTGTCAGAATGAAAGATCACAAATCAAGAACCGTGCAACAGCAATGAAAATGCTTAAAGCAAAACTCTACGAACTAGAAAAGAAAAAATCCGAAGAAGAAAGCCAAAAGAAATCAGGTGAAAAAAAAGACATCGCTTGGGGTTCGCAAATTCGTAGTTATGTGTTCCATCCTTATAATCTAATCAAAGACCATCGAACCGATCACGAGACTGGAAACGTGCAGCCTGTCATGGACGGAGACTTGGATGACTTTGTGATGGCGTATTTGAAGTATATTTCAAGTTGATATTATTCGCGTATAGCACCAAAAAACTACTTGCAAAATTCTCCACAGGTAGTATAAATTGCCAACTTTATAGAGCATAGGATAAGGAAGTGGATGTGATTATTGCCATAGATACAGAATCAGAATACCTTGATAATACCGAAAGTCTATTATCAGGTGCGAAATATAATTTCGTGAAAACCACTGAATACAAAAAAGGGATGGATTATGTAAAAACCACTCCGCCCGACCTACTTATGATAGGAATTAACAAAATAGATAAAGAATTAATCGAAACAGTTCAATTTCTAAAGAAACATGCTCACACTAAAAATGTTCCAATCCTTGGAATCTACAAAGAACAAAAAAGAGCAGATATTGAGAATGGTTTTAAATTGGGGATCAGTGCCTATTTAGTGCAGCCCCTCGAAAAACATAGACTTTTAGACAAAGTAAAATCTCTAATGGAGATTTCTAAAGAAAATCAAAGTGATAAAATTTTAACAAGAAAGAATCATATCATTATTGAAAATCCGATGCCAGGTCTTACTAAGATTATTTTTAAATCAGGAATTCAAAAATATGTTCTTCCTCAAGTGAAAAAAACATTTAACATGGAATTTCTAAGAACAATAGAAATGGGTCAATGTTGTATTGATATTAGAGATATTCCTGAAATGACTTTAGATGAAGCTAAAGTTTTTGAAAAGATAGTTGCACTTTTTGGAGTAAAAAAAGTTTCCATTATTGCCGGAAAACATCTTGGAAAAATCATCTCAGGATCTGACTTGAGTGATAAAGCAAATCTATTTATGTCCATGGAGGACTACGTAGTATTTTTAAAAGCTGCGAAAATTCTACCCTAAATTACAACAAAAGCACATTTTTTCCCGTAGACCTCTTCAAATAAGTCCTTCTTTTGATGGGCTGACCAGATATCGATGTGGGGGTCTACGTTTTTTTTTGCTTTAACCTTAAATACAACAATGTCGTTTTGTAATTCGCAGGTTACTTCTTCTGCAATGCCTTGGTGACTTCTATCTAAACCATCTGCAATACGAATGATGGAGGAAAGTTTTTTTACTATTAGTTGATTCGTCGGTGTAATTTTGTTGAATTCAATATGTTTTGGCTTAGGCGGACTTTTTCTATGGTATCTTGCTATCAGTGCTATGATTTCAATTTCATCAAAATTAAAACCAACCATAAGCTCTGAATTTCGAATTATATAATAACTATGTTTATGATGCGAGCTATGAGAAATCCCTAATCCAATTTCGTGAAGAAGGGAAGCAGCTTCTAAGTATTCGCGTTCTTCATTGGAACATTTATGTAAATCTTTTAAGTCATCAAATATTTTTAAAGATAGACTACTTA
Source organism: Leptospiraceae bacterium UBA2033 (assembly GCA_002333425.1). Taxonomy (GTDB): domain Bacteria; phylum Spirochaetota; class Leptospiria; order Leptospirales; family Leptospiraceae; genus UBA2033. Next base: position 63,956 of record DDBL01000242.1, read on the forward strand.
CTTTTTTAACATGCTCTGCTTCAAAAGGAAAGGAATTGAACAAAGTAGTAATTGCTTTTAGGCGAATGTTGTCTAATGAACTAGAAGGATTTTGTTTATTATCCCGAATTTCCCATTTTTTGATTGTATCATAAATAATTCCTTCTCTAAGAGCATAGTCTGAGATTGTCATCGACTTAATAGAAAAGGTTTTAAATATTTGTTCTAAAATAATACTTCCAGCTACAATAATATCAGCTCTTTTTGCATCGAGTCCTGGAATTTTTGTTCTCTTTTTTAAAGTATTCGCAGAGTTTAGTATGTTTCTAACTTTTCCAAGTTCTTCGGATGTAAAAACAAAATTATTTAAACTTCTCGGTAACTCTTCATTATTCCCTGTAAGAACCATTTGGGCAATTGCTTGAATTGTTCCAGAAGAACCAATTATGATTTCAGGGGCGAGTTTTTCGATTTCTCTTTTATAGGGAGTAATCATCCCTTCTACATGGAGTTTACATTGATTTATGTCAGACTCATCATCTGGATCACCGGCAAAAAACTTATCCGTTAGACGAATTGCACCAATTTTTAAACTTTGCGCAAATTCGATATTACCCCTTTGCCCGACTAAGATTTCTGTACTTCCACCACCAATATCTACTAACATTATTTTTTTGTCAAAAACGGGTAGACCTTGTAAAATTCCGAAGTAAATGAGTCTTGCTTCTTCAAACCCACTCACTACTTCAATATTCAAGTTGAGTTCTTTACGTGCTTTTTCTATGAAGACTTGGCGATTCTTTGCTTCTCTAAGTGCACTTGTGGCTACAGATCGAATTTCTGCATTGTGGATTTCTGCTAAACCTTTAAATCGTTTTAAACATTTGATGCCTCTTTCGATAGCATCAGGTGTAATTACCTCGTCTGGACCAGAACCACTTCCTAGGCGAACAGATTCTTTTTCTTTTCCTAGAGATTCAAAAGTCCCATTTGGATTTACTTTTACAATGATGATATGGAAAGAATTTGTGCCAAGGTCAATAGCAGCTAAATTTCTTTCTTCCATTGATTACCTGATTTTTTCTTTGGCGATTTTTGAATCCATGATTGTTTTTTTGCGGTAGTATTGGACTAATTTTTCCAATTCTGCCAAATCATAGCATTTGATTCTATCTTGGTCTATTCTTAAAAACTTATTTGTATCAAATAGTTGGTATAAGATTTTTTCGTCTCTGTTGTCTGACAATCCAACCATTTTTAGAAGATCTCTTACTGTGATGTCGAAGTCGTAGAATGATTTTGGTAAGATCTTTGCACGATTTTTTTCGGCTAAGGTTAAGAGAGTATCTGCAATTCGTCCTTGTGGATCTTTGATCATCAAGTTTGCCAATTGTTTGTATGCAATCCAAATTCTTTCGGAAAGAATTGTAATCAAACGGCTAGCAAGTTGAGGCTGTGCTTTTACCATACCCTCAAAGTTTGCTTTGTTAATTGCTAATACATCTGTGTAACCAAAAGCGACTGCTGAGGCAGATCTTGGTTTGTTATCTAAAATAGCCATTTCTCCAAAAATATCACCTGTTTGTAAAACAGCTAACATCACTTCGTTGTTATTTACGATTTTGGAAATTTTCACTTTTCCACTTTGAATGATATATAACTCACGACCTGGCTCATGTTCACAAAAAATTACTTTATTGTCTGCATAGGAACGGTTGAATTTTGTTTCATCAACTGGCGGTAGAGCTAATGGCTGATTGAGGGACATTAGTTTCTTTTTTACTTGTGGTCCATATTGACCATTGGGAAGGTATTTTAAATAACTTTGGTAAGAATAAGTTGCGTGCTCTATGTTGCCTTGGCTGAAATAGTATTCACCCATATTATAAAGTTGATTTAAGTCTTCACTAACAGTATTTCTAAAAGAAAGTCGGGTAATTGTTTGATCGAATTGACGTAATTTCATGGAGAAATAACGAATGATCTTCATTGCGACTGGAGTATTTCGTTGGATTAGAGTGCCAAACTGGTCGTAACTTACTGAAATAAGAGATACGTTTGTTAGAGCGCGTGCAGATTCTATTTGGGGATGTTGGCTCATAGCCGCAACTACTCCAAAAAAATCTCCTGGTCCCAATACTTGATTAGGATCTTCTCCTACAACTGGGTTTTCGCGACCAACACTTACTTTGCCTTCTCGGACAATGTAAAAGTTATAGGCTTCCTTCTTACCTTCTACAATAATATAGGAATTCGCGGCATAATTAACAATTTGGAAGCTAGGCGCTGACATTAATAAGTTACTCTTATTTTAAAATTGTTCATTGGATTAATGGAATTGAATCCTTTTCCTTTACAAATATTATTTTCCTTCTATAAGAATCAATGTTTTATTTGAAATTGAATTGAATATTTTTATTCTTTCATCATTTCTTCTTTAATTTGGAATCCATCTTCTTCTAAAATTGAATTTTGTTTGAGTTCTATCTCTGCATCCTTTGCAATTTTGCTAGAATATAGCTGATTTTTCACATGTTCTAAAATTTTTTTGCCTTCTTTTGTTTTTCCTACTATCAGCATTTTTTTTCCTGCTTCTAAATACGAAATAAGTCCATCTTCTGTTGTAGGATTTTCTCGGTAGACTAGTAAGTCTGTTTTAATAGACTCTTCTATTTGATCGTTTTTTTTTAACGAAGCACTCAGTAGTTTCAATGCCTTTAATGTTGCGGGGTGACCTGGAAATAAAAAAAGAAACTCATTTAGTTTTTCAATACATGCTTTGTAATTTCCATCTCTATAAAACTCAGTGGATTTAGATAAAAACAAATTTCCTTGAATCTGTCTTTGCTGCTTAAAAGTATCCACATCGACTGGTGTTTGTGCAAAACTTGCCTGAAGACAAATAAATAGAAATAGATAATATGTTTTAACAAAGACTCTTGACACAGTATCATTATCGAACAAAAATTAGAAAAATCGTAGAATGTAAATAGGAGTTTGTGATGAAAAAGAGAATATTTATCTTGGTTTTAATTGCGTTGTTTCCAATATCTGCGGGAAATGTTGAAAGTGATTGTACTTTTAAAGGAATTAAACTATACGGAAAAGTCCAAATTGTAAGTTCTTTCCCCGATATCAAAGTGCAAGTGGTAGATTCTTTTCCTGATTTGAAAGTTCAGATGGTAAATTCTTTTCCTAGTTCTTGTGGAAAGTGGCAATCAGTGACTTCGTTTCCAGATTTTAAAATTCAATTTGTGACTTCTTTTCCTGATGTAAAAATCAAATACGAAAATTCTTTTCCTGGTGTACCTTAATTTTTTTTCCAAAGAAGCCTATCTTCTCGTTGTTTCTTTTCTGTGAGACTTGGCATAAGTCTCATGGAAAGATAGGATTGGATTTGCATTTCTGATTGAGGTGAGTTGTTCGATTTCCATTCTTGGATATAAGGTTTCATTTGCTCAAATGTATCTTTGTTTATAAAATCTCCAGTGCTAGGGTTACGACCAATTTGCCCCCAGACTTGCACTGCTTCCTTCTTTTCTTTTATACTTCCTGTTTTCATTCCTCTGTCCCACAAAATTCTTCCTTTTTCAAAGTAAGCATCTGCAAAGCGGTAATTTTCTGGAGTAGTTGCGAGAAGGTAATCCATAATTTCTAATTTTTTATTGTGGTATAATTTGAGAGCATCTTCATGTGTTTTTATTTTTTTTTCTTTTAAGATTGGCGCATAACGTTCTACAACTTGTCTAAGAGTTTCAACACGAATTTGTTTTTTTTGTTCTGGAGTTAGTTTTTTGTAATTTTCTTCATTCGCAAAATACTGTGCTATAGCGTTAGATTGAATTTCGTATATATTCTCTAAAGTGAATAAAATCTCTGTGGCAGTTTTGGTTCCTTTGAGTTCTGAAAGAAGATTCATTGAGTTTTTAAGATAGTCTTCTTTGTTTAGATTTTCCTGAAGATAATCAATTGAGAAGTAGGTTGAATCTGGACTAAATGTATAGGCTAATCTTTGTAAGTTTTGATAATACAAATCTCTAAACATTAGAGGCAAATCACCCTTATCCGGATCGTGTGCTATAAATTTTTCAATGAAGTCAGATAGTTGTTCTTCTTTTGGAAGTGTGAGTGTTTGGTCAAAGTATTTTTTTCTTTCTGCTTGCGATATGTTTAGTGGGGGTTTACTCTTTTTTATATCGTCGTCTTTTTGAATTTTAGTAATGATAGCTTCAGAGTCATCCTCTATTTCATTTCGGAATTTTTTGATGATTTCATTTCTCTCTTCATGACGAGCTAACTCTTCGGGTGAATTTTTGATTTCTTCTTGAAACGGTTTCTCTATAGAATGGATAGTTGGAAAAACTTCTTTTACAATAATATCTTCATAAACTCGGTTACGGTAAATATAACTATTTGAGACACTTCCATCTTTGATGATATTTTCAAAATCTTCTTTAAAATTTTTACGAAGACCTTTTGTGTCATTTAATCTTTTGATTAAATCTTTCCAGCCTTGTTTTTCAAGAGCATCTGTATTTAGATTTGAGGTTACGTCCTCGTCTCCTTTCCCTTCATCTTTTGATTTTCCTTTTTTGTCTCCGATTTGTTCTCCTGACTCAGAGGATTCATCACTTTGTTCCATTGAAAACTCAACAGATAGAAGTTCTTCCCATAAAGACAATTCTTCTTTTACTAATACAGGTTCATCAATTCCACAGATCAATTGCATTGCATAATTAAATGGATAGATTGCTAATAAAAAAATAGAGAAATGCAGAATCAGAGAAAAATAAAAAGATATAAAAATACGTGGGGACATCGTATCAATATTTTTCATTTACATTCATACAGGTCAAGTAAATATTGATTCTAAATATTAAGGCTATTTCCAACGTTACAGAAATTCACTAGTCATTTATGAAAAAATTTATTACCATATTTTTATTAACCGTGGTGTCTATCATCACACTCCGATCAAGTGGATTTTTATACCAAAGTTTGGATTGGTCATTGGCATATTGTATTGATATGGTGTTGATGAAGTTTTTTGCATGGTCCCTTGATCGTGGGTATTGGCCTTATACAGACGTATATACATACAATTTACCGATGACAATTTATATCAATTGGTTTGCTTTAAAAATTTTTGGTAATAGTTCTTGGGGATTTCGATTATTAGACGTTAGCTGGTTAGTTTTGCTCGGTGGCATAACGTTCATATACCTCAAAAAAAAATCTACTTTAGCGGCATTAATTGGGCTTAGTCTTTGTTTGACTTTAGGCGAAAATGCAACGAATTTTGGGGCTTTCCAACGAGAGACTATGATGTTACCTTTTTGGATGTTATCATTAATTTCTTATGATAGAATTCGATTGGGCAAATCAGAAATATTNNTTTTCCTTGAAGGAAACTACACAATTTTATTTTTCTATTTTTGTCGGTGGATGTTTGGTTTTATTTTTGTCTATCCTTCCTTTTTTGATTCATGGCACTTTATTATCATCTATTTCCGGTTGGTTTGGATATTTTAAAGATTTATCTACTTCTTTGGAAATTTTGTCTTGGCAGGAGTTAGTTGGTAGTATCTTCACATTTTCACCAATGCATTGGTTTATACCGTTAAACGAACCAGTAGAAAAATTTCAAACCAACGGTCATCTATCTCTATTTCATCTTTTCCTCATGCTGTTTTACGTTTATTTATTAGCGAAGAAAAAAGTAGATTTGGGTCCTTTTCTTATTTTGATAAGTGGGTTCTTGAATTATATAATTCAAGCAAAAGGATTTGCCTATCATTTATTTCCAGTTTGGTTTAGTTGTATATTAATGGTTTCTTACTTGATTCATTTTTTATTTCAGTTTATACAAGATGAAGAAAATTGGAAGAAAGGAATTTCAAGTTTTGCCATTATCATTATGGGGATAACACTTGTTAATCAGCAGATACGTTGTCTTAAACTTTACAAAGGAACAGGCTTGTATACCGAAATAAATCAAACTAAGAAAGAACGAGTTCATGTAAAAGTTCTAGAGACATTAAAACAAATCAACTCAGAATTTGTGAATAAACCTACAAGTATCCAAGTTTTTGAAGCGTATCATTCGATTACTTTAAACTCAGTGATGGATGAAAATATGATGCTTGTTAGTAAATATCCGGAGGCGTATATTTTCTATAACGAGAGTCCAATCATGGAAAAATATAAAATGGATATGATGGGAAGTCTTGAATCCAAAAGACCAGATATTATTGTTCTAAATAGGGAAGGTACGTTTCGGATAAAAAAAGATCTTTATCAAACTTTTCCTGCCCTTGAAACTTTTCTGAGAGATTATAAGTTACGGGCAGAAATAAAAGAAATAAACAATGTTACTTACACTATTTTCACAAAAATTTAATTTGGAATATCTACCTACACAATAAATTAAAATGTAAAAGGTAATTCTCTGATTCCGATTTCGATATTCTTTTTTTTTCTATTTCGATTCCATTTTTTTTTGGGTATTGTTCGTTTTGCTCTTTTAGAAATTGTTTTTGGATCCTTAATAGAGGCGAGGATTTCATCTACCACCAAATCAATGTCACTAAAGTCTTCCTTATTAAACTGCCTTTTACTTAGGTCGGGATTCTCGTTTATTTGAAATGATTGATTTTTCATAGTTCTTACCTCTTTTTCTATTGTAGCTTAGGAGTGGACAGTTTGGAATGGTTTCTTAAAAATTTTTATAGAAAGTCAAAAATATTCACTAGTGTTGAATGTACGGTGTACAAATAAAAATCTTGCAATAACTAACCATTCCAATTACAAAGGATATACGATGTTGGATATAGATGATTTGGTAACTAAGCTGATTAAGGGACACCCTGTTTCAGTAAGGTTTAAATATACGAATGATAAAATTTTACAAGAATTTCATGTTCTGTTCATTCATATTCTTGCTTATTTTGATCAGTTATTTCTCTTAGAGGTTTCCTTTACGATTCTAAAGGAAATTTTATACAATGCAAGTAAGGCAAATGCAAAGAGACTTTTTTTTATTCGAGAAGGATTGGACATATCTAATCCAGAAGATTATCAGAAGGGAATGGAGATTTTTGCTGACGAAGTAACAATGAAATGGAGTGAGCAGCAGGAATACTTAGATAAATCTGATTTTTATATCCAATTTGATGCAAGAATCGAAAAGAATATTTTATATATTCAAGCAGAAAACAATGCACCTGTTTTACCTGAAGAACAAGAAAGAATTTTTAAACGAATCGAAGCTGCTCAAAAATACAATGATTTATCTGATGCGTTTATGGATATGTCTGACTCAACGGAAAGCGCTGGACTTGGATTGATTTTAACTCAAATTCTTCTGAAAAATTCAGGCATTGGAAGAGATAAATTTAAAATTGAATTTCAAACAGATAAGACCATTGCTCATTTTAGTATTCCCGGGCATGTGATTCCAGTTATTTCAAATAGCAAATTCAACGAACAAATTTTAAATGAAATTGAAGGTTTACCGCCATTACCCCAAAGTGTTAGCAAAATCATTATGCTTTGTAACAAACCCGATACTGATATCAATGTACTAACGACTGAAATTGAAAAGGATGCAGTTCTAAGTGCCGATCTATTGAAGTTATCTAATTCATCTCTTTTTATTACTAGAAATAAAGCAAACACAGTATTAGCTGCTGTTAAAGTTGTAGGTTTAAAAAATATCAAAAATATGCTCTATGTCTCAGGTGTGCGCAAAATAATGGGTAACCGTTATGACAAAGTGCAAAAAATTTGGGATCACTGTGCAAAGTGTAGTTTCTTCGCAAAAATCATTGCGATGGATAATTCTCGAAACAAACTTGCTGACTTAGCGGCTACTGGTGGATTATTGCATGATATAGGTAAACTTATCATTTTATCTTTGGATAGAAAACTGATAGAGAAAATGAATACTTTACAAATCAAAGATAGAGATAGTTCTGTTTTAATTGAAGAGTTTACGGTAGGAATTAGTCATGCAGATATAGGTGGGAGATTGCTTCGAAAATGGTCTTTTCCCGAAGACTTAATTCATATCGTACAATTTCATCATAGACCGTTCCTTGCGCCACCAGAACATCGTGATCTCTTAGAGATTGTGTATCTTGCGAATATGATGTTGGACACATTAGAGAATAGGGCGAGTTATTTTACTATCAATCAAGAAATTTTAAAAACATTCAAGTTAGATAACGAAGCAGTATTTACCAAATACTTGGATAAAATAGAACTTCAATTTAGATCTGCCCATTCTTAATTAAGATTTGATTGAATTAAAACAAATTTCGTTTGTTCGTAATGAAAGATATATTTTAGAGAATATATCTTTATCAATTCACAAGAATCAGAACTGGGTCATTTTAGGAAAAAATGGTTCTGGTAAAACAACTCTTATCAATATTTTATTTGGTTATTTATGGTCTACTTATGGAAGTGTTCGTATTACAGGAGAGACTTACGGCGAATATCCTCTTAGTGAATTACAAAAGAAAATAGGTATTCTACAAAGCTCTTACCAAGAAGAACGACTCCAAAGATCTCTCACAGTAAAAGATATTATCGCTTCTGGTCTGTTAAACTCAATAGGTATCTATTCTGAGTTAAGTATTGAAGAAAGGGAAAAGTTAGAATTACTTTTAGCAAATAATTCTTGGATAAAAAATCCGAACCAACTTTATTCATTACTATCATCTGGGGAGAAAAAAAAAGTATTACTTCTTAGGGCGTTGATTGCTAATCCAGAGATATTGATTTTAGATGAACCTTGTTCGTCTCTTGATTTGGCTGCTAGGGAAGATTTTTTCTCTTTGTTGGAGAAATATAAAGCAGATGGTCGATGTATAATTTTAATTACTCATAGGACAGATGAAATACCGGATTACTTTGATTATGCGCTTCTACTGAGAGAAGGAAAGATTATTGCTTCCGGTTTGAAAGAAGAAGTATTTAATTCAAAGAATCTATCATTAACCTATGGTGTAAATGTAGAGTTAATCGAAAAAAATGGACAATACTATACAAATGTAATTCGATAGCGTTAGTGGTTTAAATTATATTTATTTGTAATATGTATAATATAATCTTTGATTCTTGAAACATCTAGTGGTTTTAATAAAAAATCCATCATTCCCAATTTTAAACATTTTTCTCGGTCATCGCTATTTGCGTTTGCTGTTAAGGCTATAATTAGAGGTTTATCCGTTGGTTTTGTTTTTGTTTTGTTGATTAACTCGGTAGCCTCAAAACCATTTAATACAGGCATTCGTAAGTCCATAAATATTATATCGAATTGATTATTTTGACAAATTTCTACTGCTTCTTTTCCATCGAAAGCCGTTTTTACTTCATACCCCAATTTCTCAAAAACTTTTTTTCCTAGTTTTATATTGATTTCATTATCATCTACTAAAAGTATTTTTAATGGAACCCTGCGAAAAACTAGTTCTGGTTTTTGATTTGTTTTTTGTTGCTCTGGGACTTCTTGCTTTTTTTTGAGTAAATGGTCGTTATCCTCTGTAGAAATTGTAAAATGAAAGTTTGTTCCTTTTCCTTCTGTGCTTGTTACACCAATGGTTCCACACATCATTTCGACAAGTCGTTTGCTTATTGCAAGTCCTAATCCAGTTCCTTTGTATTCTCTCGAACTAGATATCTCTCCTTTTTTATACATTTCGAATATTGTTGCCAGTCTTGCATTTGGGATTCCTACGCCTGTATCTTTGACTTCAAAATTTAGAACTATTTTTAGATCTTGTTTTTCTTTTAACGTAATGTTTACATCAATGGTTCCTGATTTTGTAAACTTTACTGCATTTCCTAGTAAGTTTAAAAGGATTTGAGATAGTCTTATTCTATCTCCAAATATATAGGTTGGTACGTTAGGCGATATAGATGATCTTACTACATTATTGTTTAAAGATGCAATACTAGATGATATGGATAGAATTTCTTTTATAAGTGCAGGTAAATCAAAGGAGGCATTTTCAAGTTCCGTTATACCTGATTGTATACGTGTAAAATCAAGTACATCGCTTATAATAGTGAGAAGATTTTTTACGCTAGAATCAACGATGGTAAGATATTCTTTTTGTTCTTCGCTTAATTTGGTATCTTCCACCAATTTTAAAATACCAACCACACCATTCATTTGATTTTGAATTTCATGACTCATATTTGCGATAAATTCATTTTTGTCTTTTGTCGCATTTTCTACTTTTTCTTTTTCAGACGTTAATTCTTCTTTTTGTCTAAGTATTATTCTATGAGATGCCAATTCTCGTATTTTAAAACTATAACTTACTCTTGATGCAATGAAAGCAAGTATAACGGCTACTACCGAGTTAACCATTATCCCCTCTGTTCTATCGGGGACTGCTTGAAAAAAGGGAACAGTAAAAAGAAAAATAAGTTCTGCAAATATTAGTTTTATAAATTCTAAACTAGAGGCAAATTTGAATAAGACGGTCATGCAGAATAAAGAAATAATAAAAATCGAAGTATCTCCAAATAACATTTGATCAATTGCAGAAAATACGGCACACCAGACTTGCAGGAAAAAAGCAGCAGAATAACAAAATAAATTGATTAGATTTAATTTAGAAAGTTTTTGACTAAAAAAAATGCAAAAGAATGAATAAATAAAAAGTAGGGCATATAAAAGTAAATGCATTTGAAATATGTATTTATGACCTAAGTTGGTGTTCCAATCTCCTTGGTTATATTTTAAAAAATCTAATACTAAGATTGGAATATGGATGATTGTTAGAACGATTATACCAATTTTTAAATTTGAAAAATTGGAATCGTGTATTTTAGAAAATAAAGCAGATTTATCTTTATTATCTAAACTTTTAAATTGATTTAAAATTGTAGGTTCCATTTTAGTTGATTCAATTTGTGCATTGAAAATAATAGATAATCTTAGGAAGTATCTAAGTTAAAATTTATTTAGGATAAGGTCAGTATATAATATGAGTCAATTTTATGAAAAGCATATTTTTGTTTGCGAGAACGTGCGAGACGGAGAAAATGCAAGAGTTTCTTGCGGAAAACATAACGCTAAAAAAATTCGAGAGTACTTAAAACAAAAGATAAAAGAATATGCACCTGAAAAAAAAATTCGTGTCAACATGAGTGGTTGTCTTGATCGATGTGAGTTAGGTCCAGTTTTAGTTTCGTATCCTGAAGGACATTGGTTTACTTTAAAAACTGAATCCGATGTAGATATTTTTGTTAGTAAGTATATTTTACAAAATGAACTTAGTTCATTACAAAATCTCCAATTAATTTAGTATTAATTATCGTCTAACGTTCGAGGAATAAATACTGGAGTGATGTGATGGTACAAGATATTTCTATTTATGGATTGTCAGTAGTATGGATAATAACGTTCGTATTAGTTACTGGAAGATATTTACTATTTGCCGGTGTTGCTTATTTGATTTTTTGGGTATGGAAAAGAGAGAAACTGCAATACAAGCGAACTCAAATGGAATACCCTGATAAGTCAAAGCTCGTAAATGAGTTTAAGTATTCTATGATTACGATGGTATTATTTTCTTTTGTGGGTATTGGAATATTTGCCGCAAAACAACGTGGGTTAACACATATATACCAAGATTTTCACAGCAAAGGTTGGGGTTACTTTGTATTTAGCGTAGTTGCAATGATCGTCATACATGATACTTATTTTTATTGGACACATAAATTAATGCACCATAAATCTATTTTTAAATATGTTCATAAAGTGCATCATAATTCAACTAATCCTTCACCGTGGGCTGCATTTTCTTTTCATCCATTGGAAGCAGTTATTGAAGCAGGAATTTTACCATTGATTGTATTTACCATGCCGGTTCATTCGCTTGCGATTCTTAGCTTTCTTATTTACATGACTTTTATGAATGTTCTAGGTCATTTAGGATTCGAACTCTATCCAAAAGGATTTACAACTCACTGGTTCGGTAAATGGCATAATACTTCTACACATCACAACATGCACCATAAGTTTTATAATTGTAACTATGGTTTGTATTTTAATTTCTGGGATCGTATTATGAGGACAAATCATGGCAGTTATACTACTACATTTGAAAAAGTGAAAGCAAGGAAGCCGAGTGAATTACTTCTTGCGAAAAATGAGAGTTTGCGTTCTGCATAACCCCAACTTTATCTTACTTGAATTAATACCTCGGAAAAATCCTCTTCCCTGCACCCGTTAGCTTTGTTGAATCCAACGTCTTCGTTAGGGAAGGGGCTACTTAGGATTATTCGGAAAATGTTCCTTAACTAGCGAGTGGCTGCACTTGAATGCCTAACTTCGTTAGAGCAGCAATAATTATTTTCATATTTGGTTTTATAATTATAGTATGAATCGTTCTATTAGTAAGTGAGAATTCTAATACTTTTTTATTTAAACCGAATGTCACTTTTTTTACTGATGTGATTTGGGAGAATTGTGTGAAAGGTGCTCTTGAAATATTTCTTTACAAAAAAAGAGATAAGGTTGGTGTTAGATTGTGCAAACGAAGTTCTAGAACTTCATTTATTAAGCGAGGGTTTATGAAAAATATATTTTTACCTATTAGTATGTTACTACTCATTGGATGTGGTTTGTCAACTTCTGAAATGGAAAATGCAAAAAGACTTTCTATTGCAATTGCCGAGTCAGAGTGTGAATGTAAAAAAATCAAAGCAAGCGGACAGTCGATTGCTGAATGCACAGAAATCTTTGAGCGTAATGTCCGTTATCTGACTAATTTCTACGATGTAGTAAAACCATCAGACTCAGAAAAAAGGAAAGCATCTGCAGCAGCCGATGAAATTAGAAGTAAGTGTAATTAGTTTTTTGGGGAAATACATATGATTATGAAAAAAATATTTCGCTTGTTATTTTTAATTTTAACAATTGTTTCCATTCAATCAACAAATTCCCAAACGCCAGCAAAATAATTAAAGGGCTGGGCTGGTAGTCCAGAGGAGCCCGCGAAAGCACCCTTCGATTATTATTACATAACTGTCAAAGGAAAAGCAAGCCCAATAGCAATCAGGAAACAAAAGGGAGATTTCATTAAAGCGACATGCATTGCCGCAGCCGAAGCGATCGCTGGTAATGAGATTATGAAAGTAAGCTCCGGTGCAAAAACAGTTGAAAATGGCGAGGTTGTATCTGGAAAGGTAAGCTTAAAACAAAAAGAATGTAAATCAGCCTCACAAGCAGATCCCAAAATTAAACTCTCTGAATGGCAGGAATGTGAATGTACATTTTATTCTCACTTACCACATGTTAAAAAAAATCTAGAATAATCATGATTTGCTCCAACGAAAGATCCAGATTGGATGGGGGATAATGATAATTTGCGTTATTTAATCCAAAAGCTTTTTGAAACCAGCTTTAGTAAAATGTTTGTCCGTGCTAACGGCAGCCGTAATTCTAAATTCTTTCATTAGAATAAAAGAAGAAGCGTCTACGAAGGAGTAACCTTGGTCGATATGTTTCGAGAAATAATCACCTGATTTTTGAAATCTGGATTCATCTATTCGCTCTAAACGGATTACTTTTGAATCACTGAGACTTGCCCAAAATTGTTTTGCTTTTTCCGTTTCTTTACGTGCCATGAGTAGTGTCATTGTTTCTTGGATGACAAGATCAGAAGTAAAAAAGGGAAGTTTACTTTTTTGAAGTTGGTCAGCTATGTTTTTAGCCTCATCATGATTTGATTCGGAGGGGATAATCAAGGAAAACCACCCGGACGTATCCCAAAATGGATATTTAGAATCCTTACTTGATGCCATAAACTAAAGAATCAATTTCTTCATTGGAAATTTTGGATTTCTTGCGAGTAGATTTTGGAATAGAATTGATAAATTGTAAAAAAGAATCAGACTCCCAATCGCTTTCCTGTGAAATAGGATGAATCGTAGCAACAGGTTTCCCACGAAAAGAAAGAAGTATTTTTTCTTTTCTTTTCAGCTTTTCTAAAAGAATGTTTGAGTTCTTTCGTAAATCTAGCATTGTAATCGATGTCATTTTTTGAATATGACACTTGGAGTGTCAGTTGTCAAGGAAAAATTCTTAAGCAGATTTTTGTTCTTTCACAGCTTCCATAGGCTTAGAGTAAATGATAAAGAGTAAATAGCAAGAAAAAGATTTCTTGTTGCTAATCTAAAACATTTGATTGTTGAGTTTAGTTGATGTAAAAAATTAAACTAATTCAATGCCAAATTTTCATTGACAATACTTATCATAATGATTAGTATTGTCAATAGTGATTAAATCATTTAGTGATAAGGAAACTAAAAATCTTTGGGATGGACATTTCTCTAAGAAAATTCCGCCGACCATTCAAAGGAAAGCGTTATACAAATTGGAAATGCTAAATAACATCGTTGATGTAAATGAATTACTTATTCCACCGAGTAATCGTTTACATAAATTAAGCGGAGATAGAAAAGATCAGTTCGCAATTTCTATTAACGACCAATGGAGAATTTGTTTTAAATTCGAAAATAGTAATGTTTATGAAGTTCAAATCACAGACTATCACTGAGAGGAAAAATATTTATGGCACAAAGAAAATTTTTAAACGTCCACCCGGGTGAAATTCTTTTAGAAGAATTTTTGAAACCAATGAGTATTACCGCCTATCGCTTAGCAAAAGAAACAGGAATACCTGAATCAAAAATCTCAGATATTATTAAAGGCAAACGCAATATAACCGCTAGCATTTCCATCAAACTAGGAAAATTTTTTGAACTAAATCCACAATTCTGGATTGGAATTCAAAATGACCATGACATCAGAGAAGAATCTCATAAACTCGCCAAACAACTCACTGTTATGAAAACATTTCGTGATTTTTATGTGGAGCAGAAAGTGAGAAGGAAAGTTCCTTCGATGGTGTAGGGTTAATCAGAACGGAGGATAATAGGAAGAAGCCTTTTTGACTATAACACCTATTTCAATATATAATAAATTATGAACAAATTATTCAACTACTTACTATTAATCTTACTTTTTGGATTAACAAATCATTGTATTAGCCAACCAAGTAAATCTTTAAAAGACCAAAAGTTAGCAAATATAAAAATATTAGTAAACAATCTGTCTGGTTCAGGACAAATTGCATTTAAAGCATCCAAAGAAATGTTAGAGTGCACAGACAAAGTAAATTGCACTGTATATGATTATGAATTGCCTTGGACTTCGTTAAAAAAAGGGGATAATGTAATTCCGCTTTTTCCGGCGGATAAATACTATTCTATTATGACTTTCGATTATAAAGAATATATTCCCTTTCAATTTACATCTTCTGGTATAACAATTTATTTTGGGTATTATTTTGATTATACGCCAGACTATGTGGTGAAATATGAGAACAATGATGATAAGTGTAAATTCTTTACTCTTCATTCTCATTCGACTTTGTCGCGAGATACAGAATTGATTACCTGTCCCAAATTAGATTTAACAGCAGAAAAACCTATCGTAATAGATATAGAACCTGAGCGAAAGGCAAATGGTGGTATGACGATGCAAATGTGGTTCGGTACTTGGCCATTAACCCCTATATTGATTGCAGTCTTTGGTCCTGTTGGTTATTCAAAAGGTGTAGAGTTAAAGTATCGCTAAAAAACTAAAAGTCTTCCTTGAGAACAACAAAGCCCGCGTTAGCGATCAACTGGATAAATGCGGATAATCTTCATCATCCGCAGTCAGGAAGGCGAGCGCGGGCGGTGGTGTCATCTTAACGTGGGGTTTAAACCCCACGTTAAGATGACACCACCGCAACGCCCGAAAAAAAATTAACCTAGAACTTTCTTAAATTCAGCGGTTAAGGCAGGAACTACTTCAAACAAGTCAGCTACAACACCGTAAGTCGCTACTTTGAAAATAGGAGCTTCTGGGTCTTTGTTGATTGCGACGATGTATTTAGAAGAACCCATACCAGCCATGTGTTGAATAGATCCAGAAATACCGCACGCAATATAACAATTAGGCGATACAGTTTTACCTGTTTGACCAACTTGGTGGCTATGAGAAATCCAACCAGAGTCAACAGCAGCGCGTGACGCACCGAGAGCAGCACCTAACAAGTCAGCTAGAGACTGTAACATTGGGAAGTTCTCAGGACCTTTCATACCACGACCACCGGATACGATGATAGAAGCTTCTGTGAGTTGAATTTTGCTACCGCCGGATAATTCAGATCCAGTGATTTTAACTTTCACGTCACCTGCGCCTGCACTTACAGCTTCTACTGCACCAGCAGCAGCTTTAGTTCCAAGCTCTTGAGAGTTTGGACGAACTGTGAATGCTTGGATGTCAGTGGTTACTTTGATGTTTGCGTAAGCTTTACCGGAATAGATTGGTTTTTTAGCTACTACTTTTCCACCGTCAACCGATAGACCAACAACGTCAGCTACGATTCCAGCACCGATTTTAACAGCTACTCTTGGAGAGTAATCTTTTCCATAACCAGTATGTGGCATTAGAACTACGGTAGGTTTTTTTGCTTTTACAGTTTCAGCGATTACGTTTGCGTAAGCTTCTGCGTTGAAGTCACCGACGTTTGCGGTTAACACCTTGTCAGCTCCAACAGCACCTAAGTCGCCAGCAAACTTTTCAGCACCAGCACCGATTAATAATACTTCTACTTGTCCTCCGAGGGTATCCGCGATTTTGCGCGCTGCGGAAGTTAACTCTCTAGAGATTTTTTTTAATTCACCGTCTTTGATTTCACCAACTACGAATACATTTGACATATC
>DDBL01000235.1 GCA_002333425.1 Leptospiraceae bacterium UBA2033
GACGTATACGATCAAGAAGTATATGTAGATTTAGGTCTCAAGTCAGATTGCCGTGTGGCAAGAAGCGAGTTTTTAGAGACTCCCGAAATTGGAAGTACGGTAGCCGTAGTCATCAAATCGAAAGAAAATGACTCCGAGATTTACATTGCTTCTAAATTGGAAGCAGATGCCCGTAAAGGTTGGGAAACCGTAAAGGAAGCATTCAGTAAAAACTTGCAAGTTCAGGGTCGAGTTGATTCGGAAGTTAAAAACATAGGCTACAATGTTTATGTTGAAGGCATCCAACTATTCCTTCCTTCTTCCCAGTTAGGAATGAAAGCTAGTCTAGAAGAATTAAAAGCTAAACCACTAGACTTTAAAGTCATCAAATTAAACGAAAAAGGAAGAACTGGTGTTCTTTCTCGTAAAAAGTTAATCGAAGAAATTAGCAAAGAGAAATGGGACGAATTAGTCAAAATTGTAAAATTAGGTGATAAAGTAACTGGTATCGTTTCTAAAATTGCAAGTTTTGGTGTATTTTGTAACGTTCATGGAATCGAAGGTCTACTTCGTCAAAATGATATTTCTTACAAAAAATACGCTCCTTTCAAACAATACTTCCAAGTTGGTCAATCGATTGAACTTTTAGTTCTAGAAATTGACCCTACAAACAATCGTCTTAGTCTTGGTATCAAACAACTCTATGAAGATCCATGGGTTTGGGCTGGTCGTGAATTAGAAAAAGACATGGTAGTTCGTGGTATTGTAACTTCTCTTACTAACTTTGGAGCTTTCGTAGAACTCAAAGAAGGTCTTGAAGGTTTGATTCACTGCTCTGAGTTAACTTGGGCAAAAAAACCTCCTCATCCAAAAGAAGTTCTAAAGAAAGGACAAGAAGTAGATTCTATGATCTTAGATATTGATCTTTCTAAAAAAAGACTTTCTCTTGGTCTAAAACAACTCCTTCCAAATCCTTGGGACAATCTTACATCGGAAGTTAGAGTGGGAAATACTCTCGAAGGAAAAATTACTGGAATTACTAAATACGGTGCATTCGTAGAAGTGGAAAATGGAATCGAAGGTCTTATTCACGTTGGCGATATTACCTGGGATGAAAAAGTAAAAGATCCTACAGCACTTCTCAAAAAAGGTCAAGTTGTAAAATACCAGATACTCGATATTAACCTCGATACAAATCGTATTTCATGTGGTTTAAAACAACTCCAAGAAAATCCATACGAAGCGCTAAAGAAGAAGTATCCGACAGGTGTGATCGTGGAAGGAAAGGTGAAGAGTATTGTTACCTTTGGTGTATTCCTTGAGATCGAACCTGGTTACGAAGGTCTGATTCACGTTTCCCAAATCCCTGAAAGTAAAACTCAGAAACTAGAAGAGTTGTACAAAGTAGGAGACATTATCAAAGCTGTGATTCTAAAAATTGATCCAGATAATAAAAAGATTTCTCTTTCTGTTAAGGACTTTGATAAGGCGATGGAAAAAGAAGAAATATCTAAATACATTAAAACAGATACTCCTTCTAGTGAAAGTTTTGGAAGTTTCATCAATAAGTCGTAACTCAACATGGCAAAATTTGATCGTAAAAAATTCAGAGAAGAGCAGTTCAAAAAATCACAGGTCGAATACAACGACCCGTTAGAAAATTTTGAAGGCTCTAAAACAGAGTTATTGTTTCTAAAATTTTCTAGGTTTTTTGCCAGAAATAGATCTCAGTTTTTCATTGGCATCGGAATCTTCATTGCGGCTATCGTTACGATAGTCGCTGTGGGTGAGTATTTGGATTACAGAACAAACCAAGCAACGATTCAAATTGAAAAGGTAGAAAAGAAACATGCTAAGAATTTTTCTCTGGATACCAAAACAAAGATTCAAGAATTTGAAACACTTCTGAATTCGTATTCTTCCAAGGATGCAAAACTTAGAGTTTACAAAAGAATTTCCGATCTTCATGTGGAAGCTTTTGAGTTTGCAAAGGCAGCCGAGTATTTAGAAAAAGCAGCCGAGCTTGTTGGAGATTCTAAAGAAATCAAAGCATACTACTATTATGTAGCAGGTTCTCATAGAGAGCAAGCCAAAGATTCAAAACTAGCTTTACAAAATTATGCAAAGGCTTCTACTCTGTTAGCAAATAATAGAGAGACTCATAGTCTTTCGGCTTGGTCTTATTATCAAACAGGTAGATTACGCCTGTTAAACGGTGAGAAAGATGCAGCTATCAAAGACTTGAATAAAGTATTAGATATTGATTCAGAAGCATCTGACATGGCTGAAGTAAAAAAACTCGCTACGTATTTACTAATTAAAGCAAACAAGGGTTAACCGATGTTAACTCTTGCTCTTCCAAAAGGGCGACTCGCCGACGAAAGCGTAGAAGTACTAATCAAAAAAAAATGGCTCTCCGAAAAACCAGACGAGTCAAGCCGTGAATTAACTTTTACTGATTCTCTTGCACGTGTAAAAATCCTATTAGTCAAAGCACAAGATGTTGCTACTTATGTAGAAGAATGTGCCGCCGATGCTGGAATCATTGGTTGGGATACACTAAAGGAAGGAAAGTATGATCTGCTTTCCCCTGTTGATTTGAAGATTGGCAAATGTAGATTATCCCTTGCCGGAACAAATGATTTTGATTTAAAAAACTATTCTCGTAAAATTCGCGTTGCAACCAAATATCCTCACCTTACTAAACAGTTTTTCTTTTCTAAAGGTTTAAATTGTGAAATCATCAAACTCTACGGCAGTATCGAATTAGCCCCACTATGTGGACTTTCGGATTGTATTGTGGATTTAGTTTCTACTGGAGCTACCTTAAAGGCAAATGGACTAGAAGAAAAAGAAATCATTTTAGAATCCACAGCCCGACTTGTATTCAATCGAAATTCAATTTACCGGAATAGAGTCGAAGCTTTAGAATTCGTAAAAGACTTATCGGGCAAATAAGAAGTGTATTAGTTAACGTGAGTTCAATGTAGGGATTTTTAAATATCTAAGAGCAATTCAATATGTCATTCCCGAAATTTTCTATCGGGAATCTCTACTTCTAGAGACCCCCGATAGAAAATTTCGGGGGTGACAATGAATGATCTTATCTTATGCTGATTCATATTAATTTGGCGGCAAAAGAACAGTATCCACTACGTGAACTACTCCGTTAGAAGCAGGAACGGAAGCAATTATCTTTGCATTTCCATTGATTAGAGGTTTACCGTCTTTTACCGTAATGGTAATGTTACCACCGTTAGCCATTCCAATCACTTGACCGTCTTGCAAATTTTCTGCTTTGTAAGTTCCCACGATCACATGGTATTCTAAAATATTTTTTAAGTCTTCAATCTTACTGGATTCCAAAAGACCTTCTACCGTTCCTTTTGGAAGTTTACCAAATGCGTCGTTTGTAGGAGCAAATACTGTAAAGGGTCCTGGATTCGCAAGAGAGTCAACTAGACCTGCCGCACTTACAGCAGTTACTAGAGTAGTATGATCCTTAGAGCCTACAGCGATTCCGACTACCGTTTT
>DDBL01000123.1 GCA_002333425.1 Leptospiraceae bacterium UBA2033
AAAAGTCTACGAAGGTTCATGGCCGCGTTTGGAGCAACAGACACTTAAACTTTTCCTACGAATGACAGGTTGACCCATACCAAATGACAAAAACTTCTGTGGCAATTTTAGTATTGCGAAAGAAGTCCGAGAGTTCTTGCTTTTTTTTCCATTAGATTAAACAAATAGTATCCGAGGATTGCGAATAACAAAGAGTTAACGGTAAACTGCAACATCTGTAGTTCAGAAAAATTGAGTTCTACGTATTGATTGATTAAAATCTTTTGTAAGTTTGCCATTCCCATAGTTAGGGGAAAATTGTCGTAAAGCGCAGCTACTAGGGTTCCGTTGGTAAGTTTACTTCTATCTTGCCAAAACAAACCTAGAAAAGCAAAGTTGATAATTTGGAAAAAGAATCCAACTCGTTTAAATAAAAGAGTCACACCTGCAAAAATATAGGAAACTCCAAATATCCCAATCGCCATAATAAGCATATTCAGAAGAATATAGAAATTATTATTAAAACTAATCTGTAAATCAGAGATACTTATTTTGTATAGAAAAAGCAAAACGTAAAAGCTGATAATTTGTCTGGGTAATTGTGCTAAGCCGCGTGCAAGTAATACTTCGCCTAACGTATGACCGGAGATGGAAAGTTGTTCTAGAGTTCCAGTTTGGCTTTCATTTTGGATTTGTCCTGACCAGCCCATTTGAGTGGATAATACAAACTGCATTAGGCAATACCCTATAATCATTTTTTCTCGGTTTAATAGATTTACACTTCCAATGGTCAATTGGGAAAAACCAAAGAACACAGCGAGTAAAATGATATACATGAAAAAAATAAAAGAGATGATCTCTAGCGGATAACGTTTTAGAAAAATATAATCTCTTTTTATTTCTGCTTTTAGTATGAGTAAAAAATCGTAGATAAATGTAATTATTCTAATCATTGGTTTGATAACACCCTTAAAAAAACTTCTTCTAAATCTTCTTCGATTCGATGGAAGGAAATTATATCTTTTTTGAGACTTTCTAGTTCGTTTAGAATTTTGTACATTCCAACTTTATTTTTACAGTCGATTTCAATTTCTGTATATTCGCGTTGTTCCATTTTAATTTGGGCACTGTAGGTTTTGATCCAATTGGCTGGGAGGTTGAAATCCCCTTTGATTTTAATTCTGTAAATATAACTTTTGAAAATAGATTTTAAGTCGGAAATACTTCCTTCTTTTACTAAACTACCTGTTCGAATAATTCCAACACGGTCTGCTAATTCTTCTACTAAATCCATTTGGTGAGTAGTGAGTAATACTGATTTGCCTTCTTTTTTGGCGAGTTGGAAAATCTTTTCTTTTATTTTTCGGGAACTGGATACATCAAGTCCCAGAGTTGGTTCATCAAGTAATAGAATTTGTGGATCTGTGATAAGTGCTACACCGAGTGCAAGTTTTTGTAACATCCCACGAGATAAATGTTGGCTTTGATTTTTTTTCTTGGCTTCAATGTCTAACGTTTCTAAAAGTTCAGATGCTTTTTCTTTTACTTCAGAAGAAGAGATTCCTCGCAGATTTGCAAAATAGTGCAAATTCTCAAGAGGGTTTAATCGCCAGTAAACATTTCGTGTTCCTTCTAAAACGGCGCTTAAATTTTTGTAAACGGAGTTTTTGGTGATTGGTTCATCGTTAAATATTATTTTACCCGCCGTAGGATTGATAAGACCTGCAATCATTTTGATGATTGTGGACTTACCTGCTCCATTTGGACCGAGTAGTGCGTAGATTTCTCCTTTCCCAATTTCAAAGCTGACATTTTTTACTGCATGTAACGGAGCTTTTTTGGAAAGGAAAAACGGTTGATAAGTCTTTGAAAGATTTTCTACTCTTAAAATCATAATTCCTTGTCACATTGAAAAGGATAACACGGATTGTAAACTACTTATCTGGCTCTCGAATTCAGCTAAAAAATTAAAATAATTGCTTACTGAAATTAATCTTAGATTATCTTAGATTCAAGGTAATACTCCGTATAAAAAAGATTGCCACAGAGACACAGAGGCACGGAGAGATTTAAAGAGAGTCTATTTCATATTACACTGTTTATTTTAGTAATTCAGCGTTTGTTATTATTCTATTACAATATGATAATTGGATTTGATATTTTAGTAGCTCTCATTCATTCGAGGAATAGAAATCCAAATAGGGAAACTCCAAAATTCTCTGAGTCTCTGTGCCTCCGTGGCAAACATCACTTAGTAGTTACGATTTAATTAAAATTGATTTGGGAAAATGAAATGGAAAATATACCAGAAGAAATTATTCAAAAAATAAATGCGCTAAAACAAGAGTATAAAATGAAAGTTGTAAAATACATAGAGCGCGAAATTGAAGTAGGAAGAACTCCGTCTATGGAAGAGCTTTCTAGTATCATTCGTTATTTGAATGAAGGAGACAAAAGGCATATTCTAAGTGAGATAGATGGAATTTCTCTAGAAAAGGAGAAACCCAAAAAACAAAATTCAGTTGGGGAAAATTCGAATTGCACTACATGTGCTTATCAAGAGTTTGGAATTTGTAAAAATAAAAACTCAGAATTGTATGAATCAAAAGTATTTGCATCTATCATTTGTATTCATTACACCGAAAGAAAGTCAGAATGAAAATAAAACTCTACAAATACGGAAATAAAAATAATCCACCCATTCTATTTATCCATGGATTTCCATTTGATCACAGGATGTGGAAAGCGCAAATAGAAGTGTTAAAAAAACAATTTTATTGTATTACCTATGATATTTTAGAAAAATTAGAAACCTCAAACAACAAGTCTCCTCAGTTCTTTGAGTTTTTTGTAGATGATTTGTTTGGTATTTTAGAAAAAGAAAAATTGAATAAACCTATTGTATGTGGTTTATCTATGGGTGGTTATATAATTCTGCGAGCAGTAGAACGAAAATTAGATTTGTTCTCTAAAATAATTCTTTGTGATACAAGAACGGAAGCAGATTCCAATGAAGCAAAACTAAAAAGAGTAGAAGGATTTAGAAAAATAGAAAAATTTGGAATTAAAAAATTCTTAAAAGAATTTACGGAAAATACATTATCTGATTTTACAAAAAAGACAAATCTTTCCATCTACAAAAAAGCTTTAAAAATTTCTAAAGATAGAACTGAATATAGCACAAAATCAGCATTACTCGCTATTCATGGCAGAAATGATACAACCTCAGTCTTACAAAAAATTTCCGTACCTACTTTAGTGATTTGTGGTGAGTATGATACGATTACTCCTGTTCAATCCATGGAAAAATTATGTTCACAAATACAAGGTGGGGAATTTATAAAAGTTCCGAATGCAGGACACCTTGCACCTTTTGAAAATTCTAAATTTACCAATGAGAAAATTTTGGAATTTCTAAACAAATGAAAAAAGTATCTTTATTAGAGTTGTTGAAAAATAGAACAGAGATAGCTGTTTCACCCGTGCCGGGCGCGGGTGAAACTCATTTATTCTCTAATTTTTCAAAAACTCTACTAATATTTTTCTTGTTGGTTAATTTTATTTATCCCCAAGAAAAACTTGGATTTAAAAAAGGACAGAAAGTTGAAGTCAATGAACTAGAAGTTTTTTCTGATAGATTTTTTAAAGAATTAAACATTGAGTCAAATAGAGTATTAGCCGTTCTAGTAAAAGATAATAAAACTTTTTTAAGAACTTATCCAGAACACTCAATTTCTTTTTCGGAATTAACTCGTTACAACTCTAAAGTTTTAGAAGAAATATTTGTTTTGTTTTCCATTTTACAATTACAAGAGTTAGAAAAACTCAATTTACGTGGTGATATTCAGAATTATAAGTTTCGGTATGATAAAAATTTTAAACAAAATATTTTGATTGAGAATGTTTTGACTCATACAACTGGAATCCAAGAAAATAGTATTTTCCCAAGCAAAGAAAACAGTCGAAACTTGGATTACTGGAAGAGTTCGCCACCAGTTCGTTTTAGTGAGCCAAATGAATTTATTTCCTACAATCCTGATCATCTGTTAATCCTAAAATTAATTCTCCAAGGAGTAACTGAAAAACAAGCAGAAGAGTTTATTCAGGAATCAGTCATTTCCAAGTTCAATTTAGAGAATACTCAATTTGAAAATGAAAAACTATCTCTAAATGGTAAAGACTTAGAAAAAATACTCTCTATTTTTGCGAAGCCAGAGGAGTTAGAAAATATTGGAATTATAAAAAAAGAAACTTGGAAAGAAATTCTACAAGAAAAATTCCGTTTTGAAGATAAACTTCCCGGAGCAGTTTCTGGATTTTTTGAACACTATGAAAATAAAATATGGGGTTACACACGAATTGCCGAATCAAATGATTTTACAGAACAGATTTTGTTTTTTCCAGAAAAAAATTCTGCATTGTACATCTATACTGATTCCTATAATCCAAAAATCAGGAGAGACTTTATAGCTTCGTTTTTGGATACATTTTATCCAACAGACAAAATAAAAGTGAAACGAGATAAAACTCCAGGTTATGCGGAATACCTAAAGAATTTTGAAGGAGAATATTCGGCAGTTCAAATTTCTAGTCAAGATATTTCTAAGTTTAAAATGTATACGTCAGCGATTCGAATTACACAAAATAATGGAATGTTGTTATTAGAATCAGGCGAGATTGAGCCTTATGGAGATTTGGATGGACAATTAGAATTTATCGAAGTAGATCCATTTTTATTTCGTTCTCCTGATAGAGAAACTTATATTTCCTTTAAAATGAATGATGCGGGTGATGTTGAGTATCTGCTATCTGGATCTGGG
Organism: Leptospiraceae bacterium UBA2033; assembly: GCA_002333425.1. Classification (GTDB taxonomy): domain Bacteria; phylum Spirochaetota; class Leptospiria; order Leptospirales; family Leptospiraceae; genus UBA2033. The sequence goes on from DDBL01000123.1 coordinate 4,800, forward strand.
CAACATGGGGCATACAAAAAGAAGACTTTTTTAGAATCAAAAGTATTTCATGAGAGTATTTGTATTTTCTTTCTTAGTTTTTATTGTGCTTTTCTTTGTTTATTATTGATTGAGTTTCCTTATAGGTTTGCAAAAAAGTTAGCGTACAGTCATAATAGTATTACCCGCAATGTACAAATTTTACTTTGGCTTGAGGTTACTTTGGCTTTGGTGTTATTTGGGAGTTTTTATTATTTTATAGATAATTATAATTTGATTAGAACTCATGAATATTTTATTGATCCGAGTCCTTATGATTATACTATTTTTTCTATCCCATTTGTATTTATATTTGGAATTAGTCTCTTATCCTATTTTTCTATCCGTGCATTTTTAGATAGAAATCTACACTTTTATAGACAGGTTCAAGTAAGTTTATTTGTATTGGTTTCTATTGGATTTATTTATTGGATGAGTTATTGGAATTTGCTTGGATACGCATTTTAGAAATTTTTAGGAAAGTTTGTTTTTTATATTATTTAGCATTTCTTTTGTGATTGGTTTTGAACAAAAATCAATCACAATAGGATATTTTTCTGCTCTCTCTCTATCTTTAGGGTCAACCGAAGAAGATAAGATTACTACTTTGGTCTCAGTGAATTTAGTATAAAATAAATTCATGAAGTCATCTAAAAATTCCCATCCACCTAATACTGGCATATTTAGATCTAGGAATATAATCTGCGGATAACTTTGATTATCCGAATTTTGGATATTTTGTGCGAGTGTGTCATAATACTCAATTGCTTCTTGACCATTGTAGGCGGTTATTATTTCTTTAGAAAACTCTGCTTTTCTAATGGTTGTTTTGCAAAGCATCAAAGTGATCACATCATCGTCTATACATAATACTTTATTCATGTTCGTTATTACCTCGAAATTTTATTAGAAATTTAGTTCCTACATCAACCTCACTTTCTATTTGGATGCTTGCGCCTAACGCTTCCAACTGGGATTTCACGAGGTACAAACCTAAACCTTTGCTTTCTGGGTGATTATGAAATTTCTGATAAAGTCCAAATAATCGTTCTTTGTGTCTTTCTAAATTGATTCCAATTCCATTATCTTGGAATTCTAAAATTATCTCCGAATTGTTTTTTGTAGTTTGAATGAAAATTTCTAACTCTCGTTTGGGAGAACGGTATTTAACTGCATTTGTAAATAAATTCAAAAAAATACTTTCCAAGTATACTGAATTGAATGTGACAGACGATTCTAAAAAATTATATTTGATGATAGGATTATTTTCTTTTATCAGGTTTTTGGTTTGTGTTAATACTTTTTTAAAAATCTCTTCAAACTTAATCCCACTTTGAAAAATAGGTTTTTTATCTTTTATAATTAAAATTTTAATTAGATCTTCTACTGTATTATTTAATAGATTGGTAGAAATTTTAAATCCATCTAGAATTTCTTTTAATTCTTCATCTTCAATTACAATATCTTCTGTTAAATTGAGTAAACCAAGTAGGTTAGAAAGTGGTGCTCTTAGATTGTGAGATGTTATATAGGCAAATTGTCGTATGTCGCTAATATTTTGCGTTAGTTCCCTGATGAGTTGTTCTTTTTCTTGCTCTTGTTTTTTTCTAAGTGTGATGTCTCTTTCAATCGCAATCCAGTGAGTAAACCAACCTTTTTCATTTGCAATCGGTATAACTGTAAAGTTCACCCAAAACTCTTCACCATTTTTTCTGTAGTTCATTAACTCTACTTCACAAGAATTCCAATTTTCCAAAGCCTTCCTTATCTTGTCCGAAGCTTTTCTGCTTGTTTTGGGTCCTTGCAGAATACGTGGAGTTTTTCCAATCACCTCTTCTTTTGTATATCCAGTCATTTTGCTAAATGCATCATTCACATAGATAATACGCGGACCTGGTAAATCAAATGGCTCTGCCTCTGTGATGAGGATTGAATCTGTTGCATTGGTAATGACTGACTCAAGTAATTTTAGTCTTTGTTCTTCTTCTTTTTTTTGTGTTATATCAATTGCTAAAACGATTTCTGCTTTTTTCCCATTGAACTCAATGATGTTACTTTGAATTTCAACTTGGATGAGTGTTCCATTTTTTTTTCGATGCCTAAACTCGCCGGTGAAAAATAAATTTTCTTTTTCCTCTGATAGTTTAACAACTTCTTCTAATTTCTTAATATCTTCTTTGGGACGAATGTCTTTGATTGTCATTGCAAGAAATTCTTCTCTTGCAAATCCGTAGTGACGAATCGCAGCATCATTTACATCTAAAAACTGAAAGGATTTTATATCGTAAACCCACATTGGAATGGGGCTAAAGTGGAATAGACTACGGTATTTCTCCTCTGATTTTTCTAGTTGGATACTAATGCGTTTGCGCTCAATGCTGTACGAAATACTTTTTGATAGCAAGGCAGCAGAAAGTTCATCTTTTGAAAGGTAGTCAGATATTCCAAGGGATAAGGCTTTAATTCCAAAATGTTTGTCCGAGTAGCCGGTTAATACAATGATTGGTATATGGTCGGAAATTTTTACAATTTGGGTTAACAACTCTTCGCCTGTACAATCAGGTAAAGAAAGATCAAGTAAAATAATATCAAAATGAAATGGTGAGCGTAAGAGTTCTTTGGTTGCGGTTAACGTTTTAGTACGAGTAATCAAAGGACTTCCGATTTCTTCTTTCAAAAAGTCTTCGATTAATATAAAGTCTCCAATATTATCTTCTACGATTAGAATGTTTAGATTTTTATTATGGAGTGTCATTTGTCGAAACCTTAGTATTTCTAATTTAATTTGTGCCTAATTTTTTGGATATAGTAAAATGAAATTTGCTGCCTACCCCAATTTCGGATTCTACCCAAATATTGCCCTGGTGAGTTTCTATGATTTTTTTACAAATCGCAAGACCAATTCCTGTGCCACTATATTCTTCCTTTGTATGAAGTCTTTGGAATAATACAAAGATTTTTTCAAAGTATTCGGGGTTTATTCCTATGCCATTATCAGAAACGATAATTTCCCAAAAAAAGTCTGTTTCTTTTGCTGAAATTTCTATTTTTGGAATTGTGTTTTCTCTGTGATATTTAATAGCATTCCCTATTAAATTTTGAAATACTTGAAGTATGGATGTTTTGGAACAAACTATAGTGGTAAGATTTTTAGTTTGAATCTCTGCTTTTTTTTCTTCGATTGTAATTTGGTTGAGTATTTTAATTTCTTCTAATAATTCTTCTAAAGAGACAGGTGCAATTTTAAAGTTCTGTCTACCTACACGAGAATATTCTAATAAGTCTGAAATAATTTTTCGCATTCGATTTGCACCATCTACAGCAAAGTAAATGTATTGTTGTGCTTTTTCATCTAGTTTCTCTTTGTATTTTTTTTCTAGCTGTGAAAGAAAACTAGTGATCATTCTGAGTGGTTCTTGGAGATCATGAGATGCAATATAGGCAAACTGCTCTAACTCTTTATTTGAAATTGCTAACTCTTCTACTTTTCTTTTTATTTCTTCATTCAATTGCAACAATCGTTGTTCATTTTTTTTGGTTTGTGTAATATCTCTTCCATAGCAGGCAAGACCTGTTAGCTCCACTTCATTGTAGATTGGATTAAAACTTACATCTAACCATTGTTCTGATTGACCATTCATCGGAGGGAAATAAATTTCTTCATTATAAGATTCTCCTTTCAGAGTTCTTCTATATTGTTTTTCCCAAAAAGAAATAAATTCGTCAGGAAAATATTCATTTAATAACAAATTATCTCCTGGTTTAATTGTGATTCCTGTTGCATTTCTAAGTGCATTCACAAAAGCGTTATTAGCCGCAATTAATTTAAAATCTTTGCTTACACTCCACATTGAATCTCTGGTGCTATTGATTAATGCTTCTTTGTCTATTCTTTCAAATTCTTTTTCTTTTTCTGCTTTGATTTGTTTGGTAATGTCTCTTGTGACACTCAGTGCTGCATAAATTTTACCTTCTGCATTTTGAAGAGGAACACAATGCATTTCCATCCAAAGTTCTCTGTTTTTTAATCCGATGATTCTAAATCTTGCGATTCCTTTATTTCCTAGACAAGCTTGTTTATGTGTATCTAGATATATTTTTTTATCTAATGGATGAATTAAGTCTATTACGTTTTTGTTTTTTACTTGTTCTAAATTTTCCGCTTCAATCATTTTGAGACCAGCGTAATTCATATCAAGTAGATTACCATATTTATCCACAACTTTCACACATTCAGGCTCATTGTCTATAATCGTTCTTAGCCGCTCTTCATTTTGGATTAGTTTTTTTTCGGTGTTTTTTCTTTCGGATATATCAGTAGTAGTTACGAAAGCTCCAATAATATTTCCTTTTTCATTATAGGCGGGTTTGTATCTTATAAAGTAAGTCTGTACAAGACCATTTGGATTTGGAACTTGAATTTCGGATTCTTGTATTTTGCCGTCAAATACATTCTGGTAAATTTCTTTTACTAGTCCAAGGCGATCTGTTCGCGCATAATCTAGAATAGACTCACCTTTTATAACTTCTTTTCCAAAGAATTTAAAATATAGATTTTTGAATTGGTCGTTAAAAGCGACTATATTTAGATTCAAATCAATCAATACGAAACTTTCTTCTGTATTAATCATAAGAAGGGAGATTTTTGTTTCCAAATCTTCTAATGTGTCCATTAAAATAGAATATCATGTAACTCAATCTTTGACAATCTTTTTAAACTGTAACTACTGAGTAGTTTGCCACAGAGGCACTGAGAGTATTGGGAGTGTGGCATTTTTTAACGTCAGTTCGGTGTAAGAATTTTTTAACCACCGATAGCTTTAATTTCTCGCTTTTTTATCGGTGCCCATCGGTGAAATCGGTGGTAATCTTTTAATGTTTTTTTATATCGAATTCACGTTTTTTAGCAATCTCAGTAGTTCTCTGCTAATTTTTTTCTAAAAAAACTTGACGTAAAATGAGGGGGTTGTAAACTTTTTATACATATTAGCACTCTAACCTTTAGAGTGCTAAAAAGGGGAGAACTGAGATGGAGCTTACACCTAGACATAGAATGATCTTAAAAGTCCTAATTGACGACTTCGTCTCAGACAACAAACCTGTTGGCTCAAAGACTTTGTCTGAGAAGTATGATATTGGGCTTTCTCCTGCGACGGTGCGAAATGTATTTCGAGATTTAGAAGACGCAGGTTATATTAATTCTAGGCATCACTCCGGTGGGCGGGTTCCTACCGAGAGAGGATATCGAATTTACGTAGATAACCTAATTTCTTTGTACGAGCTAAGTCTCAAAGAAAAGCAACGTATCCAAGAAGAGTATTTAAAAAACGAGTTTAAGTTAGAGCAAATACTTGCAGTGACTTGTAGGGTGCTTTCTCTTCTTTCTTGTAGTGCGGGTGTGGTGCTTGCTCCTAAGAAAAATTTCGATACTTTAAAACATTTGGAATTGATTCATGTAAACGGGGCGGAAGTTTTAATGATTCTTGTTACTCGCTCTGGTGTTGTGTTACATCATAAATTATTTTTTGAAGAGCATGTTTCGCAAGAATCACTTTATCAAATTTCTAGATTTTTACAAGATCATATCAAAGGATATGATTTGGATGAAATATTTAACTTATTTCCTGGACTCAAATCTAGAAAAGATGCACCGGAAGATTTTTACAAAATCGCAGAAGTTTTACAATCTGCATTTGTCTATGATATGACGGATAACGTTGATTTATACGTGGACGGATTACAAAACTTATGCGCTAACTTCAATGAGGATACCGATATGCTAGAATCAGTATTTTCACTGTTAGATGATAAAAAATTACTAAAAGAATTTTTTACAAAATACATTTCCACCGACGGAGTTTCTACTTTTATCGGAGAAACAAATAGCGAACATTTGAGGGGAGTATCAATAGTAGCCACAAGTTATCGAATGGGCGAAAAACGAATTGGCTCTCTAGGAATTATTGGACCACAAAGGATGAACTATACACGCGCTTTGCCGCTCGTGGATTTTACATCCAAGATTGTATCAGAAATGATAACAAAGATTAGTAAGTAGTGCAAGGATTAGGTAAAAAGATATGCCACAGAGGCACGGAGTCACAGAGGTTAATATGATATTATGCGTTATTGCAAGATTAAGCAGATATGTTAGCCGCTTATATAAAATATTAGAAAAAATTAATAAACTCTCTGTGTCTCTGTGCCTCTGTGGCAAAAATTAGTAAATATAAGGAGGTTTTTTAGGATGTCTACAGAAGAGGCAACAAAAGAAAACGAAACAATGGAAGAAAACGTTCAAACAGAACAACAAGTAGGAAATGAAAATCAGGGAGAGTCAGTGAAAGAGAACTCGGTCGCAGAACTTTTAAAAGAAGAATTAGAAAAAGCAAAACAAAAAATTGCCTCTTTAGAAGATTCTTTTTTGAGAGAAAGAGCAGAATTTCAAAATTATAAGCGACGCACTGCCGCAGAATATGCAAAGATCAAAGGGGAAGCAGTAAAGAATTTTATCATCAAATTCTTAAACCCAATTGATAACCTCGAGAGAGTTGGGACAGGAGTTAACGTTTCTGATGAAATGAAACCTTTTATCGACGGAGTTGGAATGATTCTTCGTGAAATGAGTGGCATTTTAGAAAAAGAAAATGTAGTAAAATTTAGTCCTGTAGGACAACCTTTCGATCCAACTACTATGGAAGCAATTGCCTCCGATGAGTCCGAGGATGTGAAGGAAGAAACAGTTGTGGAAGTTTACCAAGCTGGATATGTTTTTACAGAGAATAATGAAGCTTTTGCGCTAAGACCCGCAAGAGTAAAAGTAGCAAGACCAAAATATTAAGAATTAAATAAGGAGTAATAAAATGGCTAAAGAAAAAATTATAGGTATAGATTTAGGAACAACAAACTCATGTGTTGCAGTAATGGAAGGTGGAGATTTTGTTGTGATTCAAAACTCAGAAGGTGCAAGAACAACTCCTTCTATCGTAGCATTCACAGCTAAAGGCGAAACGTTAGTTGGTCAGTTTGCAAAAAACCAAGCGATTACAAACGCGGCAAATACTGTTCGTTCTGCGAAACGTTTTGTTGGAAGAAGATTTAATGAAATCACAAATGAAGCGTCTAACGTTTCTTACAAAGTGATTCGTTCTGGAAATGATGGAGTAAAATTTGAAACCTCTTCTGGTGAATTCACACCACAAGAAATTTCTGCAAAAGTTTTACAAAAAATGAAAAAGACAGCAGAAGATTATTTAGGAACAACAGTTACTAAAGCAGTTATCACTGTTCCTGCATATTTCAACGACGAACAACGACAAGCAACCAAAGACGCTGGTCGTATCGCTGGTCTTGAAGTAGAGCGTATCATAAACGAGCCAACTGCTGCTGCGCTTGCGTATGGATTTGATAAGAAAAAAGCAAGTGCTAAAATTGCTGTTTATGACTTAGGCGGTGGAACATTTGACGTGAGTGTTCTTGAACTTGGTGATGGAGTTTTTGAAGTAAAATCTACAAACGGTGACACTCACTTAGGTGGGGATGACTTTGACCAAGTAGTAATGGATTGGTTAGTAGAAGAATTCAAAAAACAAACTGGTATTGATATTTCTAAAGATAAAAATACCGCACAACGTTTGAAAGAAGCGGCTGAAAAAGCTAAGATCGAATTATCTGGTACAACTTCTACACAAATTAACTTGCCGTTTATCACAGCAGATGCAAGTGGACCGAAACACTTAGACATGACTTTAACTCGTGCTAAGTTTGACCAATTAACTAAGTCGCTTGTTGAAAGAACTCGTATCCCATGTATCAATGCGATGAGAGACGCTGGACTTTCTGCTTCTGAAATTGATGAAGTGATTTTAGTTGGTGGTTCAACTCGTATTCCTGCAGTCCAAGATTTAGTAAAAGAATTATTTGGTAAAGAGCCAAACAAATCTGTAAACCCTGATGAAGTAGTTGCTGCTGGTGCTGCGATTCAAGGTGGGGTTTTAGCTGGAGAGGTTACTGATGTGTTGCTTCTCGATGTAACACCACTTTCTCTTGGTATCGAAACGTTAGGCGGTGTAATGACCAAACTCATCGACAGAAACACAACAATCCCAACAAAAAAATCCCAAGTGTTCTCAACTGCTGCGGATAATCAAAATGCAGTTAGTGTTCACGTAATGCAAGGGGAAAGAGAAATGGCAAGAGACAATAGAACTCTTGGTCGTTTTGATTTAGTGGGAATTCCATCTGCTCCAAAAGGTGTACCGCAAATTGAAGTAACATTTGACATCGACGCGAACGGCATAGTGCATGTATCCGCTAAAGACTTAGGAACTGGCAAAGAGCAAAAGATTCGTATTGAATCCTCAACCGGTCTTTCGGAAGATGAAATCAAACGAATGATCAAAGAAGCAGAAGTAAACGCTGCGGCTGATAAAAAAGCTCGTGAATTAGCTGAGTTGAAAAACGAAACGGAAAGTCTTGCCTATGCGCTCGAGAAAACTTTGAAAGAAGCAGGAGATAAAGTTCCGGCTAATGACGCGCAACTTGCACAAGATGAAATCAAACGTGCGCACGAAGCGGTAGCTAGTAATGACTTTGACCGACTCAAAGCAGCACACGAATCTATTTCGCAAATCGCACAAAAAATCGGAGCGGCTATGTATCAGCAACCAGGTGCAGATGGAGCGTCAGGCGCAACACCAGGGGGAGATCATGGATCAAATGCAAATGGCAATTCATCTAACAATGGCTCAGGGGAAAAAGTAGTAGATGCGGATTATACCGTTGTCGATGATGATAAGAAATAATCATGAGCGAACGAAGCTATTACGAAATACTTGGGGTTTCTAAGACCGCAACTGACGATGAGATTAAAAAAGCTTATCGTCAGTTAGCAATCAAATATCACCCAGACAAAAACAAGGGTGATAAAGAAGCCGAAGATAAATTCAAGGAAGCAACGGAAGCCTATGAGGTCTTGCGCGATGCAAATAAACGTCGTGCTTACGATCAGTTCGGCAAACAGGGAGTAGGCGCTGGTGGACCTGGATTTGGTCAAGGAGCATACACTGATTTCTCCGATATATTCGGAGACTTTGGTGGAATCTTTGAAGACTTGTTTGGTGGCGGGGGCAGAGGTGGAAGAAGATCTGGACCTAAACGTGGTAGTGATCTTAGATACAATTTAGAAATTACACTCGAAGATGCTGCTCTCGGAAAAGAATTTAAAATTGAAATTCCAAGAGCAGAAACTTGTGGAGATTGTAAAGGATCGGGAGCGTCTAAGGGTAGTACTCCGCAGACTTGTCCTGATTGCTCTGGCTCAGGTCAGGTGCGTCACTCGCAAGGTTTCTTCTCAGTATCCACAACTTGTGGCAGATGCGGTGGACGTGGACAAGTGATTTCTAATCCATGTAAAACTTGTCGTGGTGAGGGGCTAATCGAGAAAAAACGCACTATCAATATTAAAATTCCACCCGGAGTTGAATCAGGTAGTCGTTTGAAGGTGAGTGGAGAAGGGGAAGCTGGACCGAACGGAGGACCGCAAGGTGATCTGTATGTTGTTACCCACATCAAAAAACACCCAGTTTTTGAACGCCAAGGAAATGATTTAATTGTGACCAAAGTAATTCCTCTCGTCATGGCATGTCTCGGTGGGGAAGTGGAAGTTCCAACAATCGAAGGCAAAAGTATAATGATGAAAATTCCAGAAGGTACAGATCCAGGACAAGTTTTCCGCTTAAAAGGCAGTGGAATTCCTTATCTAGGCTCTTATGGAAAAGGCGATCAACACGTGATTATTAAAGTAGAAGTTCCAAAAAAATTAACAAAAAAACAAAGAGAACTTTTGGAAGAGTTTGCCAAGGATTCCGATGAGTCATTTGGTAGTTATATCAAAGGAAAAATATTCAAATGAGCAATAAACTAAAACTAGGAATTATAGGCGTCGGACACATGGGACAATACCATGTAAACGTCGCAAAACAATTGTCCGATGCTACTCTCACTGGTATCTATGATGCTGATCCTGAGAGAGTAAAAGTAATTTCGGAAAAGTATGGAGTACCGTCTTTTTCTACTCCAGAAGAGCTGATAAAAAATGTAGATGCAGTCGTTATCGCCGCACCTACATTTTTGCATCATACTCTTGCTAAATTAGCGTTAACTTCCGGCAAACACGTATTAGTCGAAAAGCCGATTGCAGAGTCAGTGGAACAAGCAAAAGAATTAGTTGAACTTGCAACCAAAAATAAGCTTGTTCTACAAGTTGGTCACGTAGAGAGATTTAATGGAGCGATATTGGAGTTAGGAAAAATTGTAGATACTCCTATGTTAATTGAATCTAGAAGACTCGCACCATACAATCCACGTATTAAAGATGTGGGTGTTGTGCTTGATATGATGATTCACGATATTGACATTGTGCTAAATCTTGTTGATTCGGATGTTGTAAAAGTTCACGCAGTGGGGCAAAAGGTGGTTTCCGCACATGAAGATGTTGCGACTGTCGTTCTACAATTTGCCAATGGATGTGTTGCAACTATCGCAGCTTCTAGAAACACACAGGCTAAGATCCGCACACTCAATATTACAGACAAGAACGCATACATCAAATTAGACTTTGCTGACCAAGAGATCGAACTTCACAGACAAGCATCTTCTAATACCCAAATGAGCCTTGAGTCTATTCGATACAAACAAGAATCTATTGTTGAAAAAATCTTTGTTCATAAAGATAATCCATTAAAACAAGAGCATGAGCATTTCGTAAAATGTATTTTAGGAACTGCTACTCCTCATGTAGAAGGGGATAACGACATTAAGACTCTAGAAATTGCGCATAAAATTCTAGCCGAAATTTCAAGTAAGTAAAATGTCAGAAATTTCACATAAAGGTAAGATCTTAATTTCAAACTCTAGTATCGTGACCGATGATTTCAACAAGTCAGTTGTGTTTATCATTGATCATGATTCTAGTGGTGCATTTGGTCTTGTGGTAAATAAAAAATCATCTTATATGATGACTGACGTTGTTTTAGGTTTACCAGAAGGAGTTAAGGATACATTTATGTATTGGGGAGGACCTGTCGATCACACATTCATCAGTATCCTCCACAACAATCCAAATTTCATCGACCCTGGACTACAAATCATTCCAGGAGTTTTTTTAAGTCGCAGTTATGATTTGCTCATGAAACTCTTGAGTTCCGATGAAACTGCTTACCATATTTTTCATGGTTACTCTGGTTGGGGTGCAGGACAATTAGAAGCAGAGTTTGCACGTAAGTCTTGGGTAATTCATGATCCTACTCCAAATAATATATTTCACTCCGATCCCGAAACTGTCTGGCGAGATGCCCTCAAGAGCAAAGGTGGTATTTACCGCTACTTTGCAGAACATACAAAAGACCCTTCCTTGAATTAAATTTTGTGTTTGACGTTACACAAAGTTTTGTGTAAGATTGATCTATGGCTACTAACTTAGATTTGAATATAGATCTTCTTGAGCAGGCGTTTCTTTTAAGTGGACTTAAAACCAAAAAGGAAACAGTTAATTATGCTTTGAAAGAATTTATACAGAGAAGAAAACAAAAAGAGATTCTTAAATTTATAGGCAAGGTTGACTTTGATCCAAAATACAATTACAAAGCAAAACGCACTAGAAAAAAGAGTGTATGAAAATTAATTGTTTGCTTGATACCTCAGTTTGGTCGGAAGCACTTAGAAGAAAAAACAATTCTCTCAAATCAGAAAATACCTACCTTTATCACTTAATTCAAAACGAAGAAAATATTTTTATAACTGGAGTTATCATACAGGAATTACTTTCAGGCATTAAAAACGAAAAAACATTTTTAGAGCTAAAAGAAATCCTATTAAATTTTGAAATCATTGAACCCGAAATGGAAGATTATATTTTTGCTGCCAACCTTCAAAATAAAATGTCTGCAAAAGGAATTCAAGCAACCACTGTGGATTTACTTTTAGTTAGTATTGCACTACGCAGAAATTATTATCTACTGAGTTATGATAAAGATTTTACTTTTATTTCTAAACATACAGAATTAAAACTACTAAGTTTTGAATCTTATTTGAAAAGGAAATGAAGAAGATAATTGCTCTTACCCTATTCTCGAGTCTATTGAATCTAATTTTATTCGCAGAAGAAAAATCGATACAGTGGAGTGACTACCAAGGGAAGTTGAGCTGGAAAAGTGCTGACACAAAATGCGTTAAGCAAGCATAGCCTTAGGTATTAATGCATGTAAGATGCGTTAGGTGATAAACGCCTTTAAAAGTTATGAGCCCATAGTCTCTGTAATTTTTTTAACTTTTTGTTCTAATTCGTTAATTTTTGATAAGATTTGTTGCACTGAATTACTTTGTTCATTGGTAGTGGCACTGATTTCTTCTGTGGAAGAGGCAGAGTCTTGGATGACGTTTAGAATTTGTTTTGAGTTTTCGATGGTGTTTATTTTTAACTTATCCATGGATTCAATTTCTGATAGAAGTAACTCATTATTATCCGCAACTTCAGAAACAGTTTTTTCGATTTCATGAAATGTGCTTACTGTTTGGTTCATATCTTTTTCGGAAGATTGTAATAAAGATTCCGCTTCTAACATTTGTTCTTTTGCTGTATGGATAAATTTATTGATCTGGTTTACTATTGTTGAAATTTCTTTTGTGGAACGTGATGACTGGTCTGCTAGTTTTCCTACTTCTGAAGCGACTACTGCAAATCCTTTTCCTGTGTCTCCTGCTCTCGCGGCTTCGATAGAAGCGTTAAGCGAAAGAAGATGAGTTTGATCTGCGATAGATTTAATTTTTTCGATGATCGACGCGACATCTTTTGATTTTTCTGATAAATCGGTGATTGCGTGATTTACTAGTTTAGTAGCTTCTTGGTTTTTGGTAAAATTCGATTTCAGATTTTGAATTTGTTTTAAACCTAGTGAATTTTCCTTTTTCATTTCTTTGGATTTTTCTATGAGAACATTGGCTGTGTCTAATAAAGAGTTAATCTTGTTACCAAGTTCTTGCGATTCAATGACTGTGTTATCTGCAAGTGTAGTTTGTCGACTTGCACCTTCTGCGATGTATTGTAGAGAGGCTGAAACTTCTTGGGTGCTTTTTACAATATCTGTATAGGAGTCTCTGACGGAAACTGTTACTTGACTCAGGTCGTCAATCATAGAGCGTAGAATTTTATCTTTGCCTTCTAGTTGTTCTTCACTGTATTTGGAAAGTGCTAAATTTTGGTAGAAATTATCTAATACTCTTTGTCTAAAAGTGTAAGCCCAGAAACAGGAAATTATAACTTGAAAAACCGCGACCGCATAATGGAAAATAGCCTTTGTAAGTCCAATATAAGGATCTTCAAAAAAATACATCTGCCAACCATAATTATGTAGTAAAATAAAAATAAGATGTTGAGCGGATACATAAATAGCCATTGGAACAATGCTTAACCAATCCATGTAGATAATCATTATAGCCGTAGACGTGAAAAAGAAAAAATGCATTTCCGCAAGCCCATGCATTTGGTAGATATGAAGCATCATAAAAGTTTGTATTACAATTCCTGCGTTGGATCTAGCAAATCTTGTATCGGGATAAAGTTTGGCTACTAATAAGTATGCGATAACAGCAGGAATAGTTACGCCGAACGTTACTAACCAAGTGTCGAAATAAAAAACGAGACAAAAGGATAAAATCACATGAAAGAAAATCATCGCTTGCATGATTTTTTCTGCTTTGCGATAAACTGGAAGCATTGCTTCATTTAATTGTTCTTTGGTTGCTGTTTTTTTTATTTGTTCAATATCTAGTTTTAACATAAATTAAAAATTCAAAAATAACTCGTCTAAAATTTCATTTCTTCTTTGGTTTAAATTTTCTGATGGAAGTTGACAACCATAAGCTATCTTTGCATAAATAGGAAGCTGAGCCAGTTTTTCTTCTCTAAGCAGTGCCTCGATTGCAAATCTTGCGTACTCCGAGGATTTAAGAGAGCAATACCTTGACTTATTATAATTTCCTCTGTAAAATAGTTTGCCTGTTTTATCTAAGATAACAGCTTGCGGAGTAGAATACACACCATAAGCTGAAGCAATCTCCCCATTACTATCTTCGACATAAGGAAGATTTAACTCCATTTTTTTAAACTTTGTTACTGCACCTTCCTTTTCAATTTGAAGAACGACTGCAAAATCAACTTGATTCGAGAATTGTAATAACAATGTTTTGAAATGCTCTAAGTTAAAACGAGAACAAGGACAATAGGGATTAAAAAAATGAATGAATAGAGGTTTATCTTTTGTTGCTAGAATTGGACTAGGAGGTGTGATAAAAGTATTTTGCGAAATATCTTTGTAATCCGCAGGTAGTGGTGTTGGCAGAGAGTAACGAACATCTTCTAAATAAACAATGTACCCTGCTATACTAGCAAGCGTTAACAACACCGAAATTACGATTATATGTTTTAGCATTTTATTCTACTAGATAAGCCTATTATTATAGGCTTTTTTATGTTCGCTATGTCCATTACAAATTTGGTTACACATTAATAGATTGAGTTAAACGGGAAGGAAGCATAAATGGGTAAGGATAACGCGTCTTATTCCTTGAATGAATGATCTGTTCTACTTTTAATAATTCCTCTTGGTAATCGTCTAATGTTTTTTCTTGAATAGAGTCTTTAAACCAAAAAGTAGGATACTCTCCTAATTTTGTAAAATAAATGGCTCCGAGAGTATAACCGATATTTAACTGTAAGGATGCAATGTCTAGTGTAGGTAAAATTTGCACCCAATCGTATTCGGTGTATTTTTTATCTGCGACAGGGGCTTTATCGTAAAGTGCCATTGGTACTTGGGGAGCATAGAGCATTAATTCTTTTTGTGGAAAGTTTACTGAAGAATGTCCAGCACTAGCAGTAAAAAGAATTTGTGTAGCGGCTAATGTCAAATATTCCAATGTCTCCAGTTTGCCTTTCCCATCTTCTCCAAAATCTTTTACTCTACCGCCTGATATGGAAGAAACTTCTTTTGCCCAGAGTTGTAATTCGTAGTCATTTACAATATCATTTGTATTTTTGTAGAATATTTCCAAATAAGATTTTACCCAGTTTTGAATTGTATTCCAGATTAAAAGTCCATCGTCTCGATAGGGATAATATTCTAATACATTTACATCCTCTACTTTTCTTTGTTTAAGAGAGAATGGAAAAAAAGACTCATTGAATTTCAAATCCAAAACAGACTGAATAGCAACACTTGCATCCGATTCAATGGTTCCAGCAAGTAAATAATCCACACCACCACCCGGTGCAATAAGTTTTGCTTTTGCTAAGTAGTTAATAAAAATGGTTCCTTTAAAATGAGGAACCAAAAGTCGATGTAGCGGGTGTCTTGCGGATAATTGTCTGTATGTCGCAATTACAAATGGTTCTAAAAAAAGATGTGTTCTAGATAAATGGGTAACAAGTTCGTGGTGGTTTCCATCGGCAGAATTCACAACAGACTTTGCCATTTTCCAAGACCACTCTTGTGACTTTGGGGTAAAGATTGGAAATTCTTTTGGGTCTTGTCCACATTGAATTGCAACTGGTTTTAGTTTTTTATCGTTTTTGTCTACGGCGAATAATGCTATTGGCGCATAACAGTATTTCTCCCCATTTGGTTGAAATCCATTTTTTAAACCATCTAATGCTTTATAGTTAGTCATAAAAAGTCTTTTTTCTTTGATTGCATTTGTGATGGAATCATCTTTAAAACTCGGAATGGATTTAAAAAGTTTATCAGTAAAAGGAATATTTTTAGGCAATGAGTCAACTCGTTCGATTACAGTTGGATTCCAACCTGCAACGCGCATAATGGCAAAGTTTTCGTCGGAGTGTAAATCTAAATCTTGATTCGGAATTGGGATTGTAGCAAATAAATCATTGTATTCACTTAAATCTACTCCTTCTCCAGGTTTTAAAAATTTGACAACGTAAGTCCCACCAGCTACAAAAAAATTAGTAGGATCTCCAGAAAAAAGAAGACCAAGTAATCGAAAAAGCATTTTGATTCTAAAAATTTCTGGGAGAAAATACTTTTTAAAATTCCAAGCAGTTTTTTCTCGTGCGGCTAACGCATTTTTAACAAGAGCTACTGCCACATTCAGAAGTTTAAAACCCCAGATTAGAGAGGGAATTTCGTTTTTGGGTAATCCGTCTACAATTCCTAGTGGTGGAATGATATTATAGTTGTATCGATACTCATTTCTTCTTTGTTCTAGTTTTTTATTTCTGCATTTTAAATCTTTATCGTTTTGAGGAAGACAAATATTAGTTAGCCACATGATTATTTCCTATTCTATTTTGATAATTCTAATTTGGTTTAGAGTCTAATACTACTTTGCCTGTTAAGCCAGATGGCATCATTACACCAAAGAAAAAAGACTGTTCGTATTTTGCTTTATTACTTGGTTCAAACCTTGCTTTTGCATAAAAAGAAGCTATAGCTGTTTTTAAATAAGTTAAAGCATAGGGCATGCCCATACAACTTCTTGGACCACGACCAAATGGAAAAAAGTAATCACTTCCATAAGGATTGGATTTTATTACTTCCAAAGTCCACCTCTCAGGGTTAAATTCTAAAGCGTTTTTCCAATGTTCTTCTGTTCTATGTAAAAAATAATTTGATAGAATGATCGGAGTATTGGTTGGAACTTTGTATTCTTTGTTTTTTATTTTATCATTCAAAAATACAACTTGAGTCTTAGAACTATTCCTGCTATAAAAAGGAACGGGCGGCAAAAGACGCATAGCCTCTCGAATTACTTTATCTAAAAATTCCATTTTGTCTAAATCAGAATTGGAAAAAGTTTCCTTATTTTTTTGAACAGACTTAACTTCCTTTTTTAATTTTTCTTCGTACACTTTATTTTCGGGTTGACTGAGTAACCAAACGACAGTAGCGAAATTACTGGTTACTGAGTATACTCCCCCATAGAAAACGTCGGCTGTATTTGCAATCAAAGCGGCGTCTGAAATTTTTGCCCCTTTTTTAGAAGTCCATTGGATTAAATCACTTGCTTCTGGATTAAGAGCATTTTCGGAAATTGTAATTAATCTTTCAAAGTATCCAAGCCAGATTTTTCGTTTCAAGTAAAAGAAAGGATTTAGCACAAAGGAAAGAATTAATGGATTTGTTAATCGTCTGGAACCTGTTTTCCCGAGAGAGACAAATAATTTATAAACATAGTCCGGTAAATATTTCCCAGCAACAGAAAGCGAAAAAGAGTCAAAGGATACTCTTTGTAATGCGCTTGTTAAATCTAAATTTTCTCCTTTTGATTTTGCGGCTAATTCTGATACTACTGTAGACATTCCTGCACTTAATACTTCCGGTTGTTTTTTTAGCCAGTTGTCAAACCATTCAGAGCTAAATGGATTATTTGCGCGTCTGTTTTGCCACTGTGGAGGATTAGCTAGAAATGGACTATGTTCGGTGATGACAGGAGTTAGTTCCTTTAACGGAGAATCTTTGTGGTAATTTGACCAATTGGATTCTAGGACTTCTCGAAAAAAATCAGGTGAGTTAATGACTAACTGGGGAGTCGAGGCAAACCAAAGTACGTAGATGTTTCCATAATTTTGCGCCAAACCAGAAGTAACCTCCCAAGGATTTTGTCCAAGGAGTAAATTTAGATTTCCGAGAGGAAAACTAGGAGTAGGTCCTGGGAAGGATTCAAATTTACTAATTTTATCGCGGTTTAGAAATCGAAAAAATTTCTTTAGTAAACTCATATTTACGCCGCCTGAAAGATTGGCTCTTGCCTTTCGTCTAAATGTTTGAATTTGACTTTATCTCCAATGGCTACAGTTTGTAGATTTGCCTCTTCGACAATGGTGAGAACTTTTAATCCTTCTTCTAATTCGACTATTGCAAGCACATAAGGAGCCTTAGCCGCTAGATGTCCAAATCCCACATTGACAACAGTGTAAGTGTATATCGTCGCAGTTCCTTTAAATTCCATCTCAACGAGAGAATCGTTTCCGCAGTTAGGGCAGGCAAAAGACGGCTCTAACATGAGAAAACTACATTGGTTACATTTTTTTCCTTTGAGTATATTCATTATGAAAAATCCTTTTGTAAAATATGAATTGCCGCAACTGCTCCAGGTCCACCTAATACATGAGTAAGTGCTGTGCGAGCATTTTTGACTTGCCTTTCTCCTGACTCTTCTCTAAGTTGAAATGTCATTTCTACTACTTGCCCAACTCCTGTTGCACCTACTGGATGACCTTTCGCTTTGAGTCCACCGGATGTGTTTACTGGTAATTTGCCTCCAAGTCTTGTATGACCGTCTAATGTGTAGAAACCGCCTTTTCCTTTTTCCACAAATCCCAAGTCTTCGATGTTGATGATTTCAGTAATGGTAAAACAGTCATGGCATTCTAGAACGTCAATATCTTCGCGTTTAACGTCTGCCATTTTAAATGCCTCTTCTGCCGCCTTAACAGTTGCGGGAAAACTAACAGAATCTTTTTTCATGGATAATGTAAAGTAGTCGCCACCCACTGCGGATGCTTTAATACTAACTGGTTTTTTAGAAATGGATTTGGCTTTTTCTCTAGTTGTGATGATTACACAAGCCGCCGCGTCTGTAACAAGTGACATATCGTGAAATCCAAGGGGAGTTGTCACCATTCTAGCGTTCATGATATTTTTAAGTGGAACTACTTTTTGTTTGTGCGCATAAGGATTTTTACTTCCATGAAAGTAATTTTTCTCAGCAACAGTAGAAAGCATTTCTTTTGTAGTTCCAAATTCGTGCATATGACGCATTGCATTTAACGCAAAACCAGATGGACCGGATACGCAGAATTTGCCTTCAAACTCAAAGTCTTGTCCTTTGCTTACAATTTCCATTGTCTTAGTTGGATCTTGTGTATTCATTTTCTCAACACCAAGAACTAAAACCGTATCAAAACGACCACTCGCCACAGCATGAAAACCCTGATTCAAAGCTAAACCGCCTGACGCACAGGCACCTTCGAGTCTATAAGATGGAACATTACCAATTCCTAATATTGTAGAAACGTAAGACGCCATTGTGTTTTGGCTATTGAATTCATTGCCCGCATAATTTCCCACAAATACCGCTTGGATTTCTTTGCGATCTATCCCTGCATCTTTAATCGCGCCGTTACCGGCTTCTGTTACTAACTCACGCAAATGTTTGTCTGCATGATTCCCATGTTTCGTTTGAAACGCTCCAATAATAGATACTTCTCTCATAATTTCTCCTCTGTGTCTCCGTGCCTCTGTGGCTAATCCCTTACTACATTCCAATCGCACCGCCGCCGTCTACGCGTAGAATTGTACCAGTGATATACGATGAATCTTTTCCAAGAAAAAATCTTACTGCCCCTGCAATGTCTTCTGGAGTAGCAGGACGTTTGAGTGGAATCATTTCTTTTAGTTTTACTTGGATATCATCGGGCAATGCACCTGTCATATCAGTATGCACATAACCCGGACAAACCGCATTTACTAAAACTCCACGTCCTGAGAACTCACGAGCGGTTACTTTCGTTAATGCGATGACACCAGCCTTCGACGAAGAGTAATTAGCCTGTGCTGGTTGACCTGTCAGTCCTGAGATGGAGGAGATATTCACAATTCGCCCCGACTCTGCTTTTAGAATTAACTTAGCAGATGCCTTGGTCATTAAAAATACACCTTTTAAGTTCACATCCATTACAAAATCAAAATCTTCCTCTGACATACGCATAAGCAAGTTGTCTTTTAAAACACCTGCGTTGTTCACTAAAAAATCTAATTTCCCAAATGTCTCTTTGGTCTTAGCCATAACGTTTTCGCAGTCAGCGTATTTTGTAACGTTACACGCTATACCGATTGCTTTGACTCCGTAAGTATCGGAAATTTCTTTTGCCGCCTTGTCGCAATCTTCTTGTTTTAAGTCTACCATTACTAGACTTCCGCCGTCTTCTGCTATACGATTGCATATCGCGCGACCGAGTCCGCGAGGAGACGCTGTTCCTGTTACGATTGCTACTTTTTTTTCAAATTCTTTTGCCATATATAAGTCCTTTTGTTTTTTAAGATTTTACCACCGATGAACACCGATTTTCACCGATGGGATTAGTTTGTAAAAAGTGAGTATGTTGTTAAGTTACATTGTAAAAATTGAATTCTGATTGTAAAATAGAATTTTCACATATACCCCTTCCACTCATAAGCCAAAATTCCAATCCATTCTTTTAGTGAAAAAGTTGTAGTATCCAAAGCGCCCGTCGATGGAACAAAAGTTTCCCAGTTAAATCCAGTTCGTAGACTGCGGTAGTCGGTGGGAAATGGAATTACGTCAATGCCAAGTTTCTTGAAGATAGCTACAGATCTTTTCATGTGAAAAGCAGAGGTAACAAGAATTATGCGCTTTAGCTTTTTTTCTTCTAGAATTTTTTTTGTATAAAGTCCGTTTTCGAAAGTGTTTCTAGATTCTGATTCGAGTAGAATTTGGCTTTGGGGAATTCCAAAATCGAGTAAAAATTTTTCAGCAAAACTTGCCTCTTTTAATTCTTGTTCGAATAAAATTCCAGATCCGCCGGTGAATAGGATGTATTTGGCTTTTCCTGCTTTCCAAAGGAGGATACTGTCTGTTAGCCTATCTGCCGAGCCAGTTAATTCTACACGATTAGAAAATTTGCTAACAGTATTAATCATTCCTCCAAGAACTACAATCGCATCGGCTTGTTCTACGTTTTCGATTGGAACAGGTGGAAAGTCTTTCTCTAAACTACTCACTAAAGAATCACAAACCGGAAAACTGGCGGCTAACCAGATTAGTCCGATGGGAAGAAATGCAAAGAATTTGTTTTTCACCCCTTTGATTTTAAATAGAACCAAAAAGATTCCAAGCACAATACAAAGCGGAAGAGGAAATAGGAAGACTGTTAAGATTTTAGAAAAAAAGAAGAATAGGTTCATAATAATTCCCTTATTTTATTTAGTGTAAACTCCGTTTTCTCAAAAGGGAAAAAATGAGTTCCATCGGGGATAATGGTAACACTCGACTTAGGATTTCCCTTTGCAATAACTTTTGCACGATAGGGAGAACAGACTTCAAACTTACGAGGTATAATGATATGAGTCTCCAGTTTATTTTTTCCATAATCGCGGAAACTTTTGAACGAGGGTGTACTAAAATGTCTTGCTTCAATTTTTGGGTCACAAATGAGTTCAACCTCGTCACCCGATTTTCTAAAACACGATCTAAGATAATCTTCATATACCCGTTCATCCCAGTTTGCGAATGCAGAAAATTTTCGAAATACTTTTCGGACTTGTTCTATATTCTTAAAATTTCTTCTTCTCTTGAGAGCATTTTTCGCAATCGGAATTCCAAAGATACTCCCATAAACAAGAATAGGAATACTCAAAAAAGTTGGATCTAGTAAAATTAATTTTTTGAAAAGATTGGTTTTGCGTTTAGATGCCCTAAGCGCACTAGAGCCACCCATTGAATGACCAATGGAAATTATATTACTTAGATTTTCATGTTCAATGAGTGCAAGAATTTGATCGCGTAAAAAATCCCAACTAGTAAAATCATGGAAAACTTGTGACTGTCCATGACCCGAAAAATCAAGTGCGACTACTCTGTATTTGTCGCTAAGTGCCTCTATTAAATAAGAATAACATTCAGCACTATACCCATTCGCGTGGGTAATTAAGATTATTTGCTCTGTATTTGTTTCTGTATCTAAGTAAGATAGGTTTAGATTTTGAAAGTTGAAGAATTTACGTTTAAAAATTATGTTTGGTTCTGACTTTGATGATTTCACTGTTGACTCGTTTCCATAATGCGTCTTTGTCTGGGTGGAAGGTTGCATAGACACCTTTTTTTAGAAGGTCGATTAATTCTTCGATGGTGAAGTTTAGAAAACGATAGAGTTTGAAATATTCATAAGAGAGGTTAACATCGAATATCTCCGGATCGTCTGTATTGATACAAGTATATACACCTTTGTCGTAGTATTCTCTGACTGGATGATTTTCTTCTTTTTTGACGTATTTGCCTGTAAACACATTGCTAGTTAGGCAAATTTCAATTGGGATTTGGGTTTCTTTTAGAAAATCAACTAAGTCTGGATCTTGGATGGCGGAAGTTCCGTGTCCGATTCGTTCCACTTTTAAGTAGTTTATAGAATCCCAAATAGACCAAGGACCATCATCTTCGCCTGCGTGGATAACAGTGTGTAACCCTGCTTCTCTTGCTTTTTGAAAAACTTCCTCGTAGTCTTTTGCTGGACCGAGTAATTCTGCCCCACCTAGTCCTATTCCTAGAACTTCCGGATACTTTAGATTTAACACTCGGTTTAGATTGTTCATTGCGTTTTCTGCTCCGAATGTGCGTGAGACGTCTATGAGTAGTCGAATTTCAATTCCGTCGCGTTCTCTGATTTCACGAATTCGATTCACCATTGTTTCGATCATTTTGTCAAAATCAATTCCGTTTTGAATAAACTTCGTCGGGGCAACGAAAACTTCAGTATAAATGATATTATCCGCTTTCATATATTCTGCAAGGCTATCAATCATAAATGAAAAATCTTCGTGGGACTTCACTGCACTTTGGATGAATAAAAATAATTGTATGAAACCGTTTAGATCATGGAACATGAATTTTTTTTCAAATTCCTCTTCACTTATTTCTACTCCATTTTTCTGAAACATTTCTTTTAGAGTTTGTTTGTTGACACAAGCTTCTAAGTGCAAATGAATTTCAGTCTTAGGAAGAGCTTTGATGAATGCCATAACTTCTTGTTCTGTCGGCTCTGTGTTTTTATAATTCGGATCGATAGTCGGAATGGTTTGAATTACTTCGTGTTTGTGATGTCCATTCGTAGAATGATTTTCCACAAGCCAAGCAGGTGGATTAGGAACTGTTTGTTTTAAAAGTATATCTCGTTCGTCGTGGAGAGTATTAATTTGTTTGTCGAATATAAGTTGTAAACCAGAGGAATACGGGCGATCATCTGGGAGTTTGCTTTTGATACGATTTAACTCGTTCACATCTCTGTCGATGATAGCAATTCGATTTAGTATTTGTTCAAACTTGGCTTTCACGGTTTTCTAGTTAAAAAATAATTTACTAATTCTATTAAATCTATTTGAGATTGTAAAGAATAAAGCATAAATTTGTATATATTTATATTTTTGTAGAAAGGCATTTATTGGCAATTCCCTTTCAATTTTCATTTCAGAAAAAATTTTTTAAGACGAAGTTTATACAAAAGGATTAGACATAGTATGAGAACCATGAGAAAAACCTTCCTACCATTTGCTTTACCTTCTATTTCCGAGGAGGCAATTGAGGAAGTTGCCGCAGTTCTACGTTCCGGTTGGGTTACATCGGGACCAAAAGTAAAACAATTTGAAAAAGAATTTGCAGAGTTTGTTGGAGCATCGCAGGCAATCGCTTTGAATTCTGCAACGGCAGGATTGCATTTGGCTCTAGAAGCAATTGGACTAACCGATGAGGATGCAGTTATTACTAGCTCTGTTACTTTCACGGCTTCTGCGGAAGTGATTTGTTACTTTGGAGCACTGCCCCTTCTTACCGACGTAGATCCAATTCACAATATCATGACTCCAAAAACTCTGCTGGATTTAATTAATCGGGAGTGTTCTTGGAATGGGAAAATTCTTACTCATAATGCAACTGGGAAAAAAATTCGCGCTCTTATCCCAGTTCACTTGGCTGGCTACACTTGCGATATGGAGTCTTTAATTGAAATTGCGGATCGTTATAATCTTTATGTAATTGAAGATGCCGCTCATGCATTTCCTGCCATTCATAAAAATAGAATGATTGGAGTTTGGGGAGATTTTACTGTATTTAGTTTTTATGCAACCAAGGGAATTACAACGGGAGAAGGTGGGATGGTGACAACCAATCATTCCGAACTCGCCGATAGAATTCGCCTTATGCGGTTACATGGTATTAACCGAGATTCTTACAATCGTCCTGGTTGGTACTATGAAGTGGTAGAAGCAGGGTTTAAATACAATATGGCTGATATAGCTGCGGCTATTGGAATTGTACAACTCCATGAGGCTAATGGCTTTTGGGCGCGCCGCGAAGAAATTGCTCTTCGTTATAACTTAGCTTTCTCTGATCTCGTTGGGGTTAAATTACCATTACCCGATGAGCAAGGTAGACATTCTTGGCATTTGTATCGAATTGAAATTGATCCAAAGATTGCAAAAATAGGTCGTGATTCTCTTGCCGAAGAATTAAAAGAGCGCAATATAGGAACTAGCCTCCATTTTATTCCCATCTTTGAACATCCTTATTACAAAAAAAATTACAACTTCAATCGAGAGAATTTTCCTAATGCTTGTCGAATGTATGAAAAAGCTCTTTCCCTTCCCCTTTTCGCGGGTATGACCGATGAAGATGTAAATGACGTAATGAGTGCAGTAAAAGAGCTTCTAGGCTAACTAAATGTTAGCCTCAATCACTTAGTTTGTTTGAGGTTTACCAGGTTTACCGTGTCTTCTTCTATAAGTCCAATAGAGATAAAAGATAAGTCCAGTAAAAGTGAGATTGATAAAAGAAATTAAATGAAGCGCTGTTGCGTAAAGTAAACCGTAACTAGAATCTCTTCCGATGAGTAAAAATCCTGAGATAATAGATGCGTGAAATACTCCGATTCCAGAAGGTGCAGACGGCACAGCAAGACTCATAGCTCCGCAGAAGAGTAAAAAGATTATTTCAACTGGGAGTAAATCTCCGCCTAACATTAAGTTGATAAAATAATAGTTTGCGAAGTAAAAAATCCAAGAAGTGGACGTTAGTAGAACTGGGAATATAAACTTTTTGATTTGGAGAAAATCCTTTAAATCAATTACATGAGACTCTATATGCTCTTTATAGAATGTTTCTTTTTTTAGAATAGAAAAGATTTTTTCTGAAATGAGTAATATAAATCCATTTTGAAATCGAATTAAATACAGGCTAAATAAAATCCCAAGAATTATCAAACCGGAAACTGTAAATACTGCATAGTTTTGTTGGTCTGGTTTACTTAATCCAATGATAAAAAAAGAGATCACACCTGTCAGAATTACGAAAATAAAATCTATCACTTTTTCGATAAACAATTTAGAAAGTAGATTAAAATACGGTACATCTGTTTCGGAACGACAGTAGAAAACTCTAAATAAATCCCCACCTCTTGCAGGCAAAACCATATTAGCCGCATATCCAATGAAGGATGAGGATATTGCATGTTTGGCGTTGATTCTTTTCTCAAGTAAAAGTCGCCATCTAAAAGAAAAAATTACAAGTCCAATGAGTTGAGTGAGTATGATGGGAATGAGATAGATATAGGAAATTTTGTCTCCAATTTTGGAAAACTCTGCTCTAAAATCAAACTTTAAAGCTATAAAACTTACAAATAATGCACTAATTAATATTCCTATAAATAACTTCTTCATGATAGATATGTTTTAAAAGTTAGAAATTCAAGCAAGCAAGAAAGAATCAGCCTGGAGGCCATTCCATTTTTCTGCCAGCAAGTAAATGAAAATGAATATGAAATACGGTCTGACCGGCATCGTCTCCTGTGTTCGTTACAATGCGGTATCCATTTTTAGAAAAATTATTTTTCCTCGCAAATTCTGTCATTTCAAACACCATTTTCCCAATGATTGTTGCATCAGCCTCTGTCATTTTATCAACTGATTCAATATGTTTTTTGGGAATAAATAATATATGATTCGGAGCAACTGGGTTAATGTCATTGAAAGCAACACAGGTATCACTTTCATGGACAATATTTGCTGGCATCATTTTCTCTACGATTTTACAAAAAATACAAACACTCATTTTTATACTCCAGTACCTAAGGTTCAAAATGTTGAAATGCGAGAGTTGCTGCACCAAAACTACCGGCAACACTTTTTCCAACTGCAAACTTCACATAACTAGCCAATACAGGAAAAATAATTTGATTCACTTTTTCTTCAAGACTTTTTCCAAACAAATCATAGGAAGCAGTTAGTCCGCCAACAAAAACTATTTTATCTGGATTTACTAAATGGATTACATTTCGAATTCCTTCTGCAAATACAGAAATTCCTAATTCTAAAATTTGGTTTGCATTTTTATCATTTTGACTAACAAGTTCAAAAAACTCTTTTGCATTCTCTAACTTTTTATTTGTCAAATCAAAGTAACGTCCTAATAATCCATTTGTGCTAAAGTATGCCTCTACACAACCGCGCTGTCCACATCCACATAAAGCTCCGTCTTTGACAACAGTGATATGACCCGCTTCCATTCCATTTCCTTTGTATCCGTTGAAAACTTTTCCTCTCATGACAAGTCCACAGCCAAGTCCTGTTCCTAAAGTGAAAACTACTAGGCTATTTGCCTTTTGCCCCTCTCCAAAATAATATTCTCCTAAACTTGCACAGTTTGCATCATTATTAAAATAAACAGGAAGGTGAAATGTCTCTTTTACAAATGCGACTAACTCAACATTGTTTAGATTTTTTAAATTTGCAGACGAGATAATAATTCCTGTATCAATGTCAATTGGACCGGGTGTTCCTATTCCTATTGCATCAGCAGGTACTGCGGCTAAACAGTGTTTGACTACAGTATAAATGGAATCTAAAAATTCTTTATTTGAAAAATTTGGATTTGTCGGTATTTGAAAATCAAAATAAGAATTCCCTTCTTTGTCGATTATCGTTCCCCGAATGCTTCCCCCACCAACGTCTATTCCTAAGTATTTTTTCATATTACTTATTGCACTCTTTTAGTTTTAATCTAGCTATTATTTTTTTCTTTTCTGCTTCCGAAAACTCATGACCGTAAAATCGAAGGAAAAGTTGAATTTTTTTTTCTAATTCAGGTAAGTCTTTTGGTAAGGAATACTCTGCAATTTTTTTTGCGGATTCAAACATGGAACTTCCTATTTGTAATCTTTCAAAGCCAGAAAGACTCATATACTTCTGGGTTAATTTTTTTTGAATTTCTGGTGATGTATCATTCATTTTCGATTTCCTTCAACCAGTCGCTTATTATCTAATTCTGTTTTCATCTTTTTTGGTATACGTATTTTCGTATATCGCGTACTACCCAAACCCAGATTCCAACAAACATGGCAGTGGAAAGCCAATTACCAAAACGAGAACCAGGGAGTAAAAAGAAATCCACTACTCCATGTTGGAAAATGGCGAGTATGTAGCCATAGAAAATTAAAAGTAGTTTTTCGCTAGTGTGGGTTTGTTCGTTACTTTTTAGAAGAAATAGCGCAAAACATAGATTAATCAATAGATGAATGTTGGATGAAAAAACTGTTCGTCCTATAAACATCTCCACGATTTTTGTAGAGTCCTTACTGATATAAACATAATTTTCAATGAATGCAAATCCAAAGGCAACAAATCCGCCAATTAATACAACATCTTTTGTCCAAGTTTTTAATGTGCGGTTAAAGGCAAATAGCAGTCCGAGAAGTAAAATAAATAATTCTTTAAAAGTTTCTTCCATCATTCCAGCTTGTATAAAAGAAATATAAACCGTTTGGCTAAGTATTGTAACAGTTCGTTTTGGTTTAAAGTCTACATCGGGCCAAATGATTGGATGAAGGGAAAGAATTATTTTGGTGGAGAGAATTCCTAGACCCAAGGCAAGGATTGCGATTAGGAATTTACGTGCGTTAGCTCCAGGATGTAGTGCAAATAGAAAAAATGCCCATGGTAGAATAGAGCAAAATGCTAATAATACGCTCATGAAACTTAGATCAGATAAAAAATGTAAAACCATACTAAAATTCCTCTTCCATGAAACGACCATCAAAATGTAAAACCATATCTTTTTGAAGTGGTGTAGGCATTGCATCCGGATCAATAGAACCGTTCCAGAAAAGCTCTGTTACCCGCACGTCCCCCTTCGTATTAGGTGGTGGCATAACAGGTGACATACTTTGGATTAATTCTAGAGTAAGGGCGTCTTGGTCAGGGTAGGCTGATCCTTCAACGAGGATAACATCGATTATATCCCCTTCTGTTGTGATAGTATAAGCAACCACACAGGAATAAGGATGAGGAGCACGTTTCCAGTATTCCATAAAATTTTCAGGACCGCGCATTCTAGCAGAAATATAATTGGAGTAGGTGCGGGGTAACTTTTTGCCTTTGACACGTTTTACATATCCTTTGACTTTTCCCTCATCTTCTACTGGGTTGTTTGGGATTTTGATTCCATCTTTTTGACTTGGAGTTTCTGTTCCTGAAATTACGCCACCGTTTAAGTCTTTTACTTCATCGGGAATATCTGGATCAATAAAATAGTATTCCATTTTTTCCGGTTGGTAGTGATTTTTGGACATGTCTTGTTTTTTCTTAGAACTTTGTCTTTGAACGGTAATGGGAATGATGAAGATAATGGCAAATAGAATTAAGTGAGCGAGTATACTCAAATAAACATTATTCGTAAATCCACTTTGTAAACCTCGTTCGGAAAATGGTTCCCCATCTTTTTTGATAGAACTACCAAGCATGATGTTGGCAACTAGGTATATACCACTCAGAATTGTAAATAGTCCTATCGCAAACACTGGATTATCCGCGTACTGCATAAATTCCTTGTCAGGGATCCCGGGTTTTAATCCAAATGAACTTAAAAACTTAATTCCAAAAATTGTATCTAGATAAAAAGCTAAACTCACAGCTAAGAAAAATAAAACCAAAAGATAGGTAAATAGAATTGGAAATCCCTTCCAGTACCTTTGAAGATAGACATGCCCCCAGCCAGGAATTAGAAGTTCTCTTATACGTGCATATCTTTTTTTACTATGAAAAGGGTCTCCAAAAAAATTGGTAGTAGGATTACTTGCAAGTCTAGTGTGAATTTGTAAACTCAAATAGGGTCTGCGCAAACTAGAGAGTATCCCCTTTCGACCAAGTAAAGAACTCGCAGAAAGTAAAGTCATGAACCATAGATAAAGTGAGGACTCACCTCTAAACATTTGATCTGCCATACTCAGAGTTTCTTCGAGAGTATTCTCTTTAGTATTTAAGCTGATGAAAAAATAACTAAGACAAAAAAACCAGAAAATCGCAATGACCCATACAATCATTACGGAGATAAAAGTTTTCGAGAAGGAATTTTGCTGTTTTGAAGATTCAGGTGGGATTACAATTTCTGGTGTAGAGTTGGAATTTGTGTTTTGTGAGAGAGTATGATACTGATAGTCTTCCCATTTTTTGATTGCATCGTCCTCTGACGGTTTTGTTTTTTTTAGGGGGCGAGTTGGTTTTTCGTTAAACAGATAAAGTTGCCCATTTTTACGAATTAAAAATCTGGCTTCTAAAAAAAGAAGGATAAGACCTACAAAAGCCCAGAATAAAATCATTACACCCAAATATTGATTTCGGAAGGCTTGTAGGAAAGCTTCTGTTTCAAAGCTATACATTCCATATAAATCCATAGGATATGTGACCAAGTTTACAAAAATTTGTAGTAAAAGGGACTGAAAAGCCGCCACTCGAATTTTTGTATTTTGAGGGTATAAAACCAAAACGCCCATTGGGAAAAAAATACTCAAACCAATAAAAGGACTAGCCCAACATAAGAAGGATAATCCTGATATAACAAATTTTTGTAGGGAGTTTGGTTTGGTTTCTCTGGGTTCTGCTTCCAGAGGGAGAACATCTTGCATAATTAATTAATTTGACGTATGGCTTTCCACTTCAAGCGAAAAAGAAAAAACTTTATACTAGAATCGGTATAAAAAAGTATGTATTCGATATGGCAAAAGATAGAGAAGATTCATTAAAACAAATTGTAGCAGTTTCTAAAAGAAGAGGGTTTGTATTTCCAGGCTCTGACATTTACGGTGGTTTATCCAATACATTTGATTACGGTCCTTACGGGATTGAGGTATTATATAATTTAAAGCGACTTTGGTGGGAATACTTTGTGCACAGAAGAGAAGATGTAGTTGGACTCGATTCCTCTATTCTACTTAATCCAACTGTCTGGGAAGCATCGGGACATGTGGGAAATTTTTCCGATCCACTGATGGATTGTAAGCAATGTAAGACTCGTATTCGAGTAGATCATTTCTTAGAAGAAAGAAAAGGGGACGGTTTCGCAAGTGGAAAGACCCTCAAGGATTTAACACAAGTTATCCTCGACGAAAAATACCCCTGTCCATCCTGCGGATCAGTAGGAACTTTTACAGAGCCAAGAAGTTTTAATTTGATGTTTAAAACTTCGCACGGGGCTTCAGAAGATAATTCAATGGACATCTACCTTCGTCCTGAAACTGCACAGGGAATTTTTATTAATTTTAAAAATATCTATACAGCGACTCGTAAAAAAGTTCCATTCGGTATTGCGCAAATCGGAAAATCTTTTCGTAACGAAATCATGGCAAGACAATTCATCTTTAGAACAAGAGAGTTCGAACAAATGGAAATGGAATATTTCTGTGAGCCTGGAACACAAAGTGATTGGTTTACTTTTTGGGTAGACTACTGCATGAAGTGGCTAACAGAGGTTATAGGTTTGAAAAAAGAAAACCTCCGTGTGCGTGAACACGCCAAAGAAGAGCTTTCTTTTTATAGCGATAGAACTGCTGATATTGAATACAAATTTCCATTTGGTTGGGGAGAATTATGGGGAGTTGCCTCACGCACCGACTACGACTTAACCCAACATGAAAAATTTTCCGGAGTAGATTTAAAATACCACGACCAAGTGGCTAACAAAAAGTATCTCCCTTATGTAGTCGAACCAGCACTTGGACTAAACCGCCTCTTTCTAGCTGTGATGAGTGACGCCTACGCAGAAGAAAAACTAGAAGGCGACGAAATGAGAACAGTGTTGCGTTTTCAGTCAAAAGTCGCGCCTGTAAAAGTAGCCATTTTCCCTCTCATGAAAAAAGACGGGCTAGACGTAAAAGCAAAAGAAATCTACCACTCTCTCATGAGCAATTGGTATGTAGACTACGACGACTCAGCGGCTATAGGCAAACGCTATCGCCGCCACGACGAAATAGGAACTCCGTTCTGCATCACTGTAGACTATGATACTCTAAAGGATAACACTGTTACTCTCCGCGAACGCGACTCGATGAAACAAGAACGTATTGCAATTGCGGATATTCCAAAGTATCTGCTCGATAGGATAAAGTAATTTCATTGTTATGTGGGCTGAATAAAACGTAGGGGCTGAATAAAAAGTACGGGTTGAATACATTCAACCCTTTTTTGTAAAAGATTGCCACCGATGGATTTTAGTCTAAAAACACACTCTCTTGTATTTTTAAGCAACTCTAATGTTTAAAGAATACATTTTTTGTATTTGACATGCATCTATGCATATATATGCTTATGACATGAGAACAACTATTGAAATACCCGAAAGACTTAGAAAACAATGTATCCATTTGGCTTTAGAAAGAAACCTTAGCGGTTTTTCGGAAGTTGTTGTCGATGCACTCGAAACCTATTTCCGAGTTTCCGAAACTAAACGCAATAGTATTATTTTAGGGCTTCGAGGATCAATGACAAAGCAGGAGTCGAAAGCCTACCGATCTGAAATTCAAAAATCGAGGAAAAATTGGAAACAAAAGTAATTTTAGATACTGGCGTTATTTTTGATTTTTTTGTAGATGGTGATTATGCGGATAATATAGAGAAGCTTCTGAAAGAAAAACGTGCTGTTTTATCTGCAATCACTCTCTTTGAACTTTTTAATGGAGTTACAAATAAAAAACATATTGAAGATAGAAAAAACTTTGTTAGCCTTTGTGATGTGTATTCTTTAACTGCTGACATTGCTTTACAAGCGTCGAATCTTTATACAAGCCTAAAAAAATCAGGGAAGACTATTCAAAATGAAGATATTCTTATTGCTGCTACAGCGATTTACTACAATCTTCCAATTTTGACTGATAACCAAAAACATTTTTCTTTGGTCAAAAACATAAAATTAATTTCCAATTGACTACAGTAGTGTAATTTGGGATATATACACGAGATTACACGAAGGAATGTTTTATGGGAATGTTTCAAAAGTCTGTTATAGACAAGTATCTTAAAGAAATAGATAAGAATTTAATTAAGAGTTCTTATGAAAGATTCAAAGCAGTTTTCTGTCATGCAGAAACTATTAAAAATATTGAAGCCTCAAAGGAAGAACAATACCAAGAAGGATTTCTAACTGCACTTTTTGTAAATTGTCTAGGATACACAATTAATCCCAATCCTTTCTTTAATCTTACAACGGAATATAAAAATATTGCGGATAATCGTAAAGCAGACGGTGCAATCATTAAAGATGAAAAACCTATCGGAGTCATAGAATTAAAAGGAACTGATACTGTTGATCTGAAAAAAGTAGAGAAACAAGGTTTTGAATATCGTTATGCCCATCCGACTTGTAAGTATGTAATCACTTCTAATTTTAGAGAATTACGCTTGTATGTCGATACTTCGGAAATCTATGAAGAGTTTACATTGTTTAACATGGAATATACTGATTTTGAGAGATTGTATCTTTTACTCTCAAAGAATAACATTTACGATGATAAGCCGCTCAAAATAAAAAATGATTCAAAGTTAATAGAAGAAGATATTTCCGACAAACTTTATAAAGACTATCATCGTTTTAAAATGAATATTTTTAATAGCATGGTAAAAAATAATCCATCTATTAACAAAGTGGAACTATTAAAAAAATCTCAAAAACTTTTAGATAGAATTCTTTTTATTTTCTTTGCTGAGGATAGAGGGCTTTTACCGCCAAATACAATATCTACTATTATAAGTGAAAATAAAGAGCAAGCAAATATTGGAAGAGAAGAACCGCTATACAATACTTATAAAATTTATTTTAGACATATCGACAAAGGAAATAGTAAACTAGGTATCTCTGAGTATAACGGTGGTTTGTTTGCACCAGATGAACTTTTGGATAATCTTATTATTGAAGACAGTGTCCTAAAAGAAGATGCACTCAAAATTTCAGCATACGATTTTAGTTCAGATATTGATGTAAATATTTTAGGTCATATATTTGAAAATTCTTTGAATGACATTGATGAAATGCACGCAGAGGTAACAGGTGCAGAGTTTGATAAATCCAAAACCAAACGTAAGAAAGACGGAGTATTTTATACACCAAGTTATATTACCAAATATATAGTTGAAAATACAATAGGTGTATTGTGTGAAGAAAAAAAGAAAGAATTGGGTTTAATAGATATTACCCTCGATACAAGCAAGGACTATAAACGACTTTCCAAAGACAAACAATCTCTTNNATTGACTTATATAGACGACCTCTCGAAGGAGATGCTCTCGGATATTATGATGTTCGCTCATCCATTTTAGAAAACAATCTCTATGGAGTAGATATAAATGAAGAGTCTGTTGAGTTGGCTCGTCTTTCTCTATGGCTTCGCACTGCTGAACATGGAAGAAAATTAAATGATCTTTCTAAAAACATTAAATGCGGCAACTCATTAATAGACGACAAATCCGTAGCTGGTGATCTCGCTTTTAATTGGCAAGAAAAATTTCCAGAGATAATGGCTAACGGCGGTTTTGATGCAGTAATTGGAAACCCACCTTATGGTGCAAAACTTACAAATGAGATTCAAAAATATCTAAACAATAAATTCATTAAAGGAGCGAGCGAAACCGCCATTGCTTTTATAAAATTAGGTAGAGATTACTTAAAAGAAAATGGACAATTAAGTTTTATTATTCCAAAATCTTTTAGTTATTCTTCAAACTATGCGGCTATTCGAGAGTTGGTTCTTGAGGAGATGATCGAAATCGTTGATTGTAAAAAGGTTTGGAAAGAAGTTAAGTTGGAGCAAGTCATTATTCGATTTCAAAAGGACATTAAAAAAACAACTTATACCAGCTCCAGATTACAGGATAATATTATTATGCCAGTCGGAAGTATAAATAAGGAAACCTTTGAACTTTTTGGATTTTATTTGAATGATGTTAGTGACGAAGAACTGTCAATTGCAAAAAAAATATTACGAGTAAACAAGTTTATAAATAATTTTGCAACAAATTCAAGAGGTGGAATTTTTCAGAATGCCATAAAAGATAAAGGAGATTATGAAGTGCTTGGTGGTTCTGAAATACAGAGAAAAGGAATTTCTGGTATTAAAGGTTATGTAGATAAATCTGTTATTGAAGAAGACGATAAAGCAATCATAAAACCTAATTCTGTTCTTGTTCAAAATATTGTTGCTCATATAGAAAATCCAGTAGATCATATAAAAATAATTTGTGCAATCCCGTTAAATCTCAATCAAGTGATTGTTGATACAGTAAATCAAATTACAACAAACGAACAAATCTCGAATAGATTGTTATACATAATTCTAAATTCCACATTAATAAATTGGTATGCTTACAGATTCATTTTTGGAAAAGCCATTCGAACTATGCACTTTGATAGTCCGGTTACATCCAGAATACCGTTGACAATACCAGAAGACCAACTCCCTTTTATAGAAAAAGCGGATAAGATGCTTATTCTAAATAAAACATTTCAAGAGAAGAAAACAGAATTTATAGAATGGGTTAAATCAGAGTTTGCCGTAACGGAAATATCAAATAAACTAGATGGCTTTTACAAATTAGATTTTGACGAATTGAAAAAAGAACTAAAAAAGAAAATGCCAAAAGAAAAAGAACTGGGTCCAAAAGAAATTGGAAGTCTAAAGAAATACTATGAAGAATACAAAACTGAATTAGTATCATTAGACAATGAAATCAAAAAGACAGATTTAACGATAGACGAAATGGTTTATGAATTGTATGGATTAACAAAAGAGGAAAGAGATATTGTGAGAGGAAAAATAGAAATAGTCTAAAAAACGTCAGTTCAACGTGAGGATTCCATTGAAAATCCTTCGTGAACTTCGTGCTCTTCGTGGTGAAAAAATCTTAATTGTACATCATTGAGCGATATCGAGGTCTCAAGATGTTGAGATTCCCTATAAAAGATTTAGGGAATGACAAATCATTGACTGGTTAGTTTATAGCGAAGTCGAACCCATCACAGTCCCAACGGATTTTCCTTGACAAAAGTATGAACCTTTGGTATGATAAATTATTCATACCGAGGGAATTATGCCACAAGTCAAAATTGCAATTTCGATTCCACAAGATATTTTAAAGACAGTAGATAAACTTTCTAAAGAAAAAAATGTATCTAGAAGTGCTTATATTTCCAATGTTTTGCAGCTTGTTAGCACTAAGTCAAAAGAGTCTGAGATTTTAAACAGAATCAATCTACTTTTTTCTGATCCTAAAATCCAAAAAGAACAGAAGAAAACTTCTAAACTTCTAAACAAGAAAATCAATGACGGGGAGCAATGGTAATCAAAGAAGGAGATATTTTCTGGGTAGATTTTTCTCCTGCAAAAGGATCTGAGCCTAAAGGCAAACGACCAGCATTAGTAATTCAATCTAATATTTTTAACGAATCAAACATCAATACTATTATTGTGTTAGCCATTACTTCCAATTTAAAATATGAATTTCTTCCTGGAAATGTGCGGCTTCTAAAAAATGAAGCAGGAATGCCAAAACCCTGTGTAGTTAACGTCTCTCAAATCAGAAGTATTGATAGAGATTTTCTTTTTGAAAAAATTGGATCCTTGTCAAAACAGAAATTAACTCAAGTCAAAGAAGGTTTGAAGTTGGTTTTGAATTTGTGAATCATTGAGATATTCCAACCCTACTTCAAAACAATCGTCAAATACTTGTTAGTCAGAAATAACTTTCGGATTTCTTTGCCACGGTAGAGAATTTCGCCATCTTTAGTGATAAATTTTAATTCTTGGATTAATTCAATTCCTTGTGATTCATTTTGATCGGTTGCTTCTTCTAATAAAAAAGTAGTTCTAGGTTTTAGCGTATAATAGAAAGTAGCCGTATCTGGATTGTATTGAAAATCGGATTCAGTGAGTCGATTTTGATTTTTTTTATTTATATCTGCTTGAAAGAACATATTGTCATAGGAAGGGACTGGAGTTCTGGCAACGGCTACTGGTTTGTTAAATTTATATCCAAATAGAGCATTGAATCCTTCTAGATTATATTTTCTCTTAAATAAAATTTCTATTTTATATTCGGCGTTTGATTCATTTGAAATCCAAAATTCGTATTTTGGCATACAACCAATGAGTGGCAATAAAAAGAGTAGGGATAATAAAAGCCCTCTTGTTAATTTAAAAAAGATTTTTCCCATAGCAAAATTCCTTAGTAATACACAATTTTCAAATTCTATTTGATGGCTAATTTTTTTAATGATAGGTTGTATTTTATTTTCTTAAAAACCAATTGCCAAAAAAGAGAGTTTCCTAAGAATACGGGAATGAAATTAAAAATTACGTTAATTACCTGTGTACTGCTATTTTTAAATTGTACAAATCCGATTGAGAAAAAACGAAAAGAATTAGAGAACTGTAAAATTACGGTAGACTCTCTCGAAATCAAAAACTTTCGAATGTTCATTGTTCCGCCTGTTCCCAAGTTATATTTCACCGCCAATATTCAAATTGAGAATACCAATGATGTTCCTGTGACGATTGAAAAATTTTCCTTTAAAGTTTCGACTGTAGAGAGTGGAAATGAAAATACTTATATCGCTGAGGTGACAAGTAGTAATGAACATACGATTCCAGCTTTAACATCTGAGATCATTCAGGCAGATATGCAGACTCTATTTGAAGAAAATGTAAACAAAAAACTTGTGATAGTTTTTGCCGATTTAATTAAACTTGCTTTGGGTGGCGGGGAAATAGAATTTATGTTAGAAGGAACGGTTGAATTTAACACTGTACTTGGAAAAATGAATGTCCCGATTAAAGAAAAAGTCAAAACACGATTACGTAATTCCAAAAAGACCGAGAAGAAACCTTGACATATAGGCTAATTCTAAAATTCTATCAGTAACATATTATAGGACTAAACCATGATTGATTTCACAATGACCGATGAACAAAAAGCACTGCGTGACCTTGCGCGTGACTTTGCTAAAAATGAGATGGCACCTAAAGCCGAACACCATGACCAGACTGGAGAATATCCAATGGAAATTCTTAAAAAAGCTTGGCAGGCTGGACTCATGAACTTACACATTCCTGCAAAATACAACGGGGCAGAAATGGGTGAGTTGGATGATGTTATCATGGGAGAAGAGTTATATTCTGGCTGTTCAGGAATGGCAACTGCAATACTTGCGAATAATCTCGCTTTGGCGCCAGTGTTAATTGGAGCTAATGACGAAGTCCTAAAAAAATTCGTAGAGCCGATGACACATGAATTTAAACTTGCTGCCTACGCAGTGACTGAGCCAGGAGCAGGCTCTGATGTTGCTAGTATTCGCACTACTGCAACTCGTGTTGGGGATGAATACATTATTAATGGTTCTAAGATGTGGATAACAAACGCAGGCGTTGCGGATTGGTTTTTTGTTCTGACCAAAACTGATGCTGCTGCCGGACACAAAGGTATGACCGGATTTATAGTAGAGAGTAAAACTCCAGGTGTAATCGTAGGCAAAAAAGAAAAAAACATGGGACAAAGATGTTCCGATACCAGAGCAGTAACGTTTGAAGATGTAAAAATTCACAAAAGCCAAATCGTTGGAAATGAAGGCGATGGATTTAAAATCGCGATGGGTGCATTTGACCATACACGTCCGGGTGTTGCGATTGGTGCCGTTGGTGTTGCGCGTGCTGCTATGGAACATGCGATACGTTATGCGAACACACGTAACGCATTTGGAAAACCAATTTCCGCAAACCAAGGAATTAGTTTTATGTTAGCTGATATGGCAAAAGACATTGAAGCAGGTCGTTTACTNNAAAATTTTCCAAATCTACGAAGGAACTTCTCAAATTCAGCGAGTGATTATTTCCAAATTCCTAAACGACGGAAAAGGAATCGAACACCCAAATAGTTAAAATGGTAACTGCTCAGTAGAATGGAATTGCCACAGAGACACAGAGTCACGGAGAAATTCAAGAGAGAGTAATTGCACGGAATATTGCTTTTTTTCGTAATTCAGATTTGGTTAATATGCGATTATGATTTTTTAATTGAATTCAAATTTTTCATTGGCTCTCTTTAATACGAAGCATATGAATAAAAATAGCACGATTTCAAAATCCTCTGTGTCTCCGTGCCTCTGTGGCAAACCAAACCGGTTACTCACATAATGAGCTATATTATGGTTGATGTTGAAGCTGATGGTCCGATTCCGGGCGAGTATTCTATGGTCAGCTTCGGCGCTGTTTTAGTTGATTCTAGTTTAGACAAAACCTTCTACGGCAAGTTAAAACCTATCTCGAAAAAATTTATTCCAGAAGCACTTGCCGTATCTAACCTGACTCGCGAACAAACGTTGTTATACGCAGAGCCTGCAACTGTCATGCAAGAATTTGCTCTTTGGTTAAAAGTTAATTCTAAAGGCAAACCGATGTTTATCTCTGATAACAACGGATTTGATTGGATGTTTATCTGTTATTACTTTCACCGGTTTACGGCTAGTAATCCCTTTGGTTATAGTTCTACCAATCTCGGTTCTCTCTATAAAGGAATTGTAAAATCCACTTTCGAGAATTTCAAACACCTGCGCAAAACAAAACATACCCACAACCCAGTTGACGATGCAATGGGAAATGCAGAAGCATTACTTGCAATGGTTGAAAAGTATGGTTTGAAGATTAGTCTTTGATTACATATAATAATCCTTGTTCAAATTCTCCATCATTGCGCAAAGCTGTATATTCGTAAAAGTCTCCGTTGCGTTTTTCGCCTACTTCGGCTATTGTTATTCTTCCAAGCATGTTTGTTTCTATAATTGGATCATGAATTTCAACTGTTTCTAATCTATATTTACAATCACTAAGCCATTCAATTTTTTGCTTAACGTAGTTATTTGGGAATTGCCTATATTGGGTCTGGAAAATTGCATCTCTTATAATTAGGATTTTCACTCCATAGATAATATAAATAAACCTACCTTTGTGATAATTTTTACAATCATAGAGTTTTTTATTCTGCGTCTCTTTCTTTTTCTTCACCGGTTTTTTATTTTGTAATGCATAAATATTCCAGAATGAAAAACATAGAAGAGTTATGAATGTGAGTTTTATGATTTGTATCATGAATTTCCTCGTTGAGGTTTATTACGCCAACTAAAGTTAAAAGTTTTTTCGGTTTACCTTACAAACTTTATTTTTTACTTTGATCGAATGGATATTTATTTAGATACTTGCAGTCTTTGTAGACCTTTTGACAATCAAAATAATTTGCGAATTAAAATTGAAACTGAGGCAGTTCAGTTTATTTTTGAGCAAATTAAAAAGAAGAAAATGAAGTGGATTGCCAGCGAAGTATTAGAATTCGAGATTAATCAGATAAATATTTTAGAAAAACGAATTAAGGTTCTTTCCTTTCTGAAATTTGCAGATTCCAAAATAAAATACTCAGATAAAATTGAAGATATAGCTATTAAGATCGAAAAGAAAGGATTTAATTTACTTGACGCATTGCATATTTCGTCTAGTATTTCTTCTAGTGCTAAGTATTTTATTACAACTGATTATGAAATATTGAAATTAGCTAAAAGATATAAGAGTGATTTCTCGATACAATTTGTAAATCCTCTTGATGCAATCAATAAGCTTTAGGAGGAAGTATGAGTGCAACTTTAAATGATGTTAGATTAAAAGGATTAAAAATACTTTCTGAAAAATTAGACCCAGTGGAAATGATTCAATTTTTTCAGGTTTATGAGAATGGTATAGGTGACTACACTAATGAGCGTAAGAAGAAATACAAGAATATTAAACTGGAAGATATTCGTAGTGGAATTAGTTTAATGAAAAATAAGAAAAAAAAGGTTAAGGCTGATTAGCCGTTAACTATGACAAATTCAGGGGATAATATTAAATTTCCGGTAGGTGAATTTATTCATCCAGAAAAAACGACAGACGAACATATAAGTGTTTGGATAGAAGAAATCGAAAAATTTCCATCTGTATTGAGAGAGACAATCACAAATTGGTCTGATGAGCAACTTTCTACAAGAACTAAGCCGGATGGTTGGATGGTGGCACAGGTTATTCACCATTTGGCGGACAGTCATATGAATAGTTTTATTCGTTTTAAACTGGCTCTTAGCGAAGATAATCCAACTATCAAACCTTATGCTGAAGACAGATGGGCAGAACTTGCTGATGGTAAAGATTTGAACATCGAGAATTCTCTTCAGATACTAGAAGGTCTGCATAAACGTTGGGTGATTTTACTTAGATCTCTTTACAAAGAAGAATTACAAAAAACATTCTTTCATCCAGAACACAAAAAACAATTTTTCTTAGATGCTACAATCGGCTTTTATGCTTGGCATGGACGGCACCATCTCGGATTTATTCAAAACTTAAAAACTAAAATGGGTTGGTAGTTACAATTTTTTTATTTATGACAAAGGGCTAACAACTGCCGCTATGGCAGTTGGTTTTGAAACATTAGGGGAATAATAGACATTAGCCTAAAGAATGTAAAAATTCTTTAATGTCTGTTAGCACAACTTCTCTATCTTTTGGTAATTCATTCATTAGTTCATGGTATAGACCCGGATAGGTTTTGATAAATTTCTTTTGACCTGTTAGGTGACGAAATAAATCTCTACTTCCATTTACATCAGCGATTCCATCTTCTTCCCCGTGAATGATTAGAATTGGAATTCGGATGTGGTTTGCCTTTTCGTATAACGCTTTAGATAGATTAAATAGGTTTGATCCCATTTGAAAGGAAATTTTACCGTGAACTAACTTGTCAGCTTTGTAAGCATTGATTACAGATTGATCATGAGAAAGATATTTTAAATCTAAGTTTGCATCAATCGTTGTATCAGGTAAAACGGAGGCAAGAATCTCACCTAAAAACTTCTTAACTTCTTTTTCTAAATCCATTTTAATTTTGATGCCTGGAGAGCTAAGAATAAGCCCATCTAGATTATCTTGGTTAAATCCTTCTAGTGCATATTGAAGTGCAATCACACCACCAAGTGAGTGACCAAGCAGAGTTACTTTATTTACTTTTTGTTCTTCTCTAGCGATATAGATAAGTTCCATCAAATCATTTACGTAGTATTGGAATTGATCAACATGCCCTCTTTTTCCGTCAGATCTACCATGACCTCTTGCGTCTAACGCATAAATATTAAAATCATCATCTTTTAGTTTTTCTAAAATATTTCCATATCTATCGCTATGCTCTCCGAATCCATGTTGGAGGATTAAAACTCGTTTTGCTTTAGGTTTTGTCCATGACTGATAAAAAATATTCGCTTTGTCAGTTGCTGATTGAAAGGTGCTTTGTTTGTTAGTAAATGCCATATTCCCTCTTGTGTAGATTTCCGATAGACTTGAAATTTGATCTAATCTTTAAATATAAAACTGTTTTAGAAACTAATAAACTACAAGTCAAGTTTTTAAACTGCGTTTACTTCAATATTAAATCCTTTTCCAATTCCAGCAAGTAGTCTGAAAGAAGTTTTTTGCCAGCCAGAGTCTTTGTT
The DNA here is from genome assembly GCA_002333425.1 of Leptospiraceae bacterium UBA2033. Taxonomy (GTDB): domain Bacteria; phylum Spirochaetota; class Leptospiria; order Leptospirales; family Leptospiraceae; genus UBA2033. The sequence goes on from DDBL01000123.1 coordinate 46,494, forward strand.
ATAGAGTATAGTTGCGTCTATTCTTTTTTCACTCATTGCTTTCATCCAACCAATGATGGCAGGTACGGAAGATGAGTTCATGGCTTTTAGTTGGGTAAAGTCTAAAGTGATTTTTTTGCTCTTAGCCTCACTGATTATTTCTAGATAATAAGGCTCAAGAGTATTGATTAATTCTTTGTTATCACTTACTCCTAGCCATGATAAAATATATGTTTCGTCTTTTAATTCTACACTGATGGTTAGATTTCCAAATTCAAATGATTTCATAATTCATCCTCGATTTTTTTTGTTGCTTTCACAATTAATTTTTTACCAGAAATTTCGTAGTCGATGGTAAATCCAGTTTCATAGGCTATTCGAAATAAACCTAACTGACTTTTTCCTGATTTAGGATTTAATGCGATTTCCTGTAACCTTTCCATATAAAGCTCGCCTAGATTAGGAGAATTTTTTATTTTATTGATAAACTCTAAGAATCCTTGTATACTTTCATGGGATTCAATTCCATTGGAAACTGAAATTCTTAGTTCATTGCTTTCATCGCAGCTAATATCTAATATGACGTCTATCGCATCTTGTGTGGATACTCCGTATTTGATTGCATTTTCAAACAATTCCATTGCGGCGGTTTCCATATTTTCAATAATTTCTTGAGTAAAACTTTTTTTAGCAACTAAAGACTTTATCTGTTTGCGAATATCGGAAACAATATCCCACATAGGTCTTGCACTAAATTTAAAGTAAAACTTAATATCCATATCTCTACTCATCTTTGTATCCTATCTCTCTATTTTCTCTTGCAGATCATAAATGTAATATCATCATCAGTTTTATAATTTTGTAATGAAGTTAAAATTCGTCCTTTTATTTTTTCTGCAGATTCCTGTCCTGATTCATTTAAAATTTTAATAAGCCCTGTTATTTCAAACATCTCTTCTTTTTGGTTTGTTGCCTCTGTAATTCCATCTGTGAATAAAAGTAAAACATCTCCTGATTCCATTTTAATTGTATCTACTTCAAATTCGTTGTGTAAGTCATAGTAACCCAGCCAACTTCCTTTTGTTTCAATGACATTCACTTTTTTTTCTTTTGCGATATATACAAGTAAATCTTGGTGCATTCCTGAATAGTAAATTGTTCCATCAGATTCTTTTAAAAATAAAGTAAGAGTCATGTACTTACTAAGTTTCATTTTTTTTATGTTGGATGTTATCACTTGGTTTACTTTGCTTAGAAGTTTAGATGGATTTTTTGTCTCCATAGAATTTAAAATTGTATGAATTGCAGTTTGAGTCATCATCATGATTAAACCGGCTGTGACCCCATGTCCACTAACGTCTCCAATTAAAAACCATTCTCTGTCTTGTGTATGAATTATATCATAGTAATCTCCACCAACTAAATCTGCGGTATACATAAAAGTTGCCACTTCAAATCCAGAAAGAACAGGAGCTTTGGGGAGTAGGGCGGTTTGAATATCTTTTGCAATTTCCATTTCAGTCGTTACCCTAGTTTTTTCTTTGGTGATATTTTCTAAGTTAGAGTAAAGTCTTGCATTCTCAATAGAAATTGCTGCTTGTGAAGATAACATTTTTAATACTTCAATTCTATCTCTTGTAAAAGCACCGGTCGTAAGATTATTTTCCAAGTAAACAATTCCAACTAATTTGCTTTGGTTTAAAAGGGGAATGGCTAGAACTGATTTCGGTTTATTTTCTAAAATGTAGGTATCTTTGAATTTTCCATCTTTGGTTACGTCTTCTAATACCAAGTCTTGTTTGGTTCTATTAACATAATTTACTATGGAAGAGGATAATAGTGTATTATCCTCATAGAGAGGATATTTAGATGTATCACTCTGGTTAGAATTGGCATCCCAAGAAACTTCGATGAATAACTTTTCCTTTTGTTCTAATAATAGAAATCCTTTTTCGGCTCCTGCATTTTCCACTAAAACTTTCATAAGAGAAGTGAGTAATTTGTCTAAAATAATTTCACCTGAAATAATTTGAGAAGCTTTTAAAATGGAGAAAAAGTCGAGAGATAAGTTTGCTTCAATGCGAGTAGTTTTTTCTGTAGTTGTCCTAGACAGAAATCGTCCGCTATTCATTATATCACTGTCGTTTACATTGGATATAAGTTCTGGAAATTTTTTGTCTAGTAATGCCACTTTATGGTTTGCACCCCAAGTAGAATAGGCGTAACGAGCTTTACGTAAGTATATTTGCGCAAACTCTCGTTTGCCCCTATTTAGCCCGTAATAACTATAGAGTTCGTTTGCTAATGCTTCTTCTTGTATATAATCATTTTGATTGGCAAGAGTAATTGTTTTATCATATAAATCCTCTGCTTCTATTCGATTTCCTAATAATCTGGATTTTTCTGCTTCGATTAGAGTCCATTTGTGTAAGTGGTTCATGGGAGCAAACTTTGCCCAGTGTTGTAGTTGAACTTGATTTTTTTCTATTTCTGATAGCTCTAAATTTGATTCGAGAGGATAATCTGAATTAGCTGTTGTAGTCAAATTGGATAGTTTACGAATTAAGATTAATGAGTAATAGAAATAAAATTCTATTTCTGCAATTGTTCCTGCACCTGCTTTTAAGTATTGTTTTACTTTTTCTGAATCTTCCAGAGCCAAATTGAATTCATCTAATAAAAATCGTGACACCATACGATGTAAGTAAAAGTAGAATAACCTAGTTTTGTCGCCCGAAATATTCACTTCTGCTAATATAGGATTTTCATCCAGGTCAGAATTTTCCTTTTCATTATAGAGTAAGTTTTGAGTAATTTCTAAGAAGATAGAACAATAATTAGCCGCAGTAAGTTGGTTTATATTTCGTAGATTTTCTTGGTAAGTCAAAATTTTCGATTCTAGTTCTAAAAGAGTTTCTCCACACCAGAAAGAATTTAAACAAAACCCATAACCGCAATAACCCGAAAATTCGGAAGCACCTGTTTCTAATCCAATTTGATAACCAGTTTGTAGCACGGTAAGTGTATCTCGTAAATGAGAAGATCTATGAAGTAAAAAAAGTCCTATAGCTGTAAAAGTTCCTGCGCGCATTATTTTGGACTCGGGTTCCATTCCTAATTTGTAGGCTAATTTGCGGTATTCGTCACATAGTGGAACATCTTGCATTATATTATTTAATAGAATTCCATAACTTGTATAACTAAAACAAGATAAAGGGCTGTTTCCATTTAGAATAGAAAATTTTACCTGAAAAATAATGATGAGTGGAAATAGGGGTGAGCCTGCATTATAACAGGCTGGAATCAAACTGGCAGCAATATTCATTACTGCTAGTTTGACAGGATCCTCCATTTTAGGAAGAAAAAATAACTCGGCAATTTTTCTTTCTCCTACGATGGAGCTAATTTCATTTATCCCCAAAACGAAATCATCTGGTGTAGGATTTTCTGGGAAAGTGACTCCAAAATTTTTTAAAATTAATAGACCCGTTGAAATTGCTTCTTGTAATTTATTCTGTGAGGCGAGTGATTGTATTTTTACAAAGTAGGCTCGGATTTGATCAAGTGGATTTTTTGTATTTTCAATTACATTATTAATCCATACATTCATAAGAGCTAAGTCGCCTAACAGCCAAGCAACTTCTGCGGCTAGGTCATGCAGCTCTAAACAAATATCGTAGTATTCTTTCCAAGCATTATCCCCAAGTAAAACAAGTCCGATTTTCGTATACTCAATAGTTGCTTGGTATGCGGTAGCCGCTCTAGCTTTACGAGCGGCTAATAGGTTGAATACTACTAAACTTTTTTTCTCATCTAGGTTTGTAATAAAAGAAATTCCGTAATTCAGATGATTTACAATAGTAAAAATTTTTTCTTCTAGTAAATCGGATGTCATTTTTCTTTCTAAAAAACGTCCGATTTGATAGTGTGTGATCGCTCTTTGTTGTTCTGGAATTAGAAAGTAAGCTGCTTGCTGTATTCTATCGTGTGCGAATTTGTATTCAGGAATTTTTTTGTCATTTTCTTGGAGCGAGTTTGTTATGTCTGTATCTTGGATATTTCCAATGAAAATCAAAAAACTTTGTAGAACAGCAGGTAGTATATCACGTTCTACTTCTTCGAGTGGCTTATCTGCAACTAATGCTAATGTTTTCAAATCAAAATGATTTCCTATACAAGCGGCTAATCGCAGTAATGTTTCCGTTTCCTCTGGCAATTTTTTAATTTTTTCAGTCATTAATTCAACTACATTATCTGTAAAACCACGCTCCTCGATTTGTTTAATTTCCCAAGTCCAAGTTAGATTATGGTCATCGAACTTTAATAATCCTTCTGAATTAAGAGATTTCAAAAACTCATTCATAAAAAATGGATTACCTTCCGTTTTAGAGAACACTAATTCTGCTAGAGTTTGAATTTTATCTTGTGTTAGGCTTAGTGTGTCTGCAATGATTTGTGTTACAGTAGGTAACGTTAATGGAGAAAGAGAAATGTAATTTAGTGTTGCTCCTGTTTTAGAAATTTCGTCAAGTGTCACAGAAAGTGGATGTAGATTTCCAACTTCGTTATCTCTATACGCACCGATGAGAAGTAAACCTGGAGAGGACGATGCCATAAGCAAATGAACTAGTTTTAGAGAAGCACTATCTGCCCATTGTAAGTCATCTAAGAATATTACGATAGGGTGTTCTTTTTTGGTAAACACTTTGATAAAATTTTGGAAAACCAAGTTAAATCGATTTTGTGATTCGTTGGCACCTAAAATAATTGCTTCCGGTTGTTTTCCAAGAATTAGTTCTAGATCAGGAATTACATCTATAATTACTTGTGCATTATCGCCTAACGCATCTAAGAGTTCCTCTTTCCATTTGTATAATTGAGTTTCCGTTTCACTTAGTAATTGTTTTATCAAATCTTGAAATATATTTACGAAAGCTTTATACGGAATATTTCGATTGTATTGGTCAAATTTTCCAGATACAAAATACCCGCGTTTTTCTGTGATTGGTTTATAGATCTCAGCGACTACTGATGATTTGCCTATACCTGAGTATCCAGTGATAAGTAACATTTCACTTTTTTCAGAAACTACTCTATGGAAGGCTGAAAGTAATATTTTAATTTCTTTTTTTCGTCCATATAATTTTTGAGGAATATTAAATTTATCAGAAATGTCTTTTGAACCAAGTTTCGGAAAAATTTGATTATAATTAGAAAGTCCTGATTGTAAAATTTCTAAATCATGTTTTAATCCCAAACTACTAAGGTAACGTTCTTCTGCTGTTTTTGTAATTAATTTTAAAACTAAATCGGATAAAGGAATTGGAATGGAAGAATCATGTTCATAAAGTGGAATTGGTTTTCTTGCAATATGCGAATGAACTAATTCCATCGGGTCAGTAAAGTTAAATGGTAGGTTGCCAGTTAAAAATTCATAGAACGTAACTCCTAATGAATAAAAGTCAGTTCTATAATCAATTGACCGATTCATTCTACCTGTTTGTTCAGGAGAGATATAATTTAGAGTTCCTTCTAAAATATTAGGATTTTCTAATATAGCATTTTGTTTCAGGAAGTTAGTTGAAATTCCAAAGTCGATAATTTTAAAACTTTCCGTGTTTGGGTTATAGATAAAGTTAGAGGGGTTTATATCTTTATGAATAATATTTTTTTTATGAACTTCATAAATTGCATTTACCATTAGAATGGATATTTTGAAAAATTCGGTTAATCGTAGTTTGCCTTTAAAATATTCTTTGAGCGATATACCTTCAATATCCTCTAGAAGAATTCCATAGCGATTCCGTTCTTTTTCGAGGGAGTATGCTTTGATTACAAAGGAGGAGTTTAGTTGAGATAGAATGTTAAATTCATTTTTTATTTTGACAATCAGTTCGTGTGACGGAAATTCACTCTTTAATATTTTTAGGATAAATTTTTTACTACTGAATGTATGCGTTACTCGATATATTTCGGTATATTTTGTTTCGTTCAGTTTTTCTAATATATCATAGCTTGCGAACTTTTTCATGAATCCTCTTCTGAAATGCTACTTTTGAATAAAGACCATTTAACAAATTCGGCAAATTACTTTAAATTCTTTTTTTGTAATTACTCAATATTTACAAGTTCTGTTCCGCGATAGTAGTAGGCGAGGATGTCTTTGTAGTTGTAGTCCTTTTCTGCCATACCTTTACTTCCCCATTGACTCATACCTACTCCATGACCAAAACCTTGTCCTTTGATTAGAAATCTTTCTTCTTCTAACTGAATTTCGAATAACAAAGAACGCATAACGGTTTGTCCTATGGCTCTTCTGAATTCAACTGCGTTCATTGTTATAGTTTTTTCTTTTCCTTCAATTTCTAGAGTTTTGGCACGACCTGATGGAGTTGTTTCGAGTGTTTTGATATTCTTAATTTCTTCCAATTCTAGGGATTTTAATTTATCTTGCATTTCTGTGCGGCTTAGAGCGATTTTCCACTCAAAATTGGTTGCTTGTTTGCAATGAGGTGACTCTACTACGGGTAAGTAGTGTAAACCGCTATAACCCCATACGTGTTCGGGTGATTCTGTTTTTCCGCCGCTATTACTGTGGTAGAATGTTCGAGCGGGTTTGTCTTTATAGAGTAAAATCTCTCCAGTTGTTTCTCTTACTGCTTGGTTGGAGCGAACTGTTTCTCGTTTGATTCCGCCATAAACTTGCGATTGAGTGGTTGATTCTACATGATAGGTACTGTTCGGAGCGGCTAATATGGAGTCTACCGCATAAGTTCTTGCGGCTACCGCTTGGGATTTGAGAGCTTCTAGATGCCAGCTAGAAGGCATTTCAGCAGGAACTACTCCCATAAGATACTCTTCCATCGGAACTTTATTTACGAATACAAACTTTGTTGTATTTGGTTCGGGGATAATCTCAAGTTCTCCTTTGTAAGGAAGATCTTTTAGTATAAATTGTTTTGTATCAAAACTGAGTTTGATTTTTTCTCTTGTTTCATTTGGTTGGAATAAATAGATATTATCCACTTCTTCTTTACCTAAAGCCAGTTGCACATAGATTTTTCCATTGGATTTAATTTCTTGTAAAGAGTCGAATTTTCCCAAGTTAACTCGGATTGTTTTTAATAGCTCTTTATTTTGTGTTTTCCAAGACTTCTGAAAAAAAGAACTGCAACTGTTCTGCAATAAAATGAATACAAAAATTAGGTAAGTATATCTAATCATAAAATTTAAAATCTATCTCTTAATTTTTTCTTCCTACAAATCGGATTACAGAGCCAAATCCATTATGAAATAATCCTTCGTTTAGTTGAATTTCTTTTTCGACTAATTCGATGATTTCATAATTTGCAAAATCAGATTTTATTTCTTCTATGGAAAATAACGACGCAATGTCTCTCGGTCCGCCGACTTTTTCATTCTTAGAAATATAATCGAGATGCTTTTTGCTAAATGCTTCAAAGATAATAATTCCGTTCTTACGTAAATATGTATCCAATGTTTTGTGATACATAGATTTAATATCCGCAGGAAAATGTGCGTAAATAAGTGCAATGGCATCAAATTGTTCTGCGCTATAATCCAAAGTTTGTAACTCTCCCACTTGGTAGTCTAACGTTACTTGATTGGTTTGTGCCAATCTAAGTGCTTTCTTTTTTCCCTCTACACTTATACCATTTCTCAAAAAG
>DDBL01000181.1 GCA_002333425.1 Leptospiraceae bacterium UBA2033
CTTCTTAACTTGACAGCATTGCCCTTCGCTCCAAGTATTCGCGACCTACGCCTTCCATTAGATAAAAGGATGATTTTATTACGTCGAACTGACGTTATGATAATAAAAAATAACATGGATTCAAACCAAACCACGAATATGCAAGAATTATCGAATCTTCTATCGGTGTGTATCGGTGGTAAAATTCTCACTTCCCCTGTTTCTTCTTATCTAAAACTTTTTCAATCTCTTCTTCACTGACAGGAACTTTTACGATTTCATTTCCATCTTTTCGGATTTGTTCCATGTCAACGACTGCTCCACTTAACAGGGATTTTGCTTTACCTGAGGTATCTTTTACAGCGTATACTACCCATTTGCCGCCCTCAAGAGACAATACAAGATAAGAAAAATCGCTGACGGCAAGAATGGTGTGAGCAGAAAGTTGGGCTACCATTTCGTAGTTCATCACCACACCCGATTGTAAAGTAATACCAATTGGAATTCCAACTGCTTTACCCAAACGATAGACGCCATTGCCAGTCGCTACTCCAAGAGAAGCAGTAGTTCCTACAGCAGTTACACCACCAGCAGCCACTTTGGAACTTCCATAAGTCACAACTTGCATTGTGCCTGACGCTGCCGAAACAGTTGTCCCGGCAGCCGTTCCCGCAACCGCCACTCCACCACCCAACACAGCTTGGCTTGTAGTAACTCCAGCAAGACTTAAATTTGCCAAAACGTATTTTCCCGCACCTTCCGTCACAATTCCAACTCCTTTGGCTGTCTTCGCAGTAACGAATAATCCAGCGTTGGCGCTTGCTCTAGTAGAAGTATCCGCAGCAGCATAAGCCTCTGCTGCCAAAAACTTTCCACTCCCAACAAGTCCGGCTAATGCCAATTTTGCGGTAGGAGCTACTAAGTAGATAACTCCTTTAGAACCAGCAGTAATGACTTCCACCATCACCTCACCCACACTATATCCCGATACACTCACAAACATGACTGGATAAATGACAGCGTTTACAGCGACGTATCCTACAGAGATAGCACCCAATTGTGTTAGAGGTTTTAAAATGGCATCATAAAAAATTCCTTTTGTAACACGAGCAAATGATTTGAGTATAGCAAACGACAAACCTGCCCCATCGACTACACTAGAAAAATCCTTTCCCGATTCACTAAACTCATTTGCAGTTCCAGAACCCCATTCAAAAACTACTTCTTTTAAACCTTGCGTCAAAACTTCATTACCCTCAGAAAGAAGTTTATTAATTCCACTGAATCCTTTTCTAAACGTATCAGTGGATACATCTGTTTCGTCTATCGTCTTTCCCAAGTAGTGGTCAAGGTTTGTATACCCAATCACAAACGAGTTTACATCGTCTCTAAATTCTTTTTTGTATTCCTTTGCTCTCTGTGAAAAATTAGGCGAATTAGAATTGGGAAAATCCTCTTCGGTTAATTCATCCGCCCATTTGTCCATGCTACGGCGAATTTCTTTTGAAGTTTTTACAACTGACGCATGGACTTGCATTCCTTTAGCAAACGAACTTCCAATTAACCCATAGGATTTTGCAAGAGAGATTGCGATGATATAAATTCCACCTTTGGTTCCTGAGTCATAAATGTATTGATTGACTTCCTCACCAGCCTTAGAAACTTTTCCAGCAGTTCGTAAAGAAATTTCTGTTCCCTCTTTTAAAATGTAAACGGACTCGGCTGCCTTTTGTACGTTTTCGGAAAATGCTTGTTTGGCTAAACCAGCTCTATAACCATAAAGAAAAATTTCTCCCTCTGCAAACGATGGAATTAATTTAATAGAAGTTCCTTTTACTTCAAATGCACCATTGTAGTACAAAGATTTATGTCCTTGTTTGATTAATTTTTTAGAATTTTTCAAAGGATCATCTGGATCTTGCGTAGATGCACAGCCTAATAACAATAATGCGATGAAAATTTGTTTTAGTAATTTCATTTTTTGTTTTCTCCTTTTTTTCGCTCACTTCGTTTTAATTCTTCTTCCCTACTTTGGATTTCTTTTTCTAAAACTTTTTTGACAATCTCTTGGTCGTCTGTTAAAATTTCCACTTTCCCACTTTTCTTTGCCTCTTCCAAATCTACAACCGATCCAACGGGTAATGCCTCGAAACCTTTGTAGTTTCCTCTCACCGTAGCAATCACAAGCCTAGGTCCATCCCAAGCCAAAAAAATCGTAGCATCGGGAACGGTTAAGAGCAAATGAGTAGGAATAACGGTTAACGCGGAGTAACCAAGAACAACTCCCGATTTAAGTCCATAAAATACACTTTCGGCAGTTCCTTTCGAGAAGTCATAAATCATTCCTGTCGCAGTAGCACCTGTCTCATAAGCAACTCCAACCACAGCACCGGTTGCCCTAGTAGACTCAACACCAGTCACAGTCGCCACTTGGTTAAAAGCTCCTATCGTAGTTCCACCAACAATTGTAGGTGCAGTAGCACTGGCAGATAAAATTCCTAACGAACTTAAAAACCCGGCTTCTAAAGTTGGGCTAACAACATTATACCCCATTTTTGTAGGATAATAGATAACAAGCCCAGTTGTAACAATGGTTTGACTTAAAAAAGTAGCAACATACGCCACAGGAACGGCAACTCCATTAATCAAAACCATTTTTCCAGAATCTACAACCGTAGTAGTCACAGGGGCAAATGCCAACTCTTTCACAGCAACCGTGTATCCCTGAAAAATATCCCATAAAGCGACTAACGTATTAGGACGACTTCCTGACTCTTCATATTCCTTTGCGTATTCATTGACCGCTCTTTTGTAAGCACCTGACCAAGCGTTTGCAATCGTTTTACTATTGTCCTTGGAAACATCTACAAAAAGTTCTGTGATAGAGCTGTAGTCTTTTACTCTGTTCTTATTAAATTGTTTGCCATAAGAAAGAATTTCTTCTCTATCTTTTTTTTCTAAGTCACCCAGAGAAATATATCCAATGATAAACGTATTTCCAGATTCACGAAAAAGTTCTTTGGATTGTTCGATCTCCCATTTCGCCAAATCAAAAGTTCCGCTATAAATTTCTTGGCTGAATTCTTGTAATGCTTTCTCTTCCTCTTTTCCAAGACTTCGAATCATCTTCATTGTACTTCCCAAATTTCCAGGATATTTCTCTGCCCTTTCTTTGAGAGATACAAACAACATCGCCTTAGCAGTTCTAAAAGACATAGTCCCACTTTCCACCACAACTTTGGCAGATCTTTTAGAGGAAGGGATAATGTACCAACCTTTTTCGTGCAGGTTTTTTCTCTCTCCAAGAGCATTGGCAGTAAGTGGCGCAATCTTTTGAAAATTCTGCGGTTTCACTTCATTACCCACAACATCTTCTCCAATCACTTTCTTTTGTACATCACTTGCACAATGAAATAGAAGAAAAAATATTAAACTTAATCTAAGAAATTTAGTAGCCATCATTTTATTTTTACATCCTCACGGGAAATCGGAAATATAAATTCGATACTAGAAAATTCCATTCCATTGTCATCTCCGAAATTTTCAGTTGTCGTTCCTAACTGTAATAAATCGCGTCAGTTCGACATAAGGAAAAATTTAAAGATTACCACCGATGAACACAGATGGACACCGATAGAAGATACGATAATTTGGGACTGTTAAAAAACTATTTTTTCAATTCTAGTTGTTTGCCCGTCGGTTACTTTTTCAAATACGTTAGCGGGTTTCTTTAAAATAGCATCTCGCCCCAATCGAAAAGATTGAGTTTCTACAACATTCTTATAAGATTTATTTAATAACAAACTTCTCTCATAAGACGGATTTAGCAATGTACTCACATCGGATTTTAGTTTATCAAAAGTTTCTTGGTTTTTCGATCCATCTTTTTTAAAAAATAGATTTTTGATTTCTTCGTTTTCCCGAAATTCGTCTCCGGCTCCATTGTTTTCCAAGTAAAAGGAATATTCTCTTTGCTCGCCAAAATTTTCATACTTGACCTTTGGATCAGCTATACCTGAAATTCCTTGATTCGACCAATGCCCCCATCCAGAGGATAACTTTGATTTACCACTTTCTTCAAACTTACGTTGAAAGGAAAAAGTAGTATCGGCTAACACTCCTAAGCTGCTATGACAACCCATACAAAATAAAGTTTCCTCATTCGTTTGTGGTCGTAAGTCGCCTTTTTTATCTTCAATGAATCCTTGGTAAAACCAGCCCACTTTATTATCAAATCCATGTTCGTAGTCTCCTTGAAATCCTTCTGGAAGTTTCTCGGTTCTAAATCGAACATCCTTTTTCTCTCTGGAGACTTTGTCTTTTAATTCTGAATAATTGTACCACTCTGTCTTTCGCGCATAACGCAATTCTTTCATACGATTAGAAAGTTTCGCAGTATTAGCCGCATTGTCCCAATCAATATAACGCACTGAATGTAAAAATTCAGTTCCCACAGGAAAAAGTCCACCAGCACTCAAAATTTCTTTCGTATTTTGATAATACCCAGCAAGTCCAACAAACTGAATCGGTTTAGATGACCAGTCATAAGAAATTCGATTTGTTTTTTCTAGTTTGCCATTTCCATCTAAGTCAAGTTCTACCACTTGTTCGTCCAAAGTTTCGGTATCTATACTTTTTTGTTTGATAACTGCTTCTAAAATTGCTAAGTTGGCTTTGTAGATTTCTAAATTCCGCTTTCCCTGTTTGTCTGCTTGAAAAGGAAAAGGAAGACGAATCAGCACATCATCCGTCGATCCATTCGTAGCCCAAAATGTGCCAGGAAACGGATAATACCGATAAGCCCGCCAACCCGAAAATTCTTTGGTCTGCGAATTGGAATCAAATCCATTTTCATCAAAATTAAAATTACAATCAGGAACATACCCACCCCAATCGTTTGGAAGATTTTTGGCGAGATAGATTTCCCCGCTTTCATTTTTATAATTATCTACTTGAATGTACTTTATTATTTCGGAATCAGAAATCGAATTCGCCTTTTTAGAGGAAAACAAATTTTTCCAAGGATTGATTTTTGCTGAGTCAGGAAAATCGTAATGGGTTTGTAAATCTGTATCATTTACAAAGTTTGGTTTTTTCCCCATTGTATGGCAAGTATAACAAGGATTATGCGCTTTTCCTTGTTTGTCCACCGTATTCGTGTAACACATTGGGGGAATGTAGGCTGTAGAGTTTAAAATCTTAGTAAAATCTAGATTGTTCTGATTACTAAGTTCATCTATATACTTCTTTAAATCTTCTCTGTTACTATTATTAGCTAAACGAGGCTTATAGAGATAAACCTCATATTTAGGAAAACTTTCTGGTTTACAAAATATTAAAAGAAAAAGTAAAACAACTAGTCTCATTTAAAAAGTTTTAGTATAACCAATGCTAAACCAAAATAGGTTTCTTTGAATCTTTTGCAAAGTTAGCTTTTCTTTCAGATAAGTATTGATCGGATCATTCGCTCTGGGAAATAGCTGATCCACTAAGTCAAGCATATACTGCTTATCCGCTCCATACACTTTGGAAGGATCTACAATCATACCATCATTAGTTGTTCGATTCGCCAAACCACCCGTAGCCCCAAAGTAATAATCCGAATCATACATATAAAGATTTGGTCTATGAACATGAGTTCCTTTGATAAAAAAATCGGCTAAGTTGAATTTGAGGGAAGTCGTAATATCCTGAATTCCATTTCGACTTTCTACATTGTTATTAGAAAAAGTATAACCAACATTGGTGCTAGGTGTAATTCTAAAAAACTTTCCTTCAAAAAATTCGTGACTCAAACTAAACGACAAATAGTTCTTACCCACCTGTGAACCAGAATTTTCTTGTGAAACTTGTGTATAATACGACAAAGTAGGATTAGCCGCTTCAAAAAAAGGAAGTTTCCAAAAAATATAATATTCCTGCCAAGCCATTCTAGATGGACGTGGTCTTGGATTTCCGGGTTCAACGACTGTATTACTATAAGACTTGTGAAAGGTATTATAAAACCAAGTTCCAACTGTAAAATTTCCCCATTTTGACTTATCAAACGAATAACTAAACGCTGTAAATAATCCATCTGAATTTTTCATTCCATTGTGTTCTCTGTAAGGTTTAATCCCTTGTCCAAACACTTGATTGGGAGCACAAGCGGTATTAACCTGTGGGTTGTTCACTCCATTTCCGGCAATGCTATCAACACAGGCATCACCAGACGCAGGTTGACCTATGTAGGAAGGACCGGGACCACCCGGATAAGATTGAAGTAAACGATAGTCGCTATCTCGATTCTGTCTATCGGTTAATTGAAAGTTGCCCCAGAGCTGAACTTTAAAACCATCAAGAGGTGTATGAATGTCAATTGTCGGCTGAAAAGAAGGGACAAAGTTAGTTCCTTTGTATGCTTCGTTATTTCTTCGATTAAGAGCCTCTCCCGAAAAACTCATCCCACGCCAAATGAAGTCTGACACAATTTCTCCAGTGACTTCTATCTTTGTATCTTTTTTACCTTTTGTTTCCAAATCAGAACTAGGCAAATTTGCCTCTACTGTTTTTTGCGCATATATTATATTACCCGCTATAAAGAAAAGTGAAAGTATTAAAGCTACCCGAAAATTAGAGAATAAATGTGTTTTCATGGAAATTCCTTTTTATTGATTTGTATCTGGCGCAAAAGTAGTGTTAGTCGTATTAGTAACACGCGGTAAACCGAATATATACCCAACATAACCTCTTTTTGCATCTTTCGTTGCATTTGCATTGTAACCCCAGTTAATTGGCTGCTCTGTATTTCCATCAAATATTTCTTCTCCGTATGGATGTTGAATATTCACGAAGAAATTTAGCCTATCTGCGTCTTCGAGTGGTGCAAAGTTACCAGTGATTTCCGATCCGGGTGGAATGGTCATTATCCTCGTTAACTTCTTTCGTTTAACGTCGTACGCCCAAGCTGCATTATTAAAATGACTACTAGAATCTTCCCCTATAAATAAAGTTCCATTCGAATAACTAACAGCATCAGGAAGGGAAATAAAATTCGGATGGCAACGATTCTTATCAGCATAAAATTCTCCCGCATTCAACCTTCTACCAACTAGAATCGAAGTCATCTCCGTAGCTACATAACTAGATCCAATAGACGCTCCAGAAGTATCGTTTTGTAAGCCTAACTTTACTTCATAAATGGCGCCGCAGTCATTTCGTTCTAATTGAATATGGTCATCCCCTCCATTCGGACCAAAGGAACTAGATCCCACAATATCCATTCCAAATCGAATCCGACCGATCGCCACATAAAGTACATTGGAATCAGGATTATGCGTTATCCCCTCTTCTTTTTCAAATTCAGTTGTAGCACCTAAATACGCTCCATACTTTCTAGTTTCCAAAAAGGCGGCAGCTTTTAGAACTTCCGCTTGGCTAGAAAATTTGGAAGAAATTGTAGTTCCATTATTTCCATCCCGTAACCTCAAACACATATTAATTCCTCGATACTCAATGTCATAGGCACCTGCGGCTACTAGTTTATAGCCTGTACCTAATAACGCACAATTTGCTTGAGAACTAGATGAGCCTCGAAGAGGGACATTCCCAATTTGAAAAATATCGCTCAGTGCCGGACGTTTGTCAATGATCGCTTTAACCTCAGCATCCGTCGCGTGTCCAAGCCTTATCCAAGTTAACGCACCTTTTCCACCATCTGAAGTATCACCTTTTATGGTTGGAGTGCCATTTGGATAAGTAGCTGGCAGAGTTGTACTAGATATTGGATACGCTGAAGTTTGTGTCCATTTAGCCATATACATTGTCCCGGCAGATAGATCTTTTGCTTTATCTGCGACATACATGTATAATCCGCTAAATGAACCGTCATCCGACATATATGCCGTTTTTTCATCTGGCATAACAACGGCTAACTCAGGTGTAAACTTTCCCATACTGTAATGCCTAGTAGACTGTGTTCCCAATTGTCCATCTACTGCAATTTCTGTAATATATCCATACTTATAATAGTTGATCTGAGAATAATCCGTTCCTGTGTAGGAACGCATATTCGTCCACTGCTCACAAGTCCACGGTTCAATCGAACTACAAGGAGAGCGGCTAACATGGAGTAACTTTGGATCAGAACCAAACAAAGCTGCAACTTGTGAATCATAATAATAAGCATCAAAAATGTAATCTTCTTCTCCCATCAAATGTGTATCCCAGGGAGAATGACTTGCCGCACATAAAAAGGCTGTTCCATCTAACGAAGAAAAATCAACAAATCGAAAATGTCTCGGAGAATAAGAGCCATCTGCCGCTTTATCCAATTCGGTCATATAAACAACACCAGGATAATTCTCAAAATGTGTGACTAAATGGTATTTGCCGTTTCTCTGAAAAATGCTATTCCCATCTGGTTGTACACTTATACGTGCTGAACCATCAGACTCTAAAATATTTCGACCATTTTTGTCCTTAATCGCACCTACAGTATTTTGATAAATATCCGTATCACCAGTTCGGTAGAGAGTTTTGTATTCCAAATTGTAATACTTCGAATAACTACCATTTGTGTATCGAAGTCTAGCACGAGGTGATACTCTAACTGCAAAAAAGTCTTCTTGTTTTTCAGGGAGTTTTAACTCTTCAAACTCAATTCCATCTACTTTAGGCATAACATTTTGAACAATGAGCGCGGAAATTAATTTATCCTTTCGAGCATCTTCCCCTTTACTACAACCAACTAAAATCAAATTTGTAATAAGTAGGCTAACTATGATTATGCTCTTTTTCTTTGGAAACGAAGTTACATTTCGAAAATATTGTTTCGTAAAATTTTTCATAAGGTTCCAGTAATCCTTCTAATTTTATGATTTTCAGTGTCACTCACATACAGACAAGGACAACCACCAGCAGTGGAAGCGGTATACGCGATACCCTGCGGAAACCAGAAAGAGGCATAAATTCCAACTCCATCCTGACTTCCCTGTGTTCCAGATCCTGCAACTGTATCTACTACGCCTGTAGTAGAGTTAATTCGCCGAATCAAATGATTGCTACTATCAGCAACATACACATTACCCGCAGCACTAACTGCAATCCCACGAGGAAAAGAAAAATTAGCCGCAGAACCAGTTCCATCTGCTTTTCCTTGCACTCCGGCAGTTCCAGCAAGAGTTGTAACAGTTCCAGTAAGAATCACTATCCGACGAATGGTATGATTTCCTGAATCAGAAACATACAGATTTGTTCCAGTAGAATCTACACTTATCCCGCGAGGCAAATAAAACATAGCCGCAGTTCCAATTCCATCCGCACTACCCTTCCCAACTTGTCCCGCTGTTCCCGCAAGAGTTGTAACAGTTCCAGTTGCAATCACAATTTGTCGTATCAGATTATTGTAAGTATCCGCTACAAAAACATTTGTACCGTCACACGCAATCGCTTGCGGATAATGAAACCTGGCACTTGTACCCACTGCATTTGTAGAACCAGACCCAGAGGCGGCTGTATTTGCACCAGCTAAAGTAGTCACAATTCCTGCAGGTGTAATTTGTCGAATCGAATGATTTGTACTATCTGCTACATAGATATTTCCAGTGGTACTATCCACACAAGTTGACCATGGATCAAAAAAACTTGCGTTAAGCGGTAGAGGACTATTGGCATTTCCCCAAGTTCCTAGTCCTGCAAATGTAGTTGCTTGCCCTTCGATAGCATAAGCAGATCCTCCAGCATTTACAACATCCCCAATGCGCGGAGATATTCTACGAATCAGGTGATTTGCACTGTCAGCCAGATAAATAAAACCATTCGCATCTACACTAAGACCTTGTGGAAAATTAAACTTTGCATCATATCCATCTCCATTTGTATTGCCCTGTCCACCAGCACCTCCTGCATGTGTTCTGACACTTAGCCCAGATGCTGGAATTGCACTAACTTCATTAGAATAAATTTCTGTTCCGTTTGCCAATACTCCTGCAATTCTATAATAGTATCTAATTCCAGAAGTTAAACCAGATGAGTTTTTGGCAGATGTTGTAGATGAATTAAGTGGAGTAATGAGGTTACCCCTTGGGCTAATCAGTGTTACACCCGTCGCAGTAGAAATGACTTCATTATTAGCACTAGGAGTAAAAGAGGAGGTGGAACTTCTATAGACCTTATAGTTTACAGCAGACGGTAGCGCTGTCCACATCAGTTGTAAGCGACTACTACTTTCTACAGCAATAGTCAGAGTAATACTCGTTGTTTCAACTTGTGGAGTGTTTAGATACGTCGGGAGCAAACTATCGCTTAGCCTCTGTATGGCGGATAACAGCACAATTTGATTGTCGTTTAATTTCTCATTCTTGCAATTTACAATTAGAGTACAAGACAGTAGAAATGCTAGTGAATAAAAGATCCATTTATTCTTCATAAAAATAGCAACCTTTGAAAAAATATGTATTCTGACGAAATAGTTTTTTTTAAACAAGTCAAGTGTTTTCGTAACAAATTTGTAAAATTCGTAAAAAAAATTTTATGACCTATGGTTAAATATGATTACACTCTATTATCCCCCTAAATCGTTTCTGAATTCAATCCAAATGCGAATAATAATCATTATCCTCTTTCTGAAACAAAATTCATTAGATGTCGAATTGCTGAAATTTTTCTTATTTATTAAAATATATTAACCAAACAAGAACAGCGATCTTATCATTTGCAATTTACAAATGCATAATTTATTTTTGAATTTACTTTAGAAGCTAATAATAAGTATCCGCATTTACAAAAACATTGCAGACTGCATTAGATTGTCAGATAAAAGATTTTTACTCAGCAACTAGGTGGCTCAAAAAAAATCGACCATCGTCAATTAAAAATTCATAAACATTGACTTGATTTAAGAGTTTTCCCTTGAACTAAACAGTATTTTTATGAGTAACACTATTATTTTTCTTAAAATAAGCAGTGTTTACTTCTAAAAATCTCTATTAATTTTCCTTGAAATTTTTTATTAACTAGAATACATTTTAAGGATTCTGTAAAAAGTAGTAAAACTGTACCTTGTAAAGGAGAGTCAAATGAACTTCATAATTAAATTTAGATTCAGTAGCTTTTCTGCAAAATATCTATTTGCAATTTGGATTGTATTTGTATTTCATTCTTGTTTTTTGTTAGAAACAGACCTCGGCAAAAACCTTCAACATCGAATGACAGCCTCTTGTAGTGTAAACCCTGCTGGATGTGGAGTATCCACTCAAGTAATTGCAAACATTGTCCAAACCCTAACACCAGACATTGAGTTGCAGGAAAATGGTGTAACCTATGCTTCTAATTCAAGTATTGATTTTGGAGGAATTTTACAAGGCACATCCTCTACAAAAACAATTTCTATTCAAAACTTAGGTACAGCCAACTTGACATTAACCTCTTCTCCCGTAATAACAATCACAGGAACGGATGCAGCGATGTTTGTTATCACACAACCAAGTTCGACTACCATCCCAGTAGGGGCAAATATCCAATTTACCGTTACTTTTACACCAACTTCCACAGGAACAAAAACTGCATCCATTTCCATAACCAACGATGATTTTGACGAAAGTAATTATATCATTAATTTGACTGGAAGTAGCAGCACACAATTGTCCCCTGAAATTAATATAGTTGAGAATAGTGTAAGTTATGCGTCAAATAGTAGTTTTAACTTTGCTGTGGTCACACTAGGAAACTCTAATCAAAGAAATTTTATTATTCAAAACCTAGGAACTGCTCCTTTGAATTTGACTGGAACTCCAATTGTGAGTATATCCGGAACAGACTCCGCCATGTTCACCATTACACAACCAACAGCAACTAACATTGCAAATGGCGCAAACACCACATTTGCCGTAACATTTAACCCGACTTCCATTGGAACAAAAACTGCATCTATTACGATAACAAATAACGACTCAGATGAAAGTTCCTATGTTATCAATTTACTCGGAACGAGTAATGCACCTCTTACTCCTGAAATTAATGTACAAGAGAATAATGTGAATTATGCGTCGAATAGTAGTTTTGATTTTGGTGGAATTGTTCAGGGAAATTCTACTCTCAGAACTTTTACAGTCCAAAATCTAGGAACTGCCGCTTTGAATTTGACAGGTAATCCTATTGTGAATGTAACAGGAACAGACGCTGCCATGTTCAATATTACGCAGCCTACTGCGAATAGCATTGCTGCTGGCGCAAACATCCTGTTTGTCGTAACATTCAATCCAACTTCCACTGGAACAAAGACTGCAACTATTTCGATAACGAATAACGACTCCGATGAAAGTTCTTACGTGATTAACCTAACAGGAACTAGCAACGCCCCAGTCCCCGCACCAGAAATTGACATCCAAGAGAATAATGTACCTTATGCGGTAAACAGTACGTATAACTTTGGATCTGTGACAGAATCTACTGAATCAAAAAGAACATTTAAGATCTCCAATCTAGGAACTAGCATTCTGAATTTAACAGGCTCACCAGTGATTGTAGTCAGCGGCACAGATATTGGAATGTTCTCCATCACACAGCCTAATATAACTAGTCTAAACTCAGGAGAGAGTATTGACTTTACTGTCAGCTTTGTCCCAAACTCACTTGGTTCGAAATCTGTGACAATTCAAATTGCAAATGATGACTCTAATGAAAGCACTTATGTAATCAACCTAACAGGAACGGGATCAGCGCCTGCTCCAGAAATTGATGTAAGGGAAAATGGAGTAAGTTATGCCTCAGGAAGTATATACAAGTTCGGTGATGCTGGAATTGGAGGACAAGGTGCAGTCGCAAAAACCTTCACGATTGCAAATACGGGATCTGCCATGCTCACTCTCACAGGTTTATCAGGTAATAAAGTTGCACTCAGTGGAGTCGATGCGAGTGATTTCATCATTTCGCAAGAATTAGTTTTTTCAGAAGTTTCCCCACAAACATCGGTTTCCTTTACAGTTACTTTTTCACCCGAAACAGAAGGTACAAAAGTAGCAAAAATCGTTATAACTAGTGATGATTCGGATGAAGGTTCGTATTCCATTCTGTTAGAGGGAAACGCAACGTTAGCGACAAGTGCAAAAATGTCTATTGAAACATCAGATAAAACAAAATACACAAATGCAGGGAGTTATGATTTTAATACCGTGGTAGCAGATGGTTCAAAATTTAAAACAGAAACTTTTTTCATTAGTAATGTCGGAAATGCAGAATTAACGTTAAGCGGCACACCTATCGTTCTAATTGCAGGAGCAAATGCGAATTTGTTTACAGTAACCGAACAACCAGCAAGTTCATCTATTCCGCAGTTGAGTCAACCGTTGTCGTTTACACTCGAATTTAAACCTACGGCTGGATTTTTCAGCACCGCACAAGCGGAAATTATTATTGTCAATAATGACCCAAATCAAACTAATTATAAACTTATCATAAAAGGAACAGGTACAATGCCCTAATGAAAGTCTACTTACTATTAGCCCTTACTTTTTTTTCCATCTTTTCCGTGTTAGCAGAATCTATCATTTTGGATGATGGACAAATTCTAAAACGTGAAATTCATTCGATGGATATAAATTATATTTACTGCAAGACTCCAGACGGAACTGGAGAAAAAATTTCTCGTGATAAAGTAATCCGTGTTGTCTACAAAGAAATCAACAAAGAAGACTTACAGGGAATTCTAACAGAGGAAGAAAAAAAGAAAATCCAAACTCGCAAAGACGCAAAAGTAAAAGAGTTAGAAAAATTAAAACGTTTAAAAGAAGAAGAAAAAGAAAAAAAAAAGGAACTCGCTGAAAAGAAAAAAATAGAAGAAGAAAAGAAAAAACTGAAAACAAAAGAAAAAGAAGAATTAGTAAAAACTATTTCTGAAAAAGATAAAGAGATTGAACGACTAAAGGAAAGTGAAGAAGAAAAAGAGGCAATTATTGATTATCTCCGAGAAAGCGAGAAACAAAAAGATGTAAAAATTGCAAATCTAGAAGAACAAATCACAAAACTCGAAACAGAAATTGAAGAAACAAATTCTGTATTAGAATCTACCAAAAAAGATTTAGTAGAATCTAACAAAGAGTCCAACAAAGAATCTACTCCAACAAATAAAGAATTAGAAAATGCAAAAAAAGAAATCGTAGAACTAAAAACAGAATTAGCCTCACAGAAAAAAGAAAACATTTGGGCTGTCACAGGAAGATCAGCAATTCTACCCGGATGGGGGCATTTCTATTTAAAACAAGACACAACTGGTTATATCTATTCAGGACTTTTTTGGACAACGTTCCTCTATACTTTCTATAATTTCACAGAATCAAATTCTGCCGAAAAAAAATACAATAGTGTCGCATTCATTCCAACACAAGAAGGATTAGCATTAGGTTTTCTAATGGCAGAACAAAACTACGCAAACTTCAAACAAAGCGAACAAAAATTTACACAAAGTTTTTCTATACTTTCTCTCATCTACATAGTGCAACTAACGCACGCTTATTTTTCAGGGAAAAATTATTCTCCTGATACGTCTATAGGTTTTAAAGTATTTAATACAACGTATACATGGGAAAATACTTCATCACAAAGTAAAAATTATGAATTGTACTACCAGTTTAGATTTTAGAAAACTTTGACTTGACAAATCTGATAGTAATACGAAAATGTAATACATGACTACTTTAAGACTAGATAGAGAAATAGAATATAAATTACATAAAGTCGCAAAAATAGAAGCACGAACTAAAAGCGAAATTATTAAAGAATTAATTCTAAACTATTTAGAAAGTTACGAAGAAAATAAAAAATCGCCCTATGAACTAGGTAAACAATATTTCGGAAAAGTGAACACAGGCAATAAAAACGGATCAGTAGAGTATAAGTCTATTATTGCAGAAAAGATAAAATCAAAACTTCGTAAAAAATGAAAAAAACAATCATCGACACAGGCGTCATCATTGCTTTTTTTGATGAATCCGATAAATATTGCGAAGCCGTGAGAAGTTTTTTTAAAACTTACAAAGGTGAACTTTATTCAACTGAATCCATTGTAACTGAAGTTTCCTATTACTTTGAAAATCATAAAAAAGCTCAGTTGTATATTATTGATTGGATAGGGAAAGGTGCGGTTAAAATTGTAAATGTAGAAAATAGTGATTATCCTCAGATCCACTCCATGATGACAAAATACCAAGACACTCCTATGGACTATGCTGATGCTAGTTTAATGATGATTGGAGAAAAATTAAAAATTACAGAAATTTTGACCATTGATAATGATTTTTCTATTTATAAATTTAAAAATGGTAAACAATTTAAAAATCTATTACAAGAAGTTTTACGAAAAAAGAATCAAAAATGAAAAATACAATCTCTATTTTTCGGGCTGCTCTATTTATTATTATCTTCCCTATCATTCCTATCTTCGCAAATGATTCTATCATTAACCTACTTTACTATCATCCATCTGTAAAAATTCTAGACACACAAAAATCCATTGCGAAAAAAGTATCGCCTAATACCTATATTGCGAAAGTCTACGGAGTCGATAGTCGCTTTATAAATTCACAAGAAAAAGTGAAAGGAGTAGATATAGTAAAAAAAACAGTTACTTTATCTAAGAACTCAAAGTTAGAATTCAAAATTTCAAAGGCACTGAATCATACTTTGCATTTTTCTCTACGAAAAAATAAAGGCAAACAAGAAATTGCCGACAGCGTCCAAATCTATTTGAATGATAAAACCAATGATGAAAATTTAAAGTCAGATCTAAGGACAAACTATCTGCGTATAGAAGCAAAAGAGGAAGTTACATTAGAAAATCTTTTTCTGATTCAAAATGGAGCTAACAAAGATAAACCGGATATTTTATTTATTGTAATTGATTCTCTTCGAGCAGATGTATGTGGATTCAATGGAGCGAACTTCAACGTTACTCCTAACTTAGATACATTTGCTAAATCTGCTAACGTATTTCAAGAACATTTAGTGAATTCAAGCTGGACAAGACCTTCTACTCTGATTTTTTTTACGGGTCTTTATCCATCTAAAAGCTTTATTAATCTTTGGGACTATACTGTATTTCCTGAAGAGAAGAAATCTTTTTATAAATCAGGGATTGTTTCTCTACCTGCCAACTTAGCGCAAAATGGCTATAAGCCAGTTATGATTGGGAATAATC
>DDBL01000096.1 GCA_002333425.1 Leptospiraceae bacterium UBA2033
AGTGGTGAAATCCCAGAGGTTAATACTTATATGTTTCATGATTCATTTGTTTTCCCTAAACTTGCTCTAATTGGAGAAGTAGTATCAAAGGAAAAAGGTAAGGCTAGCCTAAAAAAAAGAAAATTAATCTATTCTGATTTTATCAATTGCGATCTATCAAATGTAGATTTTCAATATTCGAGCTTAGCAGGTGCGAGTTTCTTAAATAATAAGTTAGAGAATACGAACTTCTATGGTGCCGAAATGGAAGGAATCTTTCCTTCTGAAATGAAAATCTTATCTGATATAAAACCAAAGAGTGAGGAAAAATGAAAAACCTATTTTTAATTTTAATTCTATTTTACAGTATAGCGTGTAATAGTGATAAACCGCAAGTAAAGTCAGTAGAAACTTTAGCAAATGAGTCATTGCCAATGGAGAATGTTTACGAAGGCGAAATACAAGCTTTATTGAGTTATGTTTCTCCAGAAGGTGTAATGGTTAACAATAGATATGCGCTAAAAGCAGAAAAATTGTCTTCTAATGAATGGCTTAAAACCAAAAAGGAATCTTTTGTAGATTTGCAAATTCTTACTAAGAATCCATTGATTGCAATGAGAATTAAAGAGAACTCAGAGTTTACTTTTAATGAATCAGAGCACCAAGGATTTTTTGAAAATCGTATTTCATTAAAAATGGGTGAGGTTGCAATTAAGATAAAATCATTTCCTAAAAAATCTTTGGTTAAAGTGATTACTCCTTCGATTGTTATTTTACTAGAAGAAGATGGAGAACTCTTTTTAAAAGTTGATGAGAATGAAAATGTGAGGATCGTATTTACAGGTAAAAAACTTAAACTCAGGTACAGTCTTCCTGAGGGATTTGAACGATTGCCTTTAACAACACTTTCAGACTCTGGCTTGGATGAATTTATAGAAAAAATATTTAAACTAGAAACTAAAGTGATCAAAACGGGAGAGGTAATTGAGATTGAATCAAATGCTAAGAAGGAATTTTATTCCAAGAATCGTTTATATGAATTTTTTGAAACCAATGAAATAAAAAAACTCTTAACTAGAAAAGATAAACCAACAATCGAGGCAGCAAAAAATAAAAGCAAGGAGTTTAAAAAATAATTTATGAAGAGTTTATTGTATATTGTTATTGTTACAATTTTCTTTAACTGTGGAAAGCCGTTTTCGGTTAGTGGATTTATGGCGTTAAAAAATGGAGATATAAAGGTAGGAAATATAAATGCAAATGCTTACCAAGAAATTAAATCTGGCGAAATTATATCATCGGATAATGACCAACAATTAGCACAAGTTCAATTGAAACATCCAGAAATAAAAGCGTTGATACAAGCAAGTGGGATTTTTTCTTTTCAGTTTAATGAAAAAGAACTGGGGAGAAATGAAAGTTTTGTAATACAACTCAATAGAGGTAATTATGAATTGAACTTTGATAAAGACAAGAAAGATCCAGGGGTATATATTATTACGCCGGTAATGAACTCTAAAGTATTGTTTGATAAACTTGCATCAGGTCGATTTGAAATATCCGTAGAGGAAAATGGAACTACGGATATTAAAGCTATTAAAGGTAGAATGGAAGTTAAACGACAATTTCCAATTAGTGTAAACAAAATTCCAGAGCATATAAGAAATAATTCTCCTGAAATACAAAATATAAAAAACCAGTGGGACAAACCAATACAAATAATAGATTCTAGTGAAGGAAATTTTTTACGAATCGAAATGGCAGATAACTTAAAATACTTTGACAATGCTGGTTTAGCCGATGTTCTTTCTCTTCCCCAATTACAACAGATAAAACCAGGCGAGGGGGAAAAGTTAGACCCAAGTAAAAAAGAAGAAATTCAAAAAGCTATCCAACAAATCTATATGGGTAATAGCAAATACAAAGAGTATATAAATACAGACTTAAAAAAAGACATTCAATTTAAAATACAAACGATGGATCAAAAAGAGTTTCTTAGAAAAATAAAAGAAGCAGAGCATTTAACGTTTGTAGATATTTCCGACGTAAAGGATCCAAAAAGTTTAGCAGATGCAGTGGATAAGCGTAATGATTCGATTAAAGATAACTTGTTTGAAACTTTGGCTAATGTTAAAGGGAAGAGTGTTGATGTGATAAGGCTTCCGGATGGAAGGGAAATCAAAGGAATTATTTCTTTTGATAGAGAAATCGATGCTAATAATTATATTGTAGAAGACTTAGATGGGAAAAAAACAAAATATCCCAAAGACCTAGTGAAATTCAAAGGAAGATAATATGAAAATTATTTCCCTTGTCTTTATTTTATTCTTTTTTTCCTGTAATAAGGAATATGTGGCTATTGAAAGTAAGCCAGATAGTTCACGTTTAATTCTTGAAAAAGGAAGTTCTGAAGGATGTGAAAAAACAGAGCATTTGCAGTGGGGATTTTTATTTAACTCCATTCCAATAAACAGCTTAAAGCCAGATACGTTATTTCCTGATTCGACAAAATCCTACCGAATATATCAAAAAGTAGATTGGAAAGATGGGGTAATATCTTTTTTTCTAGGTTATCTTTCTTCCGTTACGAGGGTAACTTATATAGTAGAAAGTTGCTCAACGGAAATGCAAGTTAGTACGAAAGAGGATGTAGAAGCTCGGGCAAATGAATTAGCTCAAAATAAAATGGCGGAGAATTTAGAAATATACCTACAGGAAAAAATGAAAGAAAAGGAAGATAAAAAGAAAGTAGATTTTTGCTTGGTACTAAAATCAAAGGAAAAGGTGGAAGGGCAACTTCTCAAGATGGATAAGGACACGATAACATTTAAAGAGTATAAAACTTTTTTATCTCCTTCTCAAAGAAAAGTTGATAAATCAGGGACAAGTGAATGTAGAAAATAGATTGAATCAACTGAAATGAAAAGCCCAATTGAAAATCCAAAATTAATTTATTCAGTATTCATAGTTTTCTTCTTAATGAACTGCTGGACATGGCATAAGCCTTATTTATTTCCAAGTGATAAGAAGAAAAATCTATTATTCTTAGGGCTAATTCCGATTGCCCTAAGTGGAAGTGGAAATACTAGCAATACAGCGGAAACGAATGTCACAGTAACAGGAACCGTAACAAATACAAACGGAACAGCACTAGGTGGTCATACACTCACCTTTGAACCAACAGGCACAACTGTTACAACGGACGTAAGCGGTAATTATACGGTATCCCTGCCTCCAGGAACTTATACTGTCACGGTGACAGATTCAACAGGAGCAGTGATCGGAACTTTTACAATTACAGTAGTTACAGGAGGCACAACGTCCGTTGCAGTTAATACTGGCTCTATCATTGTTACTGCAAATGGAGTAACAGGTCAATTGGATACGGTGGCTACTCCTGTTTTTACTCCTGCGGCAGGAACGTATAATGCAGATCAGACTATTACAATTTCGACTGCTACAAGTGGGGCAATTATCTATTATACGTTGGATAGTTCAACGCCAACGACGTCATCCACACAGTATACAGCCGCGATTTCTGTTGCGGGAAATGGAACTACGATAACGATAAAGGCGATTGCAGTTAAGTCAGGAATGAACAATAGTGCCGAGTCAAGTGGAACTTGGACTATCAACTATGATACTGTAGCAACTCCTACGTTTAGTATTGCAACTGGAACATACAACTCAGATCAATCGGTGTCTATAAGCGCTATGACGAGTGAGGCTACTATCTATTATACGACTGATGGATCGACACCAACAACTTCGTCAACACAATACATGGGTGCGATTTCTGTGGCTGGAAACGGAACTACGATAACGATAAAGGCGATAGCGGTTAAAAGTGGAATGGCGAATAGTGTCGAGGTCAGTGGGACTTGGACAATT
>DDBL01000037.1 GCA_002333425.1 Leptospiraceae bacterium UBA2033
GGTTTGAAACCTGTCTTTACATGGAACATGATCCGTAATATGCAATTCCTATTCTATGGAATGTTTTTGATGTTTGTGTTCTACAATTGCGCTAGTGCACCGACTAAAGTTCCAAACAAACTAGACTTGAGTGAAGAGAGAGAACTCGTGAAGGACCTGCAAAACTTGGAGCCTGAGCAAAAGACTGTTATCCTACAAGCCTTTGATAAAGCGGATTCTGTTAATGAGTCGGTTCGGATTTACGCCAGGCAGTTAGAAGAACAAAACGCCAAACTCAAATCTGATTTGGAATCTGAGAAAGAAGATGCCGCCGCTTATCGTCGTTGGCGTAATTGGACAATAGCTGTTATCCTCATACTCTTTGCATGGCAGACTAGCAAGTATTGGTTGCCTGTTGTTAGGCGGTTGATAGGGAGTCCGGTATGATGTCGCAATGTCATCCTGAGCCTGTCGAAGGATACTATAACGTTAAAGCATGGATTCGACAGGCTCACCATGACAATAAAAATAAACATCGGTGTTTATCGGTGTAATCGGTGGTAATCTCTGTGCCTCCGTGCCTCTGTGGCAAAAAACTGAAAACTGAAAACTTACGATAATACAATTATGTTTAAAAACCTCTTCATCCAAAATCAAGAATCTATTGGTAGTGAAATCGTTATGGATGGCGAATATGCAATTGTGCCATTTCGTATGTTATCCGCTACTTTGATTGAGGGGCATTGGATAGAATTTTCAGAAGAAGTTTTAAAATCTGCACTCGAAAAATTTAATAACGTCACTATTTTCCCTGACCACAAACCAAGCATTCGCGATTGGCTTGGCGTTGCGACTAACGCGCGTATCTCCATGTCGAAAGGCAACTTAGGAATAGACGCCGATTTCAAAATAGACACAATCCAAAATCCAGAAATCTTACGTGGATTACAAATGAACCCTCCAGCGATTAAACATTGCTCTGTAGGAATTCGTATAGATGGAAAACCTTCACACGAATTCAAAACAGAATGGGAGTTTGAAAGAAATTTAGGAAAAGAAAAAGATGGATCAATCGTGCGGTTAATAGTCACAGAGATTCTAGACGTAANNCAATTTAAAGGAGAATGATTTGAAAGTAAAAACAGTAACACTAAAACTTCTAGGTCAAGAAACAAAAACAACTGACAATGACTTAGAAATGACACCCGAAGAATTACACGCAATCGTAAGTAAATTCATCGACAAACAATCTGACATCGAAATCGAACTCATGGAACTCAAAAAAGTTCTAGGGATAGAAGACACATTAGCCACAGCCGAAGTTTTGTTAAAAGCAGAGGACTTGAAAAAATCTCTAGCTGAAAAAGAACAAGTTGCCATGCAATTGGTGTTAGACGCTCGTGCAAATGCTTTAAAGTTTTACAAGCAGTATGCGGGTGAAAATTCTAATCCAGGAATAGAAACCGTTATCGAAAATGCAACGCTTACTCAAGCAAATGCGTTAGCCGATGAATACAAGTCTTTATTGGATAAAAAATTTCCTGTAAACCCAGAAACGGGTACGCGAGCAAGTTTCACTCCAAACGAAGAAAACAAAACCAAAAAAATCAATACAAAGGAATACGAGGTATAACATGTTCCCAGTTTCAACAAATGGAATTATAGAAGAAAAAGTCATCACACTCAAGCACGCTGTGTTAGTAGTGGCAGATGAAGGTAAGCCGGTTAAAGTCACAGCCGAAAACCAAGTAGCTCTAGCGGCTGACGGTGATTTGGTGTTTGGAGTTCTAACCAAAGTAGAAAAGGACGTTTGCGCGGTAATGATTGAGGGAGTAGTAACACTTCCTTACACAGGAACTGCACCAAGCTTAAACTACTCTGCATTAGCCGCCAATGGTCCAACAGGAGTCAAGGAAGATATTAACGAAGAAATTCGTTATCGAGTCCTAGCCGTTGACATAACTAACACAAAAGTAACATTTATCTTAAAATAAGGAGAAAGAAAATGGATTTAAAAAAATTAAAACTCGAAAAGGGAATGTATACAGAAGCTGAGAAAAAAGGTGTTAGCTTCTCTGAAATTCTAGAAAATCTTGATCCATCGGAAAACTACGAAATCAAAGATGCGTTTCAAAGACAACTCATTGCACACGACATAAAAACCTCTGGAAAGAACGTTAACTTTGTGCAAGACTTTTTCAAAACTGCGGATAGTGCAGTGTTATTCCCTGAGTTTATCAATCGTAATCTACTCATTGGACTTAACAAAGGCAAAATGGAAGCAACCATTGACGACGTTGTATCTACTACTACCTCAGCAGAATCTACTGTGGTTAAGAGTGTTTATGCGGACATGGACAATACAGATGTGGATTACAAACGAGTAGCCGAGGGTTCTGCATTTCCAAGAGTATTTTTGAAAACCAAAGACAAAGACATTACACTTTCCAAGATTGGTTTGAAGTTTGAGGCAACTTACGAAGCAACCAGACTTTCTAAAATCAATGTGCTTGCAAACATTGTGCAGCTAATGGGCTTTAAACTCGGACGTAAAATTGTATCAGAAGCCCTTATGACTTTACTAAACGGAGATGGAAACTCAAATCCTGCGGGTAATGTATCTGCGGCTACTGCAGGTTCTATTGTGTTTGCTGACTTGTTAGATTTGGAAATGGCATTTACTAATTTTGAAAATGAAATCATCATCGGAAATCGAAACACAATCAAAAAAATACTTTTGATTCCCGAATTCAGAGACCCATTAATTGGGGCAGAATTCCTAACCAAAGGAACCTACACAACTCCATTCGGTAACACTCTCAAGATGAATCCTGATTTACCAGATGGAAAGCTATTAGCCTTTAACCGCAAGGCAGGCGTGGAAATGTTAGAACTAAGAAGTATGAGTCTAGTAGAAACCGACAAACTCATAGACAAACAAATGGAACTCAGTGTATTTTCTAAGACCGTAGGTTTTAGTAAAATCTTCTCAGACTCCGCTTTCGTATTAAATTTCTAAGGACAAAACCAAATGAACAAAATCGAAATTAAACTCAAAGATGAACTAGCAAAAAAAGGACTCGGATTCTATGATCCAGAAACCAAAAAAGACATCAAACACAAAGCAGGAGAAACGTTAGTCGTAGACCAAACCACTTTCGTAAACTCCAAAATCCAATCAGGAGAAATCCTAGTTGTAAACGCAAATCCAACCGCAAAAACGGAAACAAAAAAATAACGAACGCCGTAGGGACGAACGGCCGTTCGTCCCTACGGTATAACCACCATGCAAAACACACTCTCAGACATAAAAATCAGCCTGCCCTTCAAAGGTTATGACCTTGACATAGACGATAAAACACAATTATCCTCTGGTAAAACAGCCTTTGAGGAATGGATTGAGGATAATTGTGATAAGGCTTTAGCTTTATTACAAAATTGGGGAGTGGATGTGACAACTGCCGATTCACGCAAATTAAAACGTGCAGAAATCCAACTATTAACAGCATACGCAATTGAACACTTAGAATTCCAAGACACAGTTGATCCGCAGTCTCTTTCGAGTGCAGGAGAATCCCGAAGTTTCAAAAAACTATCTGCAGAGGATCGCGGAAAAAAAGTAGCAACGATTAAGGATAATGTGTATTTTACCCTGTTTGGAAAATACGCAGAAAATTCAGACGGGATTGTATGAGTGCGGCTTCTCAACTCAAACGCAGTTTTGAAAAGTACGGAACTGCTTATATCACAATCCTTGAATGTATAGACCGTGAAGGTGAGTTAGAAGCTTTCAAAACTAGAACCTTTCAAATTTTGAAACCTGTTCTTTGTTTCTGGAATGAAGCGAATAACAAGGATTATTCTGAATCTGGTGAGTCCCAAGACTACACTGCAAAAGTAAGAATTCTCTCCGAAGAAATTACAGATGTTGCGGATAAAGTCAATCAATTCTGTAGAGTAGTTTACGGAAACGTAACCACATGGACAGAATCAGAAGAGTGGACAATCGAAACCATAACTCCAAGACGTGGACCGGGTGAATTTAAAGTTTTAGAATTAACCTTAAAACTTCCAAAAGAAGGAAACCACGTAAGACTATGAAACCGACCATGACAGACACATTTGGACCAATGCTTTTCAGGTCGATTACAGAATTACAAAAAAAATTAGAAGAGGCATCTAGAATTTCTGCCAGGTTTATTCAGTCTAGTTGGACAAAGGGAATTCGTTCTCAGTCTCTAGCCAATAACTCTGTAAAAAAATGGGACCCGCTTTCTGAGGGTTACAAGAATTCGTCTCGAAAAAAGAAAGGCTCTAGTTTAACCAATATCTTAACTGAACAATATTCAGGCAGTATCAATGTAGAAAAAAACAACATGGGTTACTATGAAGTAGGCTCTAATGCAAACCACAAAGGGCATTATTATCCATTAACCCTAGAATTTGGCTCCAAAAAATATCCACAAATGGAAAGACCAAGCCTAAGACCTGTTCTAATCCTATCTAGAGAAACGGTTTTTGAAAATTTCAAAGAAGCGGTTAAGGAGAGTTTTCAGAAATGAGAAAATCACACATTGACTATCTGCGCAAAATGGTTGAATCAGTTGTCATTGATGGCATACACCTATTTGCCCCTGAGCCTGATTCAAAAAAACACGGTAAATTCCTGGAAACCTATCCGTCACAAGATTCTTTTCAGAGATTACTGCCATTATGCGTTATAAACTCAGTTAGAATTAACGACAACCTAGACGCGAGGCAAAACACAGAAACCCGCGTGAAAATAGTCGATAAAATAGAGCCTATTTTAGATCTGGAAGGAAACAAAATTCTAAGAACAGCAAGAACCGACTTCAAACAAGAATTCAAGTATACCCTACACTTCCTTGTAAAAAATCCGACTAGAGATATTAACTCAGACATAGACTCACTAGGAATACTAGATCAATGTAAACTTTACATTTCTGAAAATCCTAAAACACAAAGTAGAGTCCTAATTCCCGCAGGTTCTATTTCTACGGATAATTTGACTTATCCGATAGGAGTAGACGTAACTGGAAGTGAGTTAATCACACAATACGCTGGCGAAGGTTTATACATATTAGCCCTAGACATAATCTTTAGAGATAGACTAGTTACTCTTGTAGAAGATCTAGCCATTGGCGGCACACTAAAAGTATTACAACCAATTGAAGTAATTAAGAATTAATATCAAAGGTAAAAAAGGAAAATCACATGTATCCACAAGCCCACATAAACAAATTCAAATACTATGTATTGATTGCGTTAGGATTATACACATTACTCATCGTATTTCTAACAAACAATCTAAACGGCAAATCAATCGTATCCACTAAAACACCAGTGTTAATCTACGAACTAATGATAGACTTCGGAAACGACGCAGTATTTCTCCACGAAGTCACAAAATACAAATGGTATTGTGAAGAGCGAGTAAAATACATTACCCGCAAAGACAACGTAAAAGCATATTGTGTGAAAAGGGAATTGTCATTCCCGAAATCTTCTATCGGGAATCTCGATAACTAAACCCCACAAAAGAATTTACCACCGATGAACACTGATAAATCTAAGATTTACAATACAGACTGCATAGAATTCATGGCAACCATGCCAGACAAGTCGGTAGACATGATACTCACAGACCCGCCTTACTTATATCTCAAGCACAAACTAGATAAACAGTTTCCAGAGCAAAAGTTTTTTGAAGAATGCTGGCGAGTCCTGAAAGACAATTCTATATTAGCCTTCTTTGGAAGAGGAAAAAGTTTTTATAGATGGAATTACATTTGTGAGCAAATCGGATTTGAGTTTAAGGAAGAAATTATTTGGTATAAGAAAAGGGGTTCATCTCCTTTACTTCCATTACAGAGAGTCCATGAGACTATTTCTATTTTACAGAAAGGGAATCGAAATCTAAATAAAATCTATACTGATAAAATAGAATTTGATGCACAACTAAATCCGCAAGCAATAGAAAACGATTTGAAACGATTATTAGGAGAAATTTCTAAGATAGAAGGTTATGACGAGTGGATTGAATTTAAAAAAGGATATTTTGCAGAATGCAGAAAGTCTACAGGAGTAACAATAGGCAGTATTTTAAAAAACAGAAATAGAGCTTTTGAAACATTCAATGCACATAATAGAGGAAAGTTGCTTTCTACTATTATCCCTGAGCCAAGAGAACAATACACTGCCGAACATCCAACACAAAAACCAGTTCCTTTATTAGAGAAGCTACTTCTATTATGCTCCGATGAAGGACAAACAATATTAGACCCTTTTATGGGCGGAGGCTCCACTGGAGTAGCTTGTATTTCTACGAATCGCAACTTCATAGGCTGTGAAATCCTACCCGAATACTTCACAGTAGCCGAGCGTCGTATTCAGAAAGAGAAGGATAAGACGGGGTTGTTTAATTGTGAATACGAGAACGGATAACAACGACTAGCTTTGAGACTAAAAGGTAATGCAAAACTAATATGAGAATTCTAAAAGCGATAGGCAATAGTAAAGTGGAAAAATCTAGTTCAAATAAGTCTTTCCCGTTTCCAATCGCTAAAAGTCCAGCTAGAAAAAATTCAAGGAAAGAGCCAGCCAAGAGCAACTTTGATTCTTTCAAAAATCCCATGAAGACTCCGACAATGCAAATCGAAAAAAGGAAAAGATAAAGTTCTAATGGAAATCCGTAAGCCTTCGCTGCCAAATAAGCATCTACTAAATGAGATATTACAACTCCTGAATATACAAGAATATAGAAGACGGTCACTGCGCGTAGCTGAAATATCATTTCTCTTTCTCCAAAATTTTTTCTATATAAAGACAAAGCGTTTCCGTGCTTACATCCAATTTGCCGCTCAGTATTTTATGAATCCGAGAATGATTCACTTCCAATTTCTCTGCAAATTCTCGGATTGTAAAACCACTTGCAAGCTCACGAAGTCCATTCAAAAGATTTTGTTTATCTTTACGAATTCTATCTATCGTAGTCTGTATTTCTTTTTTATTCATAAATTCTCCTTGCAAAAAAAAATGGGAAAGTTGACTATGAACCAAGCCCCTCCTTTTGGAAGGGCTTTTGGTTATTGTTTTTGTTCATCTTCGGATTTTTTTTCAGCTACATCGGCTAGGATGAAACTGATTACTTTCCATGCTATCAAGAAAGCTAATCCGAAGGTGAAGACTAGAAGTATTGTCATAGTCAACCTCCTTAAATACAGTATAAAAATGTTGCCTTTTTTGTCCACTAACTATTTAGAAAAAGTAAACTTCAAGGAAAAAAGACGATGACTCTAAAACGACTTTCCGAAATCAAAAAAAATCACGAGTCCACTCGATTAGAATTGATTAATGCACTAAAGGAAATCAATCAAGAAAAATCATTTCGTGCAATGGCAGAGGTTTTAGGAACTAACCACGCTCACTTAAACAGAATCGTCACTGGCAAACAAGATTCAAGCGTCGAAAAATTAATTGAGTATCTAGAAAAACTTTTGGCTTAGTATCCGTGTTCATCGGTGGTAATCTTTTCAAACGCCTTTTTTCCTTCCCAAAAACCAGCTTTCTACCTAAATCGAAAGGGCTTTTTCCAAAGTAATAACGCCTTTCTTTAACTATTTTTGCATGAATCTGTTAAAATTAGAAATGGTCGATACCTATTTTCTAGGGGTGCACTTAGAGTCCGTATCACTCGAAAAAGTTCTTACTTTTACCTCTCAAAAATACAATTTAAGGCGTATTTTGAATAAAATATTGAATTTTTCTATATTAATCTCATTTATAATGAGCATTTAAGGGACTAGTAACGAGCAAAAACACATATAGATATAACAAGGCAAAAATTAGTCGAAGAAGAACTTATTAAAGCCAAAGAACAAGCAGACTCAGCAAATAATACCAAATCAGAATTCCTCACCAATATGAGTCATGAAATACGAACACCTTTGAATGCAATTATTGGATTCACCGATTTATTGAGTATTTCCAACTTAAACCAGACACAAAAACAATACCTAAGCATCATACTCAAATCTGCAAATTCTTTATTGGAGTTATTAAATGAAATATTAGATTTTGCTAAAATAGAAACTGGAAATATAAAACTTCACATTGAAAAAATAGATTTGTTTGAATTAATAGAACAAGTAAAGGAAATCATTCAGTTCAAAGCGCAAACAAAAGGAATTAAAGTTTTTATTATACCATTTCTTGAAAAGA
>DDBL01000020.1 GCA_002333425.1 Leptospiraceae bacterium UBA2033
AAATCTCTCCGTGTCTCAGTGCCTCTGTGGCAATAACTTATGCTGAGTAGTTACAAAAAATCAATAAATGGAATGTTTAAATCTCTAGGTTATCGTATATCTCAGAAAGTAAAATAAAACTATTTGCAAAATCCAATGGGATTTCACTAGTCTCATTGGAATAGGATGTATAAATCCAATTTTTCTCACTTCGTTTGAATTTTTCCACTAACTTCTTGTTTTGAGAAACCAAAAAATATTCCTGTAGAGATTCAATATTTTGATAATGCAAAAATTTATCCTGTAGTCTTTAGCCCACTTGCAATTGCATTTACAGTTAAGAGCAAATTCATTAGGACTGTTTCTGCTTCCGTATTATTCTCATTAGCCGATAGATCTCTCCATTTTTTCAAAAGTTTTACTTGTTCGTTGTGTAACAAAACTAATCCATTTTTTCTATACTGGAATGATTCTAGTAACTGCGGTTTTTTTACTCCTAGTTTTGAATCAAAAATTTCTTCCATGAGTTGAATTGTTTTATTATATTCATTTAGAATTCGATTTAAGAATTTTTCGCTGAGCTTTGCGTTGGGAACTAACGTTGCATAAAGTTTCATAATCTCCGGATCAGCATACACAAGATTCAAAACTACATTACTCATAACATAGTATAAAAAATTCCAATCTTTCACTTCTGTTTTTAGAAGAGCAAAACTTTCTGGATGATTGGATCTTAACTCTTCTAATGCACTTCCAATTCCATACCAACCTGGTAAATAAAATCGAGATTGATTCCAACTAAATACCCAGGGAATAGCGCGCAAATCTCCAAGAGATCTTTTTCCTGTTCGTCTGGATGGTCTTGAGCCGTGGCGGCTATTCTCTATTACGTCTATGGGTGTAACATAACTATAAAATTCCATAAAATCTGGATCAGTCATTAACTCTCTGTAAACTGCTTTACTTTTTTCTGAAAGATCATTCATATAATTTTCATGAATCTTTATCACGGGAAAGGAGTCCTACTTCTTTTGCAAAAAGATAAACAAGTAATAAATCAGATAAATATCTTGTCATACTAACAATTACTCCACCGATACTTCTAGATCCCGAAATCGCTAAATTGTTTTTTATAATTCTAAAATAGGTCAACAGATCTTCGGCTTCTTTTTCGGTGTGCGAATCAGAAATTAAAAATGGACGCATACTTTGTAGTTCGCTATTGATAAACGAAACTCTTTTTTCCTCTGACCATTTTGAAAAATGAAAATCCTCAAAACCTGCCTTCTTTAAAATTTGTTCAAAAACTATGTCGTGGTGTTTACTGTTTTGGCGAATATCGAGAGATGCTAAATGAAAACCGAAAGTTTGAATCAATCTTTGAATTGGAAAAATATCTTTTTCGACTATTCGATTAGCAGAAATTTCATTTAGCGACAAATTGAGAGTATCCAGATCTGCCAATAATTCCTCTGGCGAATAATATGCATAATCCTGTATTGGGTCAGTCGGCAAACGGTGAATGATTAAATTTACATACTGACGCCAAGGTTCATCTTGATTTCGTTTGAGACATTCTTCACCAGTGTTGCTCATTCGCTTTGCTAGTTCGGTAATTTTATTTAAGAAACGATCCGACGGCATTTGCAATCTATCCGAAAGACTTAACTTCTTTAACAAGTTTGTTAATTCATTTTCGATTAATCGGATGGCTGTTGTTCTGAAGGTTTTGAGGGTATCCTCTGTTACCTGTGGTGTTACAAACGGATGACCATCTCTATCTCCGCCAACCCAATTTCCAAATCCGAGAAGCGGGAAATTCTTTGAGTCTTTAATTAAATTCGGATCAAATCCTAGATGTTTCCAAGCAAATTTTAGTTTATCATCAAGACCAGATAATACATTTGGAAAAACATTTTCTAAATAATGAAGAATATTATTTCTTTCGGAAATTACATCTGGTTTTTGTAAGTAGATTTCTCCCGTTCTCCACAAACGCTCTAAGGATAATTTTATTTCGTCTCGGATCATTTCTTTTTCAGAGTTTGTCCACATTGAGTTTTCTAATTTTAAAAGATTCAAATACAAAACTCTGTGTTGTTCTAAGACTGTAATTCTTTTTGCTTCTGTCGGGTGGGCTGTTAAAACTATTTCAGAATAAATATTGGATAAGTTAGACGAAATGGTCGCCTCTGAAAATCCTTTTTCTTTTAGGTCAGTTAATTTTTCGACCCAAAGTCCTTTTTGACCTTCAGCTCCTTTTTCGGTTTCAACTTTTCTTCTGTATTGCGCTGCAGCATTTTCTTCTACGATATTTAAAAGTTGAAAGTAAAGCGACAATACCTGTGATGTTTTTTCAGAACTGTGTGAATTTAACTGACTCAAATCCAATGAGCCGGATTCTACTTTTTCTAAAATTGAAATGGCTTCTGTTTCATTTAGTTCGGTTAGTACTTCTTTTAAACAATTCAATGTGTATGTAAGGTCTTTTTTTATCTTCATGGATTTTCCTTTGTTATATATTCGAGTTGTTGAAAAATTAGAGAATAAATGAGTTTCACCCGATCCCATTGGGAGAGATATCTTTCAATGTTCTATTTTACTTTTCACAATCAATTTACAAATTAGACTTACTTTAATCCGTTTTGTGAATATTTCTACTAATTGAGCGGCTAATGAAAATAGATTTCTTTGGGAGCCAATAAATTTTGGGTTTTTCATCTCCGATAATAGAAATAACAAACGATTATTTAAAAGATTGTCAAATAGCCAAAATAACTTATTTCAGGTAAATATGAACTTCAAAAAACTTATCATAGCCATTCTTTTTACATTAGGCGCAAACCTAATTGCACAAGATAAAAAGCCCGTTATCCCTTCTAGCTTAGCTGATTTAGAAGGACTCTGGGAAGTTTCCAAAATAGAGCATCCTTATAGCTCGCAAGACACAAGCCCCGTCCAACAATGGCTTGGAAAAAAAGTATCCATCTCTCAAAGTAAGATTACTTTGTTAGATGAATTTGATCTTTACGGCAAATTAAACTTTACCGGCAGAGAATGTGATACCAAAGGTGGATCAGTTAGAGCAATTAGTTTCCAAAAGTATTCCAAATATGATGCGGCTAACAAAGATTCGCTCATCATTAAGCCCGAAGAAAAAATTGCACTAGGAGATTTTTACATTTGTAAAAACACTCCCTTTGCTGAATTTCTTTACATTCCAAAACAAGAGTCCATAGCACTCTATTCTCCAACACCAGGAGCGGCTAATACATCGTTATCCAGTGGATTTTTTATTTTCCTAAAAAGAATTTCCAAAACTCCAGTGATGACTCAATCCATTCAATCAGGTGAAATTTCACCGGCTAACTTCAATTTTACTGATAAGGCTTTAGATGCAATAAAGGAACTAGAATCCTACAGAGATTACTTATACTTAGACGGCAATAGCAATTACATCTTCGGATACGGACACTTAGTCGCTCCCAATCCCAAATTAGTAACAGAAGGATATGAACATCCAAAAGAAATTAAAGCAGAAATTGAAAGTTTGAAATCTAGATTTGGAACAGGCTCTGGTGATGGAACTGCAACTGCGGCAGAAAGAAGTGCTGCTGTCGACATGTATCTCCGTCAAGATTTGAATATTATTGTTTCCAATATGAAAAAAAATATTACCGTTCCACTTACACAAAACAAAATTGATGCAATTGTAATTTATCTTTTCTGGAGAGGATCATTTGCAAACACCACAACTACAAATGGTAAAATGGTTTTAGAATTCTATCAATTAGTGAATGCAAAAAATGATTCTGGAGTTGCTGAGTTTATCAGAAATCGTTTAAAGAAAGACGTAGATGGCAATGATATTCCATTTAGACCAGGGCATCCTGATCGTCACAATAAAACTGCGATTCTATACACAGATGGAATTTACGCCAATCCTTGGCTTTGGTAATTAGAATGATAAAACTTTTTTTATTTTTAGTAATTACAATCTCTCTTTTTGCTGAAGAGTTTCCAAAGACAAATATTCGTTATGCGCTAGTTCAATCTGGCGTACTCAATATTCGGGAAAAACCAGTAGATGGAAAAATCATCGCAAAACTAAATGCAGGTGACAAACTTACAATCTTAGCTGACGTAGAAGAGAATTATTCATGGAAAAAAGTCAAAACCGCAAACAATATTGAAGGTTACGCTTCTAATGACTTCCTTGGATTTTTTCCTCCTAGCGAAACTCAAAAAGGTAAACTCATTGGAGTTGTTGGAACCGGTGACTCAGCAGACACAATCAAAAAGGGTGCTCTTAGAATTTTGGGTGCATCGTTTTCTGGTAAGTG
Source organism: Leptospiraceae bacterium UBA2033 (assembly GCA_002333425.1). GTDB lineage: Bacteria > Spirochaetota > Leptospiria > Leptospirales > Leptospiraceae > UBA2033. Next base: position 4,323 of record DDBL01000020.1, read on the forward strand.
GTATGGATTTGACGGCTCAGGTGATTTTGTTTATTTGATCAACTTTCTAGCCCAAAACAAAAAAAATTTAGAAGTCTTTGAAAATGGAAAGAAAGTTGGAAATTTTAAAGCAGAAACTACTGCAAAGTATGGATGCCAAGAATTCTTAGGTATACAAGGAACAGCCTCTCCTAAAACACTCACATCTTCCAATGAAAAACTTTACCTTGGTGCATTTGGAATTTCTGAGGCTAAGAAGGGTTATTCTCTGACTGATAAAATTCCAGCCGATATTTCTTCTAGTCTATCCAAACAAGCAACCAGTGTCTTTAAACAAAATAAAATTTCCCAAAAAGAGATTGATTCCATTTCCAACAAAAAATTCACTCTTATCAAAGCGGGTAATGACAAATCCTATGTTGTAGCACGTTATGCGATAAACAAAGAACATGCAGAACTGCATTATCTATCACTTGTAGCCGAAGTTCAAAAAGGTAATGTATTAAAATTCATTCATACCAAATTTGAAACTCTCGAAGAAGAAAGAGGAAATTATGGTGGAAGTTACCACTTCATGGGAATTTTTGATTTGGATGGAACTGGAACACCTGCGATTTTATTTCATCATATAGGTTTTGATTCTGGCATTTATGAATTTTTCCGTATTCTAGATGACAAAATTGAATCTGTATTCCTTGGTGGAGGTGATGCCTGTTAAGGGCATCAAGCCATCATTTCAAAAAACGGATGATCTTTAATCATATCGTAGTAATCTTCTCCAAACGATTCTTTTAGTTCATCCGGAAAATTATAAACTTCATAAATTGTATCTTCTATCTTTAACTCAGATTCAGGTAAAACAAAACCAAGCATTTTACAAGCAAGGATGTCTGCAAGTCGAGTAATTTTATCAACGTCTGAAACCATATTGATAGCCTCGGGTTGAAAATTCTGCTGAGCGGCTACTTCTTGTAAAACGATAGGCATATTCCAAGATTTAAAAACCTTTGTCGCAGCTTCTATATGATCAATCTTAAAATTTTCTCTTTCTACTTGGAGTAAATTTCTAACACCTGTAATAGATAATTCCAAGAGTTCCGAATACCTAGTTGGAAAATTTAATGCAAGAATTGTCATTCCAATTTTTCTAAGTAATCCAGCCAAAAAAACTTCCTCTCTAATTTTTTTAAGTCCAAGTGGATTTGTTAAATCAAAACCAATTAGAGCGGTTAATACTGGTAATTCTTGTAAAACTTTGTGGTATGTCTCTCCATGTAACGATTTAGTAAATTGTTTATTGGATTTTAACATGACTAGATTTTTTACTGTTTTCATTCCTAGAAGTGTAATTGCATCTTTTAGAGTATGAATTTTTCCTGATCTACCATAAAAAGCAGAATTCGCAATTTTCATGATGTCAGTTGTAATCGCTTTATCAGGACTAATTAACTTTTCTAACTCTTCACTGCCACCTGCTGGATTATCAGTATCAAAACTAATCACTTTAATTGCAACCATTGGTAATGGTGGAATCATTAAATCAGTTAAATGAATTGTCTTAGCTGTTGCGTCTGTCGCATTAATTTCACCTGCTCTACCTAAAACTTTTCCTAATTTGTCTATAATCGCATTTCGACTATATGGTTTTTTTAGGAAGGCATGAATTTTTAAAGTTAAAAGTGATTGGACCACTGCCTTGTCTTCTGTTCCAGATATAACGAGTATTTTGATATTCGGATAAGATTGATTTACCTCTTTGATTACATCTATACCACTTTTTCCGGGTAAGTATAAATCTAAACAAAGAATATCTGGTTTGTGTATAGAATTCGCTAAATAGTATAAAACATCTTCAGCATCTTTTGATTCACGTAAAATTTCAAATTTTTCAGACTGTAAAAATCGTCGTAAAAGACTTCTGTCAATTGCCCCATCATCAACGATGATTACAGAATAAGGTTTTAATGTATCTGGATTGGTTCCAATTGCTATATGTGTTTCAGTTGTCATTGTATTCCCAGCTATTTTAGTGTACTAATATGAAACCCGTTTATAAACCCTTCTCATATAAATTCAATGATTTTTTTTTATATAATGATTACTTTTTGCAATAATAGTATAAGATAACGCGAGTAGAGCTAGAGAGAACTATTTAATGATTGACAGATTAGGTTGTGTCCCAAGAAGGAAAACCTTGCAGAATATATGTTTACTGCATTGGAAACTGCTAGAGATAAAATGAAAAACTCCTTTTACACTACATTGAAAATTAGATAGTTACCACAACCAAATATAAAAAAGTCCCTATCTCAAAAATGAAACAGGGACTTTATCAGCTAACGCTAAATTTATTTTCTAGCGTTGTCTGTCAATGTTCCTAAGAAAGTTACAATAGATTTAATTTCATCATCTGTTAAATTTTTATTTAACTGATGATAAGCCATTTTTTTAACTGCATCTTCAATTGTAGAAACTTTTCCATCATGAAAATAAGGAGCGGTTAACATCACATTACGCAAAGAAGGAACTTTAAAGAAATACTTTTCCGATTCATTTTTGGTAACATTGAATCTTCCTAGGTCTTCTGTTTCATACGGATTACGTTCGCCGAGTTTACGAAAACTTGTTCCACCGAGTGTAGCTCCATAATGACATCCCGTACAACCTACATCGATAAATGTAGCTAAACCTTTTTCTTCTGCAGGAGTGATTGCTTTAAAGTTACCATTCATCCACTCATCAAAACGATCAGAAGTTTTTAGTGTGCGTTCAAACGCAGCAATTGCTTTTGCAAGATTGTCATAAGTAAGTTTTTCTTTTTCTTCTGGAAATGCTTTAGCGAATAATTCTGGGTATTCGGTCTTAGATAATTTTTCGATCACTGCTTTTTCAGATGGCATAGCCATTTCACCAGGATTTAAGATAGGTCCCTTTGCTTGGTCTGCAAGTGTTGCAGCTCTTCCATCCCAAAATTGTGCCACATGAAATCCTGCATTGAGTACGGTTGGAGAATTTCTATCTCCTGATTTTCCAAATGTTCCTGGAGATGTAGGTAAGTTATCCACTCCCCCTTTTTTATCTTTTACATTGTGACAGCTATTGCAAGACTGTGAGTCATTTACAGAAAGTCGATTGTCAAAGTATAATTTTTCTCCGAGACTTACAAGCTCTGGAGTATCTTTTTCGCTACCTGGCATTTTATCTGGAAGTGTTCCAAATGCAGACTTAGCTTTTTTTTGTAATTCTTGAGATTCTTTAGAAGGTCCACATGCAACAACTAACGTTAGAAGCATGGATACCAAAATGATTTTTTTCATGTTCAATTTCTCCTTTTTCATTTAGACATTTTCAAAAAGGAAAAATTTGTAAATAAGAATTATTCCTATTTACTTAACGCACAAATTAAGAGCTAAGTTGAGTTATTTGTGAGAATTACATTTTTTGCAAACACCTTTTACTAAAAGATGTGTGGATTGAACCTTTCCTAAATTCAGTATTTCTTTGGGGAGATGGATTTTTTGCGTATTTGCTTTTTCATACATAAAATCAAATATAGCATGGCATTTTATACAGATAAAATGGTGGTGCGGGGTAGTATTTGCTTCAAAATGATTTTTTCCTTCGATACCACAAATCCGATTTACTAAATTCATTTTTTCTAAGGATTCCACATTTCGATAAACAGTATCAAGTGAAATTGACGCATACTGTTTCTTAACCTTCTGATAGATTTCATCAATGGAAGGATGATTATTTGACTCAAGCAACACTTTATAAATCGCCTCTCGCTGCGGAGTGATTTTAAATCCACTTTCTCTAAATAAAGTTTGAAATGAATTTAACTTTTTGTTTACTTCCGTTTTAGGAATTTTATAATTCATAATTTTTAGACTAGTAGTGTAAAAAAAACCTAAAAGACAATGGTTTATTTCAATATAAAAATGATAGTATTTTTAGAGAAACGTATTTTTTTACTAGATGTTTAAATGTAGAAATAGAACATTTTCAAATCATGAAACATTTGTTCCTAATTCTATTCACTATTCCCTTTTCTCTACCTTTATTATCAGTTTCAAGTTTAGAACAAGATCCAGCTTTTGTAGAAATTAAGGCAAAACTAAACGCTAACTGGAAAGTATATACTAAGAAGGATTTACTTTTCCTTGAACGAAAAGAACCTGTGTTTGTTATGCCTGAAAAAAAAGTCATTTCAAAAGAAACGTTATACGAAACAGATAAAGAAAAATTAGCCCGAATGAAAAAATTTGGAATGAAGATGAAACCGAATATCATCTATCGGTTTCAAAAAAGATGGACAGTCAATGATTTAATCCAAGCAGATATGGCAAGAGAAGAAATACAAAAGAAAATTTCTGCTCTTCCTAAAAAATATAAAATCGAACATCTACTGGAAAATGACTTAAATAGACAAGGAAGTGAAATTTATGTTCCTAAAACAAAACAAGAAAAATCAAGAGTCAAAGAATATTTTAATGAAAAATCAAAATTAGAAAAAAAGATTCCACCATTTCCAAATTATCATTTAACAAAGTTCAGTCTTTTTTTAATTTCCAAAAAAGGAATTAGTGGAGAATACTCTGAAGTTTACCCTGAATCAGTCACCGGAGAATTCATACAGGTTGATAAACTTTTATTCAAATACAAAGTTAAACAATAACTAGTATTACTTTAATAATCTCTGTCATTCCCGAAATTTTTTATCGGGAATCTCAATTACAATAGATCCCCAATAAAAAATTTTGGGGATGACAAAGGGTTACTTTAAACTCTTGCCAGAATTTCTACTTGACGTATAAAAAATAATTACTATTCATACCTCTATGAATAGAATTATTTATCTCTTGTTATTTTTATCTACTTCCTTTTGTTATAAATGTCAAACTACAAAACCAACTCTTCCCAAAGAAAAAGTTCCTATTTTATTTCAAGTTTCAAATGAACATAAATCTTTTTTCGTAGATCTGGATAAGAACGATTATTCGGAAGCTGAGATCACAGAAATTTTTCAAAAACGTAAAGAACTAGCTCGCACAGTTTGCGAAATGATTTATGGACAAAAGAAATACGACAAAGCAGTGGTGACACAATTTATCACACCAGAAAGTTTTACGAAAGAACCTTTTAAAACATGGGGACATCCTGTTCCAAAACTGATTGCCGGTTGTTGGAATTTTTTTAAGTTGAATGACGTGCACCCTAATCGTGATTTTGCGCTACTTTCGAAACTTTATCCAACTGAGGCTAAGGACTGTTTTACGGTAGGATTTATGCAAGCCTATCTCATGCATAATACTCTTGGTTGTAAAACTTTGACGATGTTAGATTTTGATTGGAAAATTCTAGAAGGTCATAAACAACTTTTAGATATTTTCCACACAAAAGGATTTGACACTGAGGAAAAAATTCCTACTTCTCTAACCTCACTCAAACTAGGTTGGATTGCGCGGTTCGACAATCGACCAATGGAAGCGGAAACCAAAACAGATTTGAATAGTCTTTGTTTTGCCGAGCACCACAAAATGTGTAAAAGCATTTTACTGGATTTTCAAAAGAATATGTTAAGTCTCGATACAATCTACTTACGATTATCCGCTCTGCATGATAGCAATTTTAAAACACCAAACAATCACACTAAGATCATCTATCTGAGTAATGCAATAGACGACATATACACAAATCGTGCCCAGTTTGACTATATGATTGCTGAAACCGCAAAAGCATTTGCCCCTGGACAAAAAGCAGTATTTGTGCACCACGCGGCTGGTAGGTCGTTATTTGGAATCTACGAATTAAAAAAGTTAGACACAGGCACCGAGATAACTACCATTTGTAAAGATAAGTATCTAACAACTCCAGTAGCGGAGGTTACATCAGAGTATTCGACACATTTTGAAAGAGTTACTGTGAATAAAAAATTTCCCACTTGCGAAACTTTGCTAAAGTAGCTGAATTTGCTATAATGATTTGTAATAATATATAGAGGCAAGTTACACTGTCACCTCGAATAGCTTCACCATGAGAGGTCTATTTCACAAACATTGTATTAAGGAGAACCCTATGTTTCTAAAAAATATTTATTTACTGTTAGTTTTTCTTTATTGCTCCCAAGCCTTTTCTGAATCTATTTTTATAAATCCAAATGGAAAAACAATTAAAGAAAGATTCCAAACTCCAAAGGGGTATACAAGGATTAAACCCTCTGACAATTCTTTCAGGGAATATTTGCAGAATTTACCTCTCAAAAAACAAGGAACAAAAGTTCTACTTTTCAACGGGAAAGTAAAAACTCCAGATGATGTATATGATGCAGTCATTGACATTGATGTTGGAGACAAAGACTTACAACAATGTGCAGATGCAGTCATGCGGCTAAGAGCAGAATACCTCTATACAAAGGGTCGATACGGAGACATTCATTTTAATTTCACAAATGGTTTCAATGCGGATTACACTAAGTTTGCGGAAGGGAATCGATTTAAAATCAAAGGGAATTTTGTCGCATGGGCTAAAACGGCAAACAAGGATTATTCCTACGAAACTTTCAAGAAATACCTTGAAATTGTATATAACTATGCAGGCTCAGCTTCCCTCAGTAAAGAATTAAAGCCTGTAAAAGATTTATCCACTTTACAAATCGGAGATATTTTTATACAAGGTGGGTTTCCGGGTCATGCAGTCATTGTAGTGGATAGCGCAAAATCAAAAGTTACCGACGAAAAATTATTCCTACTCGCACAAAGCTATATGCCCGCCCAAGACATCCAAGTTTTAAAAAATCCAGAAAGGGAAGAGCTTAGCCCTTGGTATTCTAATAAAAACTTAGAAACACTTGTGACACCAGAATGGAAATTTAAGAAAACAGACTTAAAACGGTTTCCGGAGTAACCTATCCTTTACCTTTCTTATCGCCCTTTCTTCTTTGTAAATAAATCTGCTGTGTACTTTTCGTATAACTCAAACAAGAACTCCATACGTTTGGCTTCACTCTCGAACGGTTTAGAACGATAAGCCGCATCNNGGCATAGCGATTATATCATACAGATCAGCTAGTGAGCTATCAGGAAATTCCTTTCGAATATCTAATACTTTTTGTGCACAAATTTCAATGGATTTGATTTGCTTTTCGGTTAGATTGAGTGGCCACGGGTAATTATTATAGACAATTTCATTTGAATATCTAAAGTCACTTTTGATCCGACCACAAACATTTCTAACCCAAGCCATATGCATTTCTGATGTCAAAACGCCGAAATGAAAAAGTTCAGCATTTGCCACAAATAAACAGCTATCGCTGGCAATATATGTTTTATCAAAAAAACCCATAGGAATATACTTTCTATTTTCTGAAGAATGCCTTGGAATTAAAATATAATCGGTGCTTGGCTGTCTATTTTCTCCAAATAAAGTTGGAAATGATGCCAATTTTTTAGTTGCATCACGATCGCTAGAAGCTCGAAGATCTTTAACCAGCTGTATTCTTTTACCTATTTCAGGAAGCTCCCGAAGTTCATTTGGCTTAATATCTGTTAGCCATAAGCACCATCTTTTTTTGCCGTTCAAAAACTCTTTAGTACTCAAAATTGGTTTAATAAATTTATTGGCATTCGGCTCAATTTTTAAAAATTCATTTTTTTCTTCATCGGTAAATAGAAAATGACCACCATCATTAGGCATACTGCCAAAAGAAATTTCTGGGACTTTTGAGATAGGAGTTGTCCTTTTTAGAACAACTAAATCCTTTCCTTCTACTAAATAGGGATTAATATTTTTCACAATAATCTCGTGAGGATCTCCTTTAATGTCCTCATAATCAAAAAGTTTTTTATTGGAAGTATCGAAATTGGCAAATCCAATGATAACGACATGAACTGCGGCGTTCCCCTTAGCTTCATTGCTCCAACGAAAAGTTCGATGAGCAAAATGAATTTTGATTTTATATTTGCTAAATAATTCATTCCAAAGAACTCCTACTTGCTCACCTTGAGCAACTGAATTAGTAGATACAAAGGCTACTTTGATTGTCGTATTTTGGATATATTGTGCAGATTTTAAATACCAACAGGCAACATAATCCAAAACCCCTGTGCCTTTTAACTCTTTAAATACAAGTTCTAAATCTTCTTTTTGTCTTTGATTCTGCAATTGTTTTCCAATAAAAGGAGGATTTCCAAGAATATACGCATAATCGTCTCTTACCGCTTCTACTTTACCGGCTACTTCCTTTTTGCCCATATCATAGAAATATGTTTCAGTGATTCGTGGTTTAATCAAAGTTGCCCAATCAGTTTGCAATGCGTTTGCATGTAAAATATTCGCCGCTTTTTGTAGTGGAAGTCGGAGGAAGTAAACTCCAAATTCTTTACTTAGTTTTTGGTTCATTTGATGGTCGATTAGCCACATAGCAACTTCGGCAATTCTCGCAGGAAATTCTTCGATTTCAATTCCATACATTTGGTCTACGTCTAAAAGTGCTACGTTTTTGATATTCGTAAACATTTCTTTTTTACTTAGAACTTTTAAAATTTCTATTTCTAAAATTCGTAATTCTCTATATGTGATTACTAAGAAGTTGCCGCAACCACAAGCAGGGTCTAGGAATTTTAAATTCCCTAATTTTTTATGAAAATCTATCAGCTTATTTCGATTACCCTTAACTGATTCAAATTCGTCATATAATTCATCTAAGAAAAGTGGCTCGATTAGTTTTAGAATATTTTTCTCACTCGTATAATGTGCCCCTAGATTACGACGTTCATCTTTATTCATCACTGCTTGGAACATAGAACCAAAGATGGCAGGCGAAATTAAGCCCCAATCCAAATAACAACATTCGAGTAGCGCATGACGCATTTTAGAATCGAAACTTGCAATCGGTAAAACTTCCTCGAACAGTCTTCCATTTACATAAGGAAATTTATTTAGCTGTTCATCCAGGTTTTTAAATCGTTTTTCTTTGGGAGTGTTTAATACTTGAAAGATTTCTTGCAGTTTTCCTGCTAAATCAGAACCATCTTCACTTGTTCTTTNNCCCATTAACTCGGCGGCTTTTATATTGACTGGGTCTTGGTCTTCATACGTCTTCTGCTCGTAGCCCGCGATGAATCCGAATGCTTGCACATTATTTACTAAGTCTTTTAATTGAAATTCTATTTGCGTATTTTCTTCTAAATCATAAAGTCGAAAATTTGCAAAATCAGAAACTAATATATACCTTGGAAGTTCGTTATCTTTTAATCCAGAAAAATATCCTATTGCTTGATCGTGAGCCTTATCTAAATCTTTCCCCTTAGATTTGAACTCGATTAAAATTTTTCCTTTCCATAATAAATCAATGAAGCCTTGTTTGCCTGTTTCATTTTTAACATTTGTTTCAAAAGTTGCAACACGTCGCCTATTGATTCCAAAGACATTAAAAAAAGCATCCATAAAGGATTTTGCTTCTGCCTTTTCGTTAAAGTCTTTTTCCCATTCTTTGGAAAATGTAACTGCTCGCTCTTTGATTTCATTCCAACTTAATGCCATAGGGTTACAAGTTGCGGTTAATGGATGAAATCGTCAATAAATTAATCGATGTTCATCCCTCCCTTCGCATGATAATATTAAAACGATTTCCATAATCAACCCGAAAAGGGAATACTAGGATCAATTGTTTTTCCGTTTTTAAAATTTGGGTCTAATATCCATTTGTCGCTTGCCCCATCAGAGGTAAATCGGTATACTCCCAAGTTCGGTGTTCCAATTCGTATATTCTCAATATCCTCTCCAGTCAAAAGAGAAACGATAGTCGAATTGGTAACACCGTGCCCAATGATAAATAAAGTCTTAAACTCAAGATGTTGCAAAATATTCAAAAGTTCTGGAATTCTATTGAATCTTACATCTCTTATACTTTCTCCACCGGGTGGTCTAAAATCTAATTTAGGTGTTGTTTGGTACATTGCATTTGTATCAGGAAATAAAACTGGGTAGTAGGAGAGCGGATAACCATATTCAACTCCGCTACTTCTTTCGATAATTAACTTGGAATAAAGAACTCGATTTTCTAAAAATTTTCCTGTTTGTATTTTGAATCCATTTAAAATTCCATCTGTGGTTTGTCTTGTTCGTAAATAATCGGAAGATAAAATTAAGTCAGGTATAATGTTCTTATCCGCTAGAATTTTTCCAGTAAGCTCTGCTTGGTCTTTTCCTAAATTTTCTAGTGGTATATTCTCATCTGCCAGTGGATAATTATTATTGTATCCGCGAATTGTATCAATGAATCGAATTAATTTTAAAGTTATGCTAAGTCCAAAGGAATTTCGGATAAAACTAAAAAATTTTGGAAATAGAATTTTCCGATTTCGCTCTGCATTTGCCTGAGAGTGTCCATGACGAAATAAATAAATTTCTCTGATCTTAGAATTGTTTTGCAAAATAGTCAACTTCCTATTTGTGTATTTACAATTCAAAATTCCAGAATACACTTAGTTTGGAAATTGATTTTTAAAAAAATATTGACTTGTGTTACAAAAATTATTTTTGTGTTACAAAAGGAGTTTTATATGAATGCACACCTTACTGTTCGAGTTCCCGAAACTTTAAATGCACAATTACATATTCTTGCGAAGAGGAAGAATCTCAAAACTTCAGATCTAGTTCGATTTGCTATTGAGAAGTATTTGAACGAATCAAAAAAACAAGAAGAATCGACTCCTTATTCTAGAACTAAAAATTTACTTGGTAGCATTGAAACGGGAGTTAGTGACTTAGGAGAAAATCATAGAGAGCATCTTCTTAAAAAATTTAAGGCAAAATGAGAACAATCCTTTTAGATACAGGACCTCTAGTTGCTCTTATTGACAAAAGTGAAAGAAATCATAATATTTGTTTGGATTTTTTTAAGACATACAGTGGAAATATTCTTACAACAGAGCCGGTTATTACAGAGGCATTATATTTATTAAACCATCGGTTTAGTTTTCAGAAAACTTGTATTGATTTTGTTTTACAAGCAGAACTAGAAATTATTCCACAATCAACAAAAAGTTTGCAGAGAGCAAACAAACTAATGGAGAAATACCAAGATATTCCGATGGATTACGCTGATGCAACGTTAGTTTGTATAGCAGAAGAAACAGGAATCAAAGAAATATTCACATTAGACAAACGAGGATTTTCCGCTTTTAAGTTTAATCGTAATAAAAGTTTTAAAATTTTTCCTGAATAATTAAGCCAACTTATAGATTTTCACTGGCTTTTCTCTGCCTTTGACTAAAACTTCACCAAGAGATAATCCATCGTAACCGCTAATTGAGTTCCAAACATCTTCTGAAACCAATAGTTCAGAGGAATAAGTTTTATTGAGTTGTTCAATTCTAGAAGCAAGATTGACTACATCTCCAATGATGGTATATTCTTTACGTAGCGAAGAACCGACATTACCCGTTACAGCATTTCCAGAGTGAAGTCCAATTCCTATTTTTGTTTCGGAAATATTGCCTGAATGAACTTCCTTTTTAACTCGATTGATTATTTCAAGTCCTGCGTTGACAGCATTTTTTACATCATCCCCACTGGAAATAGGAGCACCGAAGACTGCCATAAAACCATCCCCCAGAAATTTATTGATAATACCACCATTACGATTAATAATATCAATCGCAAAATCAAAAATTGTATTTAGATAATTTACTACTTCTTCTGGATTTCGATTTTCAGAAAATCGAGTAAAGTCTCGAATATCAAAAAATAACATACATACATGTTTTATTTCACTCGAAAATTCTTTTTGGCTCAAAAGTTTTTCTACAACGGCGGGTGAGACATGTTGACCAAATAGATTCGTTACACGATTTCTTTCTTCTAGCAGAGTGAAGGAATTTAGGAGGCGCTTTTCAATTTGAGAGGTTACGAATCCAACAATGACACCGGAAGTGAACATGAAAACGGTTTTAGCAATATGAGAAGGAAGATTACCTATAAGAGTTTCAGTTTGAAAACCTTGTGAGTTAGAATGAAAGTAAATAGCTATAGCCAAGTATTCAGATGCTGCGACAAATCCTGTGAAAACGCTCAATTTAAAATTTAGTTGTAAGGCGGAAATAAAGATAAAAATGAAATATACGAAAACAGGTGGAGCTACCATAACATAAATGGCAGGTTCTCTAATGGCTCCTAAATATAAAAGAGCACAAGACGGAATACTAGTTTCAATAACAGCATTGAAATAACGAGAAAATTTGGGAAGGGGTATATTCTGATTTGCCCACTTTTGAATTAATATACTACTGACAAAAAAATATAAAGCAACAGATCCAAAAAAACTGGGTGGTATATATGGATTAATCTTATCTCCAAAAACTCCAAAATAAGTTTGTTTCATAAAGATTGGAAAAATACAAAAAAAGAAACTAGTGACACTAAATATTCCAGAGAGAAATTTTGCCCTAACAACTTCTCCCTTCATAATCTCAACTTCAATGTCTTTTTGAAAAATTTTATAAATCTCTTTGTATGGTTGACTGGACTTCATAAGAATTCAATTTATTCGTGGATAACTAAATCTTTCAACCATTCAAATTGTCTTTTGAAAATATGTAAATTCATTTCTTCTTCCGATAAAATGTATTTTTCTTTTTTAAAACCTTTCTCTTCGGGGTAAACGAAAATTAGCTGATTAGTCACTTTGCCTTTGAAAAGTTTTAGGTAAGGTTTATCCAGTAAAATATTAGATCCTTCTAATTCATCTCTTCCAATAGGTAACGAATCAACTAACAAGTCCATCACTTCAGCAGACGAAAACAGCACAGGACAAAAATCTTTTATTCCCATCATTAAATCCTGAAAAATATTCATTTTGGTAAAATCTTTGATTCCAATGACACGAGGAAAATAATTTAGACTGGATTTGATATTTTTAAATTCCCGTAAGAGCCTGATGACTTCAATGCCAGTAGTATCCCAGTCTAAAATAAGTAAGTCAAAGTATTTTTCTCTAAGTGCTTGAAACGCATAATCAGAATTATTCGTTGTAATTTCATTTACGGAAAAAGAACGAAGCACAGATTTGAGTTTGTGATTAAAAATTTTATTATCCGTCCATACAAGTGCGTGTATGGGATAAATTTCATCGACCCGTTTAAAAAATCCGCTAACCATGGATTGAATCGAATATTTATCCAGATTCCAAAAACTAGTAAGACCCGAAATAGACGCAGAGCGTTTTTCTTCATAGGACAAACGCCCTATTACCTGCACTTGAATGGACCAACTCAGTAATTCGTTCAATGCAGATCTATCAAAAGAATCTAAAAATAAAACCTCTTTTGGTTTCAAAGAAGAAATGGAAAACCCTTTTGACCAAATTACAATAGAAACTTTTTCTAAAGCAAGACTGGCTAATAGGAAATTTTTTTCCTCTACTGTGCAGTTTACTGCTATAACGGCAAGGTTTGAATCTTGGTAAAGTGGAAGCATTATTTTAAAGGACAAGAAAGTATAAAAGGATTAAAAACTTGGCTTATATAAAGTCTATCTTTGTATTTGAGTCCAGTGCTAGAAGAAGGGATTTCGGTTCCGTCATTTGCGTAAATTTCTTTGGTAGAATCATTTTTATCAATTACAAAAATTTGCGATGGAGACGGATAATCTGCATTATCCTTGTGTTTTAGAAATCGAAACATAGACTTATGTGCCGCAAAATAGATATTACCCTCTTCATCTTCTTCTAAGTTGTCAGGACCTGTATCAAAAGATAAAACCTTTACTTCCTTGAGACTAGTCTCGTTTCCTGTTTGAATAAGTTCATACTTGTAAATTTTTTCGGGAGTTGTAGCTGCACGGTATAGATACTCTTTCCCATTTACTTTTTTATATAAAATTCCATTTCCTAAAGTGACTCCGTCCTGAAAAAGTTTCCATGTTTTCCCATCAAAATAACTAATTTGCGAACGTTTTATCCCAAACAAAACATCCATATAAGCTCTAAGCTCACTTCCTGAACCACGATCATTGGAAACGAAAATTCGACCATCCGATAGAACATGTAAATCATTAGGGCTAATGAGTGTTTGACTCAAAATCGTTTCTATATGGGTTGTCTTCGTCTTTTCCATTTGAAAGACTTCAATTGTATGCACCGGCGATTCTAGATCAACGTGAGAGATAACGTATAACAACGATTTGCCATTCTTCTTCATCAAACTTATTCCATGCGGACGAAAATTTTTTGGGTAATTTGTATCAATCAAAATAGGAACAGGCTCTGTTGTGGAATTTAGATTGATTTGAAATAGTTTCCCATCTACAAGTGCTCCTCTTCTCTCATGACTTGAGACATATAAAATTCCAGTCTCTCTATCAATCGCAATGTCCTCAGGACCTGGTGTCCCTTGGATTCGTTTACATCCTTCTATCGGATTTGGTTTTACACTTGCATAACAATTGAAAAGTAAGGACAAAAGTAAAAAAGCAATAGCAGTAAATAGTTTCATTCCATTAATTTTGTGTAACCTTTTGTATTGTAAAGAATATTCTTAATTTAATGTGAATTCGACATAAGAAAATATTCAAAGATTACCACCGATTACACCGATGGACACCGATAAAAAACCTAGAAGTTATAGCTATCGGTGTTTATCAGTGTTCATCGGTGGTGAAAAAATTTTTAATTCCAATGGGAATTTCTGCGTATCGACTTGCAAAGGAAACAAAAATTAATCCAACTAGAGTCAGTGAAATCATTCACGGCAAACGAGGAATATCCGTTGATACTGCATTAAGATTTTCTAAGTTCTTTGGCAACTCTGTAGAATTCTGGATGGGCATTCAAGACGAATATGAAATCCGCGAAGAGAGAAGTAAAATATCTAAGCAGTTAAGTGAAATTAGGCACTACAAAGAACTTACGTTGGTATAATTCAAAAATATCTTTATTCCCGCCCAATCATCTCCGCCAATGCCTTATGTCCTTCTGCATTTAGATGTGCGTCATACGGAAAATACAATCTCTCTGGTTCTTTATCAAAGAAATACTCATTCGCAAAATAACATTTAAGCGCGTTGTCTTTACAGACTTTTTCGATTTGAAGAAAGTGCGGATTCGACTTCTTATGCGCTTCCTTGGAATACTCGTTTACATTTCCAGTAATTCCACCTTTCGCAAAATACTCCTTAGCCGGAATGTAGAGTAGAGATAGCTCGACGTTTTTGTCTTTGCAAATTTTTAGAATTTGGTTTAGGTAAATTTCATTTTTCTTTAACCGACTTTTCCAAAGTTCTTCGTTTGTGTCTTTATAAAATCCAAATTGATTTCCGTATTTTGTATTAATTTCATCTCCAAGAGACTTTAGCCCACCAAATTTACTGATGGAATCTTTGTGGCTAAGAACGGTTATACTCGGTTCTCTTCCCACTTTGTAGTAGAGAATGGGCGAAGGTTGCTTTTTTAGGAATTTGTAAACTTTTGTTGTGAGTCTGTAAAGAGTTCTCTCTTTAAAAAAATTGTATACACTTTCTCCGAATATGTTTGCGGCTAATCTAGATTTGGGATGACGAACGGTTCCATCTTCGTTCAATTCTGTGAACACTTCTATTTTATCGTTATCATCCAAGTCATTATCGAATAGTTGGATTATGACTCGTTTGGGTTTGAACTCTTCCAAGTAGTATTTGATTTGGAGAGCAAATAGGATTGGGGATGATCCGTGTAAGCCTAAGTTCCTTAGTTTTTCATTTTTGGATGATTGATTGAATATTTCTGTGTAAATTTCTTTTTCTTCTACACCCCAGCCCTCTGTAAATGAATCTCCAATTACAAGTGTAGAATAATTTTCTGAAGAAGAAGTATTTTGCCTGAATCCGTGTTCATTAGTATTTACTAATACAGAATATTCTTCGGAGACAACCATTCCTGACTTTTTCGGATACATTCTAAAAAGTAATTCCTTATCAAATCCTTTTACTAAAATTCTTTCGGGATCAAATAAACTCAAAATTCCTTCGAATATCGCTAGGTTAATTAGAATAAATAAAAATAGAAAAAGTTTTTTCTTCATAAGATTGTCCTCATGGAACTATTTTTTTATTGCCTTTTATTGAATACTGAAAAATCAATTGCACTATGAAACGAATCGTAATTCTAAATCCCAAAAGTCGCCATGGTGCATCTCGTGTAGCATTTGAAAAAATGAGACCCAAACTAGAAAGTCACTTGGGGCAATTTGACATCTATTTTACGTCAGCTCCCAAAGACTGCACTCGAAAGGTAAGAGAAATTTTACAAAAGAAAGAATACGATCAAATTTTAATCGCTGGTGGAGATGGATCTGTCAACGAAGCGGTAAATGGTTACTTTGACAAAGGACATTTAATCCAAACCGAAATTCCAATCGGTGTCATAAACTTAGGAACCGGTGGGGACTTCATGAAAACCCTAAACAAAGAATCAGAGCATTATTTTAACGCACTCAAAAATAATTCTTTTAAGTTAGTCGACTGCGGTCTTACTACACTCGAACACGGAAAAGACCCGTTTTATTTTATCAACATCACTTCGATTGGAATGGGGGGCGATATTAACCGCCAGATGAAATCATCTTCTTTTCAAATGGGAATGGCGGCTTATTTCTATCATTCGCTAAGCATTTTGTTTAAATACACTCCCGCAAAATGTAAAATAAAAATCAAACAAGTAGATGGAACATGGACTGAAATCGAAGAAGAAGTTGTGAACTTTTTTATTTGTAATGCGGGTATCAATGGTGGTGGAATGATTTGGGCGCCCGAGGCTGATATTGTCGATGGAGTGTTTGATATTGTGTTGGTTTCTAATATTCCAAAACGAAAATTGGTTACAGAATCTCACAAAATTTATTCGGGCAAAGTGGCAACTATGACTGGAGTGAGCGAATTTAAGGGAGTAGAAGTTCATGTAATTCCTGAGCGCACACTCTCTCAAGAAATTGATGGCGAAATTCGCGATATGGATTTTTTACAAACGCATGAATTTCATTTCAAACTAATTCCAAAATGTATTCCGATGGTAATGTAGGAAAATAGGACTTTAAATTGAATTCAATAATTAACAAAATCAAATATGAAAAAACTTTTTTTTTATTAGCTCCACTTCTGCTTCTGTTTTTATACATTAGCTTCATTGACGTTAAATACTCAGTAGCCGCAGATGCTACAGGCAAATGGCAACAAACTAGAGATGTAATTTCAAAACCTCTTTTTGATTTTTCTTGTTCTTATCAATATAATTTTGATCCGATGTATAAATACATTCCAGGTCCAAGTTATTTTTATTTTATAGATCAGGGTAAATGCTCTCATATGTATTCGTATGCATTTGCTTATTTACTTTCTCCTTTTCTTTATTTTTTTTCTGACTATGGAATTTATTTTCTGAACTATTTATCTTGGATTATCTATATATTTAGTTTAGCCAATTTAGCAAAGTTAGCTATTTTAAATAATGAAAAAGCCTACTTGTATGGAGGTCTTTTTGCAATTTTTGTATCACCGGCTATCATCTACTCTATAGGATTTACGGAGGTAACAATTTCTTTTGCTCTTGGCGCATACTCACTGTATGTCGTTTATGCATCTTTGAAAAATGATTCAGAGAAATGGAACTACGCAAAATTATTCTTATCCGGTCTGATTTTGGGTTTAATTTTTTCAATGAGAACGGAATCCATTATTTATACTGCTAGTCTATGTTTTGCTACATTTGTATATTCCATTTCAACAAATCGTGGTTTGCCCTTTTTACTTAAACTTTTTATTCCACTTACTTTAGGGATTATAATTGGGCTTGGCTCTGTAGGAGTTTCGCATCAGATACTATTCGGAAACGTTACTGGATTTCGCGGCGTAAATGCTATGAAAGTAATGAAAGAAGGTTTTAGTATTCAAAATCAGTTAGAAATTATTCGTATTCAGCTTTTTGGGGGAAACCGCGGATTATTTACATCCATACCTCTTGTGTTGATAAGTTTTTTATATTTCCGTCCTTCTATACGAAATAAATTTAAACAAGACGGTTTATTTTTTATCTTAATTGCTTTAATGACAACCCTCTTAATTGTAGGAACAACTCCTTGGGGCGATTTTGCTGATTGGACACCGCGTTATTTGGCTTTAGGTTTTGCTCCGTTTTTTATTTCTGTATTACAAATATCTCTTTCTGATGAAGCGTCTTTATTAAAAAAGAAAATTTATAAAGTTATATTTGTTCTGTTAATTATTTATTCTGTTTTATTTAACCTAACAGGTGTTATCCTCACTGTCAAAATTACAAATCTAGTCAAAACAGTAAACCTGGCTATCGAGAAGTTCAATGCAGACTCTATTGTAGTTGATACTTTAATTCCATACATTTACATCAGTCAGCATAATGCAGATAAACCTATTTTTAGCTTAAATCTCAGTGAAACTGATTCGGTAGAGAAAGGAAAAGAAAAATTACAAGAACTTGTTCAACTCTTATCTACAAATAAACAAGATCGCAAAATTCTAATTATCCAAATAGAAGGTGTTTCTCGTTTTCTATTTAAAGGAGACGAGGTGGAAAATTGGAATCAAAAAGAATCCTTTACTTTGATGAAGAAAATAAAATTTCTACTAATCGAAAAATAATCTAACATGAATCAAAAATTTTCTCAAAATATATCACCAATCCTTTCTATCTTATTTGTCGCCCTTATTTTTCTTTTCTTAATTGTATTTAGTCCGAGTAAAGGAATTCAATACGGCGATTTCGGGTTAATGAATATCCAAGTTCAAGATATAATTGAAAGCGGATACTCGACATTTTCCTTAAATTATAAGGGAGAGTCCGTTGACCCAGAACATAAATTTTATCCCTATACAAAACCATTCATTGGAAAAGTAAATGGAAAATACTATATTGATTTCCCACCTTATTTTCCGTTGGTAAACGCTCCTTTTGTGCAATTGTTAGGGGTAAATGGACTTTATCTGCTAAACTTTATTTCCCTTTTACTTACTTTGTTTTTATTGTATAAACTAGGCAAATTGTATGAGCTGGATAATTCTCTAATTCATTTGAGTATCATTCTATATTCCTTTGGAATGACTTCTACCATGTACAATTTAGTATTTCATGAATATCCGCTTGGAATTTTTTGGATTACACTTAGCTTTTATTTCATAAGTCATTATTACAAAAAACAAAATCTATCTTCTCTTGTCCTATTTGGATTTTTTGGAGCACTATCACTTTTTTTTAGATTGGAGATGATTTTTGTAATCATTGCCTCTGGTCTGTCGCTTGTTTTTATTCAGAAAAAAGATTTTTTCAAAATACTTATCTATTCTCTAAGTGGATTTATTTTTCCATTTTTGTTGTTATTGTATTTGAATTATTACATTCACGGACACCCATTAGGACTTCGTTATCTATTGACTTTGACAGACAATAGTACGCCGAGTCTACTGGGGCGAATCGCTATTATCCAAGATATGCTTTTTTCAAATACAAGAGGTCTCTTTCATCAATCTCCCTATATTATGATTCTCGCAGGAGCCATTTTATTTGGGAAAAAATTTCTGATAAAAGAAAGGTTTTTATTTATTCTAATTTTCATTGGGTTCATATTGATTCTTCTTACTTCTCCCAATCATGGCGACCACCGTGCCCCAAGGTATTTATTCGGGATTTATCCAATTTTAAGCCTATTCAGTGTTATCTGCTACCGGTTTTTAACTACTCAAATAAACTCGAACGAAGAGATTTTACAAGCAAAAGTAAACATTTCTCCAAAAACGAAAAACATTTTACTCACTAGCTTATTTGCTATCCTGATTCTATTATCATTTCACTCCACCTTTCAAAACTATCGTTGGATGAAACGGGCATCCCTTGGTGTGGCAGAATTTAACCAGCGACTCTCAAAAATAGCGGAAAATAACCCAATCATTTTCAGAGATTATGCGCAGCCGCTCAATTCTCAAAACTTATACCTGAACCAAATGATGTTTGTAGTGGAGAACATGGACGATTTAAAAAACCTGTTACAAAAGTTGAAATCAACCAACGTTCCCAAAGTGATTGTTAGCCAAGCATTTCCTTCTGGACTAGAAACGGGAAGTCGGGACAACATAGTGCAAAATTACAGTAAAAGTCTAACTCTTACCCAACAAGGGGATAAGTTTTACTTTCCAAACGAAGAAATGTATGCGATTTTCGAATGGATAGACCTTGGAAAAAATCAATCTTTGTTAGTTTTAAATATATTTCTGAACTAGTTGAAATTTCTATAAAGCTGTTTGCCAGTTTTTGTCGTTAATCTAAATAGAAAACTTTAAGCAAATAATTTTTTTTACCTTAGAATAAAATTATGAATGACAGAAATCCTTTGATTATGTCACATATAAAAATTTAGAATGGAGATACTTTAACTATGGGAGACGGCTCACTTTCACAAGATGAAATAGACGCACTTTTACAAGGAGCAGATGAAACTCCTTCTTACGATACGAGCGGATCTAGTTCTGGTATCGGCGGAGGTGGAGATGATTTATCTCCACTAGATAGAGATGCTTTAACAGAAATTTTGACTTCTGCATTTTCAACCGCAGGCGGAATGCTTGGAACTTTACTTTCCAAGAATGTTCGATTTGTCAATCCAACACCAGAAGCAAAAAGCGCGGCAGATTTAAGTGCCGAAATTGGCGCAGGCTCTGTTTGTCTATTTTCTACACTAAGCGGACCTGTAAATGGAAGAGCATGTCTCATCATGTCCATGGAAAATGGTTCTAAAATTGCCCATCTACTTATGGGTGGACTTTCAACTGGTGCCATGGAAACAGCTCAATTAGAGACATTAAAACAAGGTTTTACCTCTGTAATTGGAAACGTAACTGTTCAAATTGGAGTAAAAGTTTCTGCCCCTATTTCTGGTTCACCAGTAGATGTATCCAGCTCCAAATCTTCTAGAGATTTAATTTTGCCTGATGGTAAAACTCTCGTTCGTACTACTTTGAATTTAAACATAGATGGAATCGGAGTTTTCAAAGTTCACTATATCATTTCAAAAGCTATGGCTGACGAGATACTCGCTCTTAGCCGCAGAACACCTGGTCGAACTGGTTATGGAGATGCAAATGGTGGCATGAATGTGAATGTAAGTGCATCCAACTTTGGTGGTCCTTCTGCTGGAATTGGAATGACTTCGCCTGGTCCTCAAATCGGAATCAAAGGTGTGAGTTTTCCATCACTCTCTACAGCAGGTGCTCCATCTGGTGCGACTAATCTCAATTTGCTCATGGATGTGCAAATGTCCTTAACCGTAGAGTTAGGTAGAACTAAGATGTACATCAAAGACATTTTAGGTTTAGGAGAAGGCTCTATCATTGAATTAGACAAACTCGCCGGTGAGCCTGTTGACTTACTTGTCAATGGAAAGTTAATCGCAAAAGGGGAAGTTGTGGTCATCGACGAAAACTTCGGTGTGCGCGTAACAGATATTGTTAGCCCAACAGATAGGATTAAAAGCGAAAGCAAATAATTATGAAGAGTTTAAATATTGCCACAGAGACACAGAGACACAGAGACAAACAATTATTTGTCTCTATGTGCTTAAAGTTTAATGCCTTTGCGAAGTTTTTAGTGGTTAATATTGTTTTTGTGTTGGTGGTTGGGTTTTCTGGGTTGTATGCGGGTGAGCGAGATGAGATGGATCAAATTCTCCAGAAAGAATTGGGAACTGATCCTACAAAACAAACTTTAGAGGATAATTCAAAGAAGCCTCAAGATAAAAAGAAAGAGCCAGTTAATCCAGTCGAAGAAAGATATAGAGTAGAAGAAGAGCCAACGAGTCTTCTCTGGACTCTTGTAAAGGTAATTCTTGTATTTGGCATTTTAACGGCTAGTATGTATTATGTGCTTAGATTCATTTCTAAAAATAGACAAAACATGTATCCAGTAAAAGACATGATGCGTGTTCTAGCTAGTTTGCCATTAGCCCCAAACAAACAAATCCAAATTGTAGATGTTGCTGGGATGTTACTTGTAGTAGGTGTATCTGACGGATCTGTAAACTTGATTAAAGAAATTGAGTCCAATGACATCAAAGAAAAAATTTATCACTCCAAAGAAACCCATGAACCACAATCTGAAAACTTTTTAGAAGTGTTTATGGGAACTTTTAAGAACTTGGATTTCAAAAATCCTATTTCTAAAAATCAGGCAACTCCTGAAAATCGTGATGAAGAAGAGATCATGGACGAAATCAAGTTTCGACAACTCGAAAGATTGGAAAAATTGAAAAACGAAAGAGCAAATCTTTCAGGAGGTAAGGGAAACAAATCCTCCGATCCTTTTTCCTGACAAACTATGAGACATAATAAAATTATACGAGCAAAAAATATTACTCTAAAAGAATTTAGAAACTCCGTAACAAGAATTCTTACAAGTAGAGTTAAATCAATATTAGCCTTGAGACCATTACTCAAGTTTATTCTAATTAGCTTTTTAACTATTCTTTTACTGGGAGTCGGGGCGGAAGTGTATGCACAAAGTACAAACACAAGAATTCCAATTCCTAATTTGAGTTTCAATGTAAACGAAGCCAAAAATCCAAAAGAGACAAGTCTTTCTCTTATGATTTTGTTTTTGGTAACAATTCTTTCTCTTGCACCTGCGATCATCATGTCTGTTACTTCTTTTACTAAGATTGTAATCGTTATGGACTTCGTTAGACGCGCGTTAGCCGTTCAAAATCTTCCGCCTAATCAAGTGATGGTTGGACTCGCAATTTTTATGACATTTTTCATCATGGCACCAACTTTAGGTTCTATCAACGAGAAAGCGTTAACTCCCTACCTTGATGGAAAAATTGAGACAAATGCTTTTTTTGAAAAAGCAATGGTTCCTCTTCGAGAATTTATGATGCGGCAAATCGGAAAATCCGGTACTAAAGATGTAGCTCTTTTTTTGAAGCTTGGAAAAGTAAAACAAGTTAAGTCCTTTGAAGAAGTTCCATCGTATGTTCTAATTCCAGCTTTTATGTTGTCTGAATTAAAAAAAGCATTCATCATAGGAATATATTTATTCATACCATTTATTATAATTGATATAGTAGTTGCTTCCACACTTCTTTCTATGGGCTTAATGATGTTACCCCCTGTAATGATAAGTTTACCTTTTAAGCTAATTTTATTCGTATTAATAGACGGTTGGAATTTATTAGTTTTCGAGCTTGTAAGGAGTTATAAATGACCGAAGTAGATGTAGTTAGTTTAATCAGAGAAGCTTTATTAATTGCACTTAAAGTATCTGCTCCTATCCTTATTACTGCTTTAATTGTTGGTTTAGTGATTGGTGTTTTACAGACAACTACTTCTATCCAAGAACCTACAATTGCATTTGTGCCTAAACTAATTGCAATCTTCATTGTAATCATTATCTTCGCATCGTGGATGGTGCGCACAATGACTGATTATACCAGAAATATTTTTATGATGATTGAGAAAATATGATAGAGTCATTCGTTTATAACTTTCAAACTTTTATGATGATCTTTGCACGCATCATGGGCTTATTTAGTTTAGCCCCTGTGTATTCGTCAGAGGCAATCTCATTTCAAGTTAGAGTTATGCTCGCTTTTTTACTTTCTCTCATCTTATTTCCTGTTACCGCAAATTATTTACACAAAGTTCCTCCGGGTATGGGAGAGTATGCGCTAATTATCTTGTCAGAAGCACTAATTGGAGTTTTGATTGGTTTTATCGTTAGCATAATCTTTGCTGGATTTCAAATGGCAGGAGAATTCTTTAGTGTTCAAATGGGATTTGGTTACACTGAGGTTTTAGATCCTGTCAGCCAAAGTTCCTTACCTGTAATCAGCACGTTAAAAAATCTAATGGGTATTTTGATTTTTCTAACCGTAGGGGCACATCGGACTCTACTTGAAAGTGTCGCTTATTCATTTGAAAAAATCCAGTTGCTTACATTTACAAAAGAAGTAAACCTAGGAGTTCTAAAGAGTTTTGAATATGCGGTAGGCGCAATGTTTATCGTTGCTTTTAAAATTTCACTTCCAGTGCTTGGAATTTTAATTCTTGTGACCATTGCGGAAGCGATTATGGGAAAAGCAGCTCCCCAAATGAATATCATGCAACTCAGTTTTCCTGCTAAAATTTTTGTCGGACTAGTAGTTCTAATCATCACCATCCCTTTTATCGACAAACAAATGGAAGCAAGTTTCACACTTACTTTCGATCGACTGAATTCCTTAATGAGCGAGTGGCCTAAAAGATGAAAAAGTTCATTTGGGATACATTGATGTCATTCTGGGAAAAGAATTGCCACAGAGACACGGAGACACAGAGGAAAAATTATGTAAATTTTAAAAGCTCGATTCAAAATGTATCCTCTAAAACAATAATAAGCCAAATTAATCTTAAACCTCAGTGCCTCAGTGCCTCTGTGGCAAATAGTAATTATCTTATTGACTTACAGTTGTTTGCCGCTGAGGATGAAGGGCGAACTGAAGAAGGTAGTGATAGACGTAGACGGGAAGAGCAGGACAAGGGAAATGTTCCTAAGTCAACAGAGCTTCCTGCGGCACTTGTGCTCGTTGCATCCATTCTTGCTCTTTATCTACTCGGAAATTATATATTTGTTCGCTCTTTTGTTCTATTCAAAAAGTATTTCCAAGACTTTGCAATGAGAACAGAATTTAATGCCGAAGAATTTGGAATTCTTTTAAAGTCTGCTTCTGCGGATATTGCGTCTTTGCTCCTCCCGATTTTGGGTGTTACGTTTATTGCTGCTATTGTGGGAAATGTAGTGCAAGTAGGATTTATGTTTTCACCAGGAGCGGTAAGTTTTAATTTTAATAAAATTGTTCCCAAGTTTGGAAAAGTATTACCAACTAAAAATACAATGTACAATTTAGTGAAATCAATTGGAAAAATTGTAATCATTGGTTGGGTTAGTTATATAATTATTTCAATGGACTTTCTTCCTATTTTGCTTATGGGTGATATGGGATTAAAAGGAGCATTACGGCTATTAGCCATTTCTTCTGTTAAAATATTCTTAGTTGTGGGGATAATTCTATTTGCCCTCAGTATCTATGATTATTTCTACCAAAAAGATCAATTTGAAGACTCTATTAAAATGACTCCATCCGAAGCTAAACAAGAAATGAAAGAAAGTGAAGGGGATAGATCTCTTTTAAATCGTAGAAGACAAATGGTTCGTGACTTCATCAAACGAGGTATGTTACAACGAGTTCCTAAAGCAGATGTTGTGATTGTCAATCCAACCCACTATTCTGTTGCTCTTGTCTATGACTCGAAAGTCAATGCAGCTCCAATTGTCACAGCTAAGGGTATTGATGAGTTGGCGCTCATGATTCGACGTTTAGCCAAAAAACATGGAATCCCAATTGTAGAAGATAGAGTCCAAGCAAGATTATTGTATGACGAAGTAGAAGTAGATGAAGAAATTCCCTCTAAATTCTTTAGAGCAGTTTCTATCATTATATCCAGACTGGATAAATTTAGGAGAGTTGCTTAATGAACGAAAAAAAATGGTACAACCAGTCCGATGTTGTAATGGGAGTCGGAGTAATTGCAATTGTTGCAATGTTAATCATTCCACTTCCTGGATTCATCTTAGATTTACTTATCGTTGTGAGTTTGGCAATTTCTCTTGTGATTCTACTTACTTCTCTTTCTACAAAAGAACCGTCTGACTTTTCTATTTTTCCTAATTTACTTTTGATTACAACCTTGTTTCGTTTGGCGCTTAACGTTTCAACAACGAGACAAATTCTTTCGCAAGGTGCAGGTTTTAATAGCCATATCATTGAAGCATTTGGAACATTCGTGGTAGGTGGTGGAACTGGTCTGGGTAAATACGTTGTTGGTTTTATTATCTTTTTGATTTTAACTATCGTACAGATTTTAGTTATCACAAAAGGTGCAACTCGTATTTCCGAAGTAGCGGCAAGGTTTACTCTCGATGCGTTACCCGGTAAACAGATGGCGATTGATACTGAATTATCAAGTGGAAATATCAACGAAGAAGAAGCTAAAAAGCGTAGAAAAAAAATCCAACGAGAAGTAGATTTTTACGGGGCAATGGATGGAGCGAGTAAGTTCGTACAGGGTGATGTGCGTGCTGGATTGATTATAACAGCGATTAACCTCATTGGTGGAATTGTGATTGGTGTTTCGATTCGAGGGGAAAGTTTTGCTACAGCGATTGAGACTTATGGTAAGTTTACTATCGGGGATGGACTTGTTTCGCAAATTCCAAGTTTACTTTCTACAACTGCAACTGGTATGATTGTAACTCGTGCTGGTTCTGAATCCGAATTAGCTGATGAATTTAAAGCACAATTATTTAATAATCCTAAAACTCTATATGTAGTTTCTGCGAGTTTAGGACTTGCTTCTTTTATTCCAGGACTTCCGTTTTTTTCACTAATTCTATTCTCTTTAAGTTTTGCCTATCTTGCATACTCTATAGAACGAAACGCAAAAGAATCATTAGCCGCTATAGAGAGAAAAGCAGGGGATAACAAAGTTGAGAAAAAACCAGACTACTATAAAGAACTTCGTACAGATCCAATCGAAGTAGAGCTTGGATTAAATTTAGTTCCTCTTGTAGATACAAACCAAGGTGGAGTATTGCTCGATCAAATTTCAAATCTAAGAAGAAGATTTGCAATTGATACGGGTCTTGTTATCCCTGCCGTACGAATCTTAGACAACTTAGAATTAGACCAAGACTCTTATGCAATTAAAGTGCACGGAGTGATTGTGGGTGAAAGTAAAATTCGCCCTGATAAACTAATGGCGCTCGATAATGCTAAAAAAGTAACAGAGTCTGTTAAGGGAGAAGAGTTTATCGAACCAACATTTGGTTACAAAGCTAAATGGATTGATCCGAACGATAAGATAGATGCGGAGAATAAAGGTTACACTGTGGTAGACTCTTCAACTGTCATCGTGACTCATCTCAAGGAATTAATTTCTAACCATGCGGCAACGATACTTGGAAGAGAAGAAGTCAAAAGCCTTCTCGAACACCAAAAAGCTACTCATCCAACCTTGGTTTCAGAGTTGGAGGACAAAAAAATTGGTATTGGTTTAATCCAACAAGTATTGCAGAATTTACTCAAAGAAGGTTTGGGAATACGCAACCTAAGTACAATACTGGAATCTATTGCGAATAACGTTTCAAGAAATCCTGACCCATTCTTTTTAACGGAAAATGTGCGTCAGGCGATATCGAAGCAGATTATCATTGATTACCTAAGTGGAGATGGAAAGTTACATGTGATTACCCTCGATCCTAGAGTAACAGACCGATTGAGTAAAGGTGTAGTGATTGACCCAATTGAAGGAAGTTTAATTTCAATTCCACCAGATTATTATAACAAGCTAATTGAAGCTGCAGCGCGGGAATACAACCGTTGTCATAGTGAAGGAAAATTTCCGATTTTCGTGGTTAGTAGACCTATTCGTATGCCATTATCCTACATGTTTGCAAAAGAATTTCCACCAAGAAATTTTGCTGTACTTGCAATAGAGGAAATTCAATCCTCTACAAAAACTGTTATGGATTCGGTGATTAACGTTCAATCAACCGAAGGTGCAAGAGTAGCGACTACTCGAAATTAAGAGTAATAATATATGCCACAGAGGCACGGAGACACAGAGTAAATATGGATGAAAGTTTGAGAAGAATGAGTGTAAGAATTATAAAATTATTTAAATGGAAAGATCATAAATCTTATAGCCATATCTCAAAAAGAAATCTCTGTGCCTCAGTGTCTCTGTGGCAAAAAAAATTAGAGGTATAACAATGGATTTTGTAAAGATTAAAGGAAAAGATATTCAAGATTGTTTCATGCAAATGAAAATGAAATACGGACCGGAAGCACACGTGTATAATCAGAGAGTGGTTGTAGAAGGTGGGCTAATGGGGACTAAACTCATGTCCAAAAAATTTTATGAAATAGAAATTGGAATTCCAGAACAACAAACCTCCAAGGATCGAGTAGAAAAAAAGCTACAAGATCTGAAAGAACTTCTCAGACAAAAATCAGAAGATGATACAAAGAAAAAAAGTCTACATGATTTAAAACCTATCGCAGATGAAAATAGAGCATTCTCTGGACTCAAACCTCTTGAAAGAGACGAACCTGTATTATCCCCTGAATTGAATAGAAGCAATCTAGGACTCTCTATCAAAGACGAGATTAGCAAAAAAGAAAATGCAAAATCTTTTACTTCAATAACAGAATCCACTTACCTAAAAAGACTGAAAGACAGATTGATTTCAGAAGGAATGAGTGCGGATTACATTCAGGAATTAATTCACAAAACGGATAAACATTTATCAGTAGTTGATAAAGAAAAACCGTCTGCGGTAAATGAAAAGTTTGCGGAGATTTTAGAGGACAGGATAAGTATTGATTCTGATTTATTCGCTGGAACAAGTCGAGGCAAACGCAAAGTAATCTTTTTAGTTGGTCCAACTGGAAGTGGAAAGACGACCACCATTGCAAAGTTAGCCGCTAAGTATTTTCTACATATGGGAAGAATGGTTTCTCTTTACACAACGGATAATTATAAGATAGCCGCAGTGGAGCAACTCAAGCGATATGCGGATACTATGGATATTCCGTTCTACGCAGTCAAAGATGTAAAACGTTTACAAGAACATCTTCTTAGAGATGGTTCAGAATTAATCCTTGTAGACACTCCTGGTTACAATCACAAGAATCCGGAATTTTATAATAAAATAAAACAATACAGGGATGCCTTTGGAGAAAAAGATCAAATTGAAAATATATTAATTCTACCCGCAACATCTTCTTATAGTAACTTGAAATCAGTAATAGGTGCATACGAAACTGTAGCATATAAGAGAATAATATTGACAAAATTAGATGAGGCTGATTATGTTAGTTCCATAGTTGAGTTAGCTGATATGAACAGTAAGACTTTCGCCTATTTTAGTTTAGGGCAGGAAGTTCCTTTTGACATAATTCCAGCAAATAAAAAGACGTTATCCGAGATAGTAGTTAACCCGGATAAGATAAAAGAATTAAGAGGTGATGTAGTCACCAGTTAAATAGAAAGGGGAAAAAATGGAGCCAAACCAAAATCTTGCATCAGAAAACAAAGACGGCTCTAAACCAAAGCTGGCAAATAAAGTTATTGCGATTGCATCTGGGAAAGGTGGAGTCGGGAAAACTGTTTTTACTGTAAACTTAGCTGTTTGCCTTGCTAAGTCTGGGAAAAAAGTTTTGGTGATTGATGGAGACTTGGGTTTAGGAAATGTAAATGTCTTATTTGGATTTCACCCTAAGTTTAATTTATACCATGTCATGAAGGGGCATCGCTCTATTCGAGATATTATTTACAAATCTCCAGAAGGTGTAGATATTCTTCCTGGCTCAAATGGATACACCCAATTTGCCAATCTTGACGATAAAGCCCGTGAACAATTAATCAAAAGTTTTTCAGAATTGGATGATTATGATTATATTCTAATCGATACAGGTGCTGGAATTGGAGCAAATGTAATTAGTTTTACTCTCTATGCAAATGAAGTATTGCTTATGATTACTCCTGATCCTACTTCGGTCACTGATGCTTACGGTCTAATTAAATCATTAATTTCTATTGATAAAAACAAAAAAATCAGCTTTATCGTAAATCGAATCAAAACAGAGCAAGAAGGAAATAAAGTAGTAAAACGAATCACTGAAATCAGCAATAAATTTTTAGGAATGAAACCAACTAAACTAGGTTTTTTATACCAAGATGAAGAAATCGATAAAAGTATTCGTAAACAAAAACCACTTTTATTCACAGCCCCAAATAGCAAAGCTGCCGAAAATCTATATCAGATAGCAGGAACAATTGCAAATATTCCAGTAGATCCTTACCAGACTCAACCTAAGATGGTGGTATATTTCAAAAAGTTCTTGCATTCCCTAATCCCAAATACCTAGGAGGAAGTCTCTGCAAGTCAAATTTATCATTGTATTTTTCGCTATTGCGCTCCTCGTAAGTACCACTTGTGGGTTCATAACAGGCAATCGTATTGTACATATCTTTTTAGTCGCAGGAATTGGAGCTTTGATATTTGCAGGACTTGGCTTCGGAGTTTACACTGTATTCGAGAAAAAAGTCCCCGAATTTCTAGAATTTCTTGCTGAGCTTGGTGGTGGAATGGGCTTTCGACGCTCAAGCGGAGATTCCTACTCTTTGGCTGGAGAAATGTCATCTGATAGCGAAATTAGACTTTCCAAAGGCGATGAATCCATGACAAGCGATTTTGGCGGAAGTGCTCCTTCTCCAAAAGTGAAAGATGGAAAATATGGAGATCATATTATGATCAATAATATCGCCATCAAAAATGAACCAAAACTAATGGCAGAAGCAATTAGAACAATCATGTCACAAGACGATCCAGAAACACCTAAACAGTAAAAAAATTCTGCCACAGAGGCACTGCGGAGAGATTTAAAGAGAGTTTATTTCATAAAATACTGTCTATTTCAGTAATTTAGTCTTAGTTATTATTTTACTAAAATATAAAAAATGAATCCAAATTTTTCATTAGCTCTCTTTAATTCGACGAATAGTAATAAAAATAGAGCAATCCCAAAAATCTCTGTGCCTCCGTGTCTCCGTGGCAAATATATACAAAATAAGTAAATATTCTATCGAAAATCAAATAAAATGATTGTAATTTGTAAACCATAAAGAAAATAATAAAAATCGGATTATGTCTAGGCTGCTTGACAAATACAATCAATTTGACGAAACCTCTTTATGGAAAGACTACAGAGTCTCCAAGAATTCAGAAATCAGAGCTTACCTCGTTGAAAAATATTCCCCTCTTGTAAAACATGTGGCGGGTCGTGTTGCCATCGGCATGCCTCAAAACGTTGAATTTGATGACTTAGTTAGTTATGGCGTTTTCGGCTTGTTAGACGCTATCGAAAAGTTCGATCCTGCTCGCGAAATTAAATTTAAAACCTACGCAATGACTCGAATTCGTGGAAGCATATTTGACGAACTTCGATCTGTAGATTGGATTCCCCGTTCCATTCGCCAAAAAGCAAAACAACTCGAACAAATCATTGGAATGCTCGAAAACAAAGAAGGGCAAACTGTTGAAGATGAACTTATTGCAAAAGAGCTTGGAGTTTCTGTAGATGAACTTGCAACTCTACTTACAAAGATCAGCGGCACATCACTAGTATCCTTAAATGATATTTGGTTTTTGGGAGATGAGAACGATGAAGTTTCTTTTATGGAAACATTAGAATCTCCTGCCAATATGAATCCAGATGTGATCATCGAAAAAGAAGAAATCAAAAATGTAATTGTGGAAGCAATCAAAACTCTTCCTGAAAAAGAAAAGAAAGTTATCGTACTTTACTATTATGAAGATTTAACTCTCAAAGAAATCGGTGAAGTATTAGAAGTAACCGAATCTCGTATCTCTCAACTCCACACAAAAGCCGTTATGCGACTTCGCAGTAAACTCGGTAAAGTAAAATCAGTAGTCACTAAAAAATAATTTTAAGAAACTATTTTAGCGTGGTGTATGTGCGCGTATTTCTTAAAATTTTCATAAGTAAGAAATTCAATAACGCCAACTTCTTTGTTTGATAAAGCTAACTCACTGCGGTTAACCATTGATTGCCCCAACTCATTTACATGAATTTGATGGTAACGGCTTGGTAAAAAAGGACTGACCAATGGAAAAGCGAATTGTGTGAATTGCTGAACGAATCCATAACGAGCTTCATCTGTAACCAGAAGCGAAGGTTGAAACAAAAAAACACCTTTGAATCCAGAATTGATAATTCTTTCCTGAATGATACCTTTTGCTTTTAGATAATACATTGTTGAATCATGATTTGCATCGACGGCACTTAACAGAGTAAAGTATTTAACTCCAGCGTCTGCACAAAGTTTTGCAAAATTCCCTGCGTATTCAACGTCGACTTTCCAAAATTCTTCCCTAGATACTTTACTTGGTTGACCAACACCTAATGTACAAAATGCTACATCTACGCCAGAAAACAAACTCCAATTAGCCGCTAAATCATCGAAATTCACAATCTCTTGATTACATTTATTGGTATTGCCAGCAAATTTAGAAAGGTCTAATATTTTTCTTCCGAGGGAAATAACAGACTCACATGATTCCGATTTGAATAACCCTTCTAGAACGTTAGACCCAACAGCACCAGAGCCACCAATCATAATTGCTTTATACTTCATACTAAATCATTTCGTGATAGGTTTAGAAATGTAAAGTAGAAAATCGAATATAGTAACATTCACTTAGGTAGAAAAACAAAATAAATTTTGATTGCACTGATGTATTAATACAAAATTCTAATTAAAGATAGGAAATCATTTACTATCTTTTTGCTAACCAAATTTCACAAATGCAATTAAGGATTATTAAATTTAATGTCAGCTAAAATAGTTTATTTCCAAATTCTCATCCTAATTTCAACAATGGTGTTTTCCGAAGAGTTACTGCAAAGAGGAGAGGCATATATTCTCACAGAATCATCCTGGCACGAAGTCAAAGCACAAGAAAAAAAAGCATACCAAGAATCAAAAAAAGAACTTCGTGTTCTAAAAAAACAAACTTTGAAAAAAATAAAATCCGCCGAAAAAAATCCAATACGTTATATAAGTCCTGATGGAAATATTTTTATAAATAAACTTTATCGAATAACTCCCTATAACGAATTCAATGGACACACGTTAGTTAGCATTGATAACGAACCTTATCAAAAATTAGAAAAAGAAATTTTGATTTTAGGAGAAGGTTATCATACAATCAATTATAAATTTTTAGATGAGAAAGGTAATTTACGTTCTGAAAAAACAGAAACAGCTTTTTTAGATTTGTCATCACCTGAAATCAATGCTCAATTAGAAGGAATTTATTTTGAAAAGAATTCCTTCTATTATTACAAACCAGGAGTAAAACTTTTTTTACAAACAAAAGATTATGAATCAGGATTGGATGAAATATTCATCAACTTAAATAACAAAGGTTATTTACCAATGGATAAATTAAATCAACCAATGGATAGTCCAGGTCTAAAAGAAATTAGAATCCTAGCCACAGATAAAGTTACTAATATTTCTCAAGAAGTATATCTTAGATATACGATTGATTCAGAGCCTCCTATTATTGACGTGGAACTAAATTCAATTCCAGAGTTACACACCAAAACTGGAAAACTATGTGAAAGGGACACGTCGATTCGATTAAGTGCTTTCGATATGGGATCTGGAGTTTCTAAAATTGAATATAGGAAAAAAGGTGACTCAAAGTGGCGGGTATATAGAGATTATCCGCTTATATCTAGAAAGAAGAAAAAAATCTCTCTTGAATATAGAGCGATAGATAATTTAGGTAATGAATCTGAAATCAAATATTTCAAATGTAAGGTCAAAAATGAAACAAATTCAATGTATGATTAATCGAATAAAATCTTTTTTTATATTACTCATTGTTCTTGTGGTTAATAGTATTTACCCGGTTGAGAACAGGCACTTGTTTGGATTTCCTACATTTGCGATTTATGCAGGAAAAATTCCTATTTATGCTACTCTCTCTGGAAGTTTTACTTTTTATCCAGAAAAAGAAATGCAAAAAATTGAATCGTTTTTAAAAACATCCAACAGTAAGATACCGATTACTATTCGACATGGCTCTTCTTATTTAACTATCAAATATGAGAATACAATTTATAAGTTCCACGAACTAAATAATATTCAATCTGAATGGAATATTGAGGGTGGAAATATTTCTATTTCTGGTCAAATCCCTAACGCAGATGTTGAAATTTTTGTGATTATTCAAACTAAAGAAAGTAAAAGAGGAACATTTGTAGTTTCTTATAAAGCAATTAACCGAACAAATCGAATTGTAGATATTGGTTTTAGAAGTTTGATAGATATTGGGTCAGAGGATAATGATGGTATTCCTCTAAAAATCTGCACAGATAATACATCGGAAAAAGAAGTATATTCCAATGAATTCAAATTTACTCCTTACAAAAGTAACTATTGGGAAACATATGAAAATGAAACTGATTCGATGATTGGAATCAGAAACAATATGATTGAACCTAGAACTACACCGCCCGATCAAATTGCTTTTGTGAATTGGGAAAAAGGTTATTTGAGTGATTGGAAATATTTTACCAATAAAAATCTTCTTACAAACAACGACTCCGCAGTGATGATTTGGTGGAATCCTCGTCCAGTAAAAGTAGGTGAAACACTGGAAATTTCTACTGAATACGAAATCAAGAAACCTATAAAAGAAGGTGTGTTTTTTGATTTGGTAAACCCTGAGACTGGAACAGGAAAACTGCATATTAAAGCGATAAACAACTCAGATACCAAAAAAGAATTTTCCTATGAACTAGATGCAGGTGAAAATGCAGTTTTGTCGTTAAATGCGAATAATCCTCTCAAGTTTATCGTAGAAAAAAATTCTATTTTGGATAAAATCATTCCTCTTAGTTTACACGGTAAAGGAGAAATCAATTTTTTTGTAAAAGAAAGACAAGGTAAAGTTGAGACTACTCATAGTTTACCGGTGAGATTGACGCAAGAAAATAGAGACCAAAGTCCTAAGTTCTGGAAATCATCCAAATACCCAATCATTTATAATTCAAATCAAGATGGGTTGCGGCTAAAGGGTATTGTCCGTGCTAGAGATTCGGGAAAAAAACTAGGAGAAACCGAACTGATTTCAGTGAAGTCAATTCAAAATAGTTTTGTATATTTAGGCGAAGTTGATATTAAAGAATTTAACGGAGAAGTGTTAGTGGAAATATTTAAGAAATAGATAATGATACTTTTCTTAAATATTCTCTATTGAATATTGCAATATAGAATATTACTGCTATGTAAAAAATCTTATACATCCAAATGAAAAATGCTTGAATTTATAAATTTAGTAAGTACGCTAACTGGATGAATTTTAAACAGCGATTCGCCCTATTAGTCTACATTCTTTTTCAAATCCAAATTTTTGCTTTTCCTATTTCTATTCGAGACAATTGGTTTGTGAAGGAAGGAAAAGATTTACAATACCAAAAAGATCCTTCCTCTTGGCAAAATTTCAAAGAGCTTTCGGTTAAATCTACTGAAGTAAAAAATCTGAGCGATAGCAAAGTTCTAGTATTAAGTTTTTTCAAAGAAGTAAGTATCTCAGAAGAGGATTACAATAAGTTATCCGAAAGTGTTTCCATTTGGCTTCCTTATCTAGCAAATGGATACGAGATTTTCTTTAATGGAAAAAAAATTGCAGAAGAAGGTTCATTTGATTCCGAGAAAGTAATCCGTCATGGATTTCACAGACATTTAATTACAAAAATTCCAACTCCTCTAATTAAGAAAGGAACAAATGAAATTTACATCATTGTGAAAGGAGTAAGAGGGGAAGAGATTGCAGTATATGGTGATACGGATCCTTCAATTGATTTTCTGTCGAATCATATTGCTAAAAATTCAGAACGTATAACTCTAATGTTGCTTTTTCTTTATGCATTCATTGGATTTTATCATATGCTCCTTTTTGTAAAAAGAACAAAAGAAAAATATAATTTATTCTTTGCTTCTTTTTGTACTGCTCTTGCAGTTTATCTTTATACACGTAGCAACTCAATCTACGAGCTTGGAATAGACCCGATGCTCATTACTCGTGTTGAATATATTTTCCTTTTCTACATCACTTTTTTCTCAATGGCTTTTTTTGAATGCTTTCTGAAAGGCAAAAACGGATTACCCACAAAGTTTACCTTTGTATTTATTACTTTGATAACTCTCCCAATGTTTTTTGTAGAAATCGTAATTGCATATAAACTACTTCTTGTTTGGCAGTTGTTTACTTTAATTACTTTTGTCTATAGTATTTATTTGATGATTTGGGCAATGTTCAAAAAACACCAAGACTCAAAGAGATTATTTTTCGGATTTATAGTTTTAGTTTCGACAGGAGTTTGGGACATCCTTGGTTCGATGGGGATAAGCAAGAGTATCCAAAACCACGGACTACTTCAATATGGATTTTTTAGTTTTGTAATTGGAATTGCATTTGTTCTCGCAAATCGATTTCTTAGAGTTCATAACGAAGTAGAAGAGTTAAATGCTACACTCGAAAAAAAAGTAGAAGAGAGAACTAGAGAATTGCAAAAAACTCTCACCCAAGTTCAAACTTTAAAACTCCAACAAGATGGAGATTATTTCCTAACTACATTGCTCATAAAACCTCTCATGGTAAATGAAGCCATCAGTAACAAAATCAAAATTGAATTTTTNNTGTGTGTTCATCAATGGAGACGCAATGGGAAAATCCATTCAGGGAGCGGGTGGTGCGTTAGTTCTAGGAGTAGTATTTCGTTCTATCATTGAACGAACAAAAATATTTAAACCCAATATGGAATTATTTCCTGAGCAGTGGTTAAAAATTTGTTTTATCGAATTACAAAATGTTTTCACATCCTTTGACGGAAGTATGTTAGTATCTATTGTAATGGGGCTAATCGAAGAAAACACTGGCGCTCTTTTCTTTTTAAATGCAGAGCACCCTTGGACAGTTCTTTATCGAGATGGAAAAGCAGAATTTTTAGAACACCAATTGTATTTACATAAAGTAGGAATGTTAGGTTTAGATGGAAGCCTCACGATTCAAACATTCCAAATGTTTCCCGGTGATTCTATCATCATTGGCTCTGACGGTCGAGATGACATCATGCTTGGAATGGATACAGAAGGACAACGCAATATAAACGAAGACGGAGACCAATTTCTAAAACATGTAGAACAAGGAAATGGCGAACTTAAAGGAATTACAGATGCCATTTTAAAAATGGGAGAGTTTACTGATGATTATACGCTAATTAAACTTTCTTATTTAGAAGAAAATAAACCTTACATTGAAATCGATCCTGAGTTCTATAAATTAGTGGATCATGGAGATGTAAGCCTAAATCAAAAAGATCAATCTCATGCGATAGACGCCTACAAAAAAGCCTTGCGTATCAAACAAGATCCAGCTATTTACCACAAACTTTTAGATATTTATTACTCACAAAAAAACTATAAAGAATTTATTCCTCTTTGCGAAGAATATCTTTCTTTAAATCCAATGGACTCTGAATATTATTTCAAAATTTCCTATGCTTATAAATTTGAAGGAAATTTACCTATTGCCATCGACTATGGAGAATGTTTAAAATTAAGAGAGCCAAGGAATATAAATAATCTTCTCAATCTTTCTGATATAAATCGTAAAATTGGAAATATTGCTCGTGCGAATAAACTTCTATCAGACGTTATGTATCTAGAACCCGGAAATTTGAAAGCGCAAGAGTTACAAAGAATGTTAGAAGAAAAATAGGTTTCCAAGAATCTTTCAAGTGGAATGGTTGATAAAAATACTGTAATAACTAAGCAGTTTGCCACGGAGACACAAAGACACAGAGATTTTTGCGGAGGATTCTTTTCAAAGAAAGGTTTTTATTATTCTTATGGTTCTGTTTTACTTAGTTTAAAATTAGATGAAATTTATTTTTAACGCAANNCAATTTTTCTTTCGCCTAAATCCAGAGAACGCACATGAACTTTCGAGAAACCTACTACACTTAGCAAATTCTCTCCCGTTTGTTTTTCCTATTTTAGAGAAACTTACTAATTACGAAAGTCCTAGGCTAAAGGTTAAAATGGCTGGAATTGAATTCAAAAATCCATTGGGTATGGCAGCCGGATTTGATAAAACGGGAGAGCTTTATCCATTTTTATCAAAACTAGGATTTGGGCATGTTGAAATTGGAACTATCACTGGTGATGAACAACCAGGAAATCCTAAACCTAGAATTTTTAGATACGAAAAAGATTCGGCTCTTGTTAATCGAATGGGTTTTAATAATCCTGGATCCGACAAAGCCTACGAAATAATCGTAAAACAAGAATCCAAAATACCAAGAGGAATCAACGCCGGCAAAACAAAATTAGTCCCTGTAGAAAATACAGTTGATGATTATGTTAGAACTTTCAGAAAATTATCAAGTTTAGGTGATTACGGGGTAATCAATATTAGCTCTCCTAATACTCCAGGACTTAGAAATTTTCAAGAGAAAGATGCATTTATTAACCTAATCAAAGGAATCAAACAAGGGCTTGGGGGAGATTTCATTATACCTACATTTATTAAACTAGCACCCGACTTAACCAATAGTGCAATAGAGGAGTTACTCGATGTTATCCTTGATTTGAATGTAAATGGTGTAATCCTCACCAACACAACGATAGATAAAAAGGTACTCGGCAATTATCCTGTAGTAGAAGATGGAGGAATTTCAGGTGTACCACTCAGAGTTCGATCAACAGAAGTAATTCGATTAGCGTATAAAAAACTACAAGGTCGAATCCCGATCATTGGTGTTGGGGGTATTGATTCAGGACAAGCTGCACTTGAAAAAATCCAAGCAGGTGCCAATCTTTTTCAAATCTATACTGGTTACATTTACAAAGGTCCATTTTTACCTGCATCTATTTTAGAGTATTTGGATAGATTTATGAAAAAACAAGGTATCGCTAATATTTCTGAATTGGTAGGCACTGAATCTAAATGATTCATATCCAAGAAGTAAAAAATCCAGAGGAATTAGAACAAGCTTTTGTTATCCGAAAAAAAGTTTTTGTAGAAGAGCAAAATGTCCCCTTAGAAGAAGAATATGATGAATTTGAAAAAGAGTGCCTACATATAGTAGCCTATTTCAAAGGAATTCCCACTGGAACTGCTCGCATGAGATTTACTAAAGAGGGTGTAAAGTTAGAAAGATTTTCTGTTCTAAAGGAATATAGAGGGAGCGGAGTAGGCACCGCCTTAGTAAAAAAATTATTAACAGAATGTAAGAATAAAAACAAATCGAAAGTCTATCTCTATGCTCAAGTTAGCGCGGTACAATTTTACGAAAAATTTCATTTTGAAAAAGAGGGAGACATTTTCCTAGACGCAGGAATCGACCACATAAAAATGCAATACAACGAAAAAAGAAAAACAAATTAAAATTTATATTGCTTATAAAAGCGACTATGATAATTTATTATACAAATCGGCGAGTGTGAGAGCTAAAAAATTATGTCAGAAAAAGATCTATTTATCCAAATGCCTGACAATTCTTACGTTATGTTTCTACCTCCAGATATGGAGTCAGTTCGCCAATTCAGAAGACAATTAAGAGTTTCCTTAGCTCAGAACTCTTTCGGCGAGGATGATATTTCCCAAATCGTACTTGCTGCCGACGAAGCACTTACCAACTCAATCACCGCAAACGTTTCCAATCATAGTGAAGAAACAATCATTTGTAGATGGCGCATAGAAAACTCCAAATTTACTCTACTTATCCTTGATTATGGAAGGGGACTCAAAATAAGTGAAACAGTAAGTGACAACTATGAGCCTGCTCCTCGCAACTTAGATAATTATCTTGGAGACATTAAACAACACCAATCAGATAGCCCAGGCAAACTTCCATTCGGCGGAGTAGAGAAACCTCACAAAAATATGGGCAAAGGTTTAAAGATCATTCGAAGCCTAATGGATACTGTAAAAATTTTATACCATAATAATGAAACCATCACGGACAATCCACTCGACAATAAAATCAATGGCTCAATTGTAGAACTTCAATTTAACGCAGAGAATAAACATAAAAACTAATTTTCAATTTTTGAATTCAATTTTTCCATGTAATTCATGAGTTACATCCATTCAGTAGCAAGAGAAGTTCCTTCCAACACAGTAAAACAAGAAGAAGTTAAAGAATTCGCAAAAGCCATTTTCAAAAACTCAAATTTAGAAATAGAAAAATATCTCCCCGTATTCGAAAATTCTAAAATCAAATCCAGACCAGTTTTAAAAGATATTTCATGGTATGGAGAAACCAAATCCTTCAAAGAAAAAAATGAACTCTTTGTAACTCACGCAATTGAAATGGCGAAAGCCTCAGCACAACTAGCAATAGAAAAAGCAAATTTACTTCCAAGTGAAATTGATATTATAATTGTAGTTACAAGTTCGGGATTTATAACTCCTACACTCGACGCACAGCTCATTGATTTACTAGGTCTTTCGACTGACGTTAAACGTATCCCAATCATTGGACTTGGTTGTGCTGGTGGGGCAAATAGTATTGCAAGAGCAGGTGAACTATCTCAACTTTATCCGAACAAAAATATTTTGGTTATAACAGTTGAGACCTGTACACTAACGTTTAGACCATCTGACAAAAGAAAATCCAATCTCATCGCATTATCCCTATTTTCCGATGGTTCAAGTTCCATGATTGTATCAGGTAAAGAAAAAAAGAATTCTATTTCAATTAAGACAAATGCGTCTAGAAAATGGAGAAACTCACTTAATGTAATGGGATGGGAAATTGAAATGGACGGTCTACAAGTAGTCTTTGACAAATCAATTCCTGGATTAATAGCCCAAAATTTTAGAGAATTCTACATGAAATTTTTGACTGAAAACAAAATCGAAAAAAGTAAAGTTAAACATCATTTATTTCATCCAGGCGGAGCAAAGGTAATAGAAGCATTCGCTAATGCTTTAGAAATTGGAGAGGATAATTTTTATTATTCAATGAAAATTCTACAAGAATATGGGAATATTTCCTCTCCTACCATTTTTTTTGTAATAGATGAATTTCTAAACGATCAAAAATTTTCTGGCGGCGAATTAGGATTATTCTCTGCGATGGGACCTGGTTTTTCTTCTGATATTATTTTGTTTGAGACTACTTAAATGATACTTCATCTAAACAATGCTAGAACTTGGCGTGGCGGCGAACAACAGCTTTATTATCTCATTGCCGGACTTGCGGAAAGAAAAATTCCACAAATTTTAATCGGTCAACCTAACTCAGAGTTGGAATCACGTGTTGCTGGTAAAATTCCATTTTTCCCAATCCGAATGTTTGGTGAATACGATATATTTGCCGCTAGAAAAATTGCAAAGATAGTAACTGCAAATCATGTAAATTTAATTCATACCCATACAGGTGCAACTCATGGTCTTGGGCTTTTGACAAAAAAACTAACTCCACAAGTAAAGTTAGTAGTTTCTAGAAGAGTAGATTTTCATATCAATAAAAATCCTTTAAGCAAAAGGAAATACTATTCTGATAAAATAGACTATTTCCTGACGGTATCTAACCGCATTAAAGAAGTTTTAATTGAAGATGGAATAAACCCAGAAAAAGTAATAACTGTTTACAGTGGAATCGATCTTAAAAAATTTGAAACGATAGGCGATAAAGAGAAGTTAATCAAAGAATTTAATTTAAACAAGGATACTGTAATTATTGGAAATGTTGCAGCCCTTGTAGATCACAAAGACCAAGAAACTCTATTACGTGCAATCCCTCAAATTCAAACTGAAAAGGATTTTAAATTTTTTATCGTTGGTTCGGGGGAATTGGAAACTAAACTCAAAAACTTGGCAAAAGAATTAAACATTGAAAATAAAGTTATTTTTACAGGTTTTAGAAATGATGTAATCG
>DDBL01000036.1 GCA_002333425.1 Leptospiraceae bacterium UBA2033
ATTGGAAGCCGGGTAGTTATACTTGAAATAGAAAAACTTTTAGTTTTTCTTCACGCAGTTTCTTGTCGGGTAAATATTTATCAGAGTCTTTAGGTTGATATAGTGCATCTGCAATTTTATCAAAAAATTCTGGCATATTGGTGCTAGGAATTCTTTTAGATTGTAGTAAATTTAAATCAGAAGACTGGTCAATTTGCTCTGCCCTTCGAATAGCTGAATTGAATATATCTTCCGGATTGCTTTTAGAATCTCTATCAAAGACAGGAAAAATTTGAGTGTAAGGCAAATGGCTAATTCTTGCTTTTTAGCCATACACTTTCTCGCTTTATCCTTTCAAATACGGAATCGCACCAAAGCTACCTTCCAGATATCGTTTTTCAAGAGCGGCATCGTTTCGGATTTCTGGTTTGTAATCTAACAAGGAATAGAGTTTTGTATTTTCATCATATTCTTTTTCGACAAACCAAATCTGATCTCTTCGAAAAATGCTTTGGTTCAAAAGATTGGTATCATGTGTATTGAGAATAAGTTGTGCATTCTTAGGATTGGTTTTCTTCTGATGAAATAAATGTAGAATTGATTGCGTTTGGAATGTATGGAGACTGGAATCCATTTCATCAATCCAAAGAATTTTTCCATTGAGTAAAGAATCTACAATCGGACCTGCCAGATCAAAGAGCTTATTGGTTCCTTTGGATTCTTTTGCGATTAAGTCTATTTTTTTTGTTCCGACAATTTCTTTTTTTGAATTATAGATATTGTGTATTGTTTTTACGATTCCTTCTTCAAAGATAATGTCTTCAATAAACAAATCAGATTTTTTAAATAACTCTAAAATCTTATCGTAGTGTTGTTTGCTCTTTAATAAATTAATTGTTACTTCTTTATACTTCTCATGCTGAGTTCCTAATACTACATTACAATTGTTAAACCAATT
Source organism: Leptospiraceae bacterium UBA2033 (assembly GCA_002333425.1). Classification (GTDB taxonomy): domain Bacteria; phylum Spirochaetota; class Leptospiria; order Leptospirales; family Leptospiraceae; genus UBA2033. The sequence continues at coordinate 938 of DDBL01000036.1, forward strand.
TACAATCTTTGTTGATAGCTTTCCATTGTTAGCCGCTAAGATTGATAAGTGTAAAGTATTCTTTTTTGTTTGGTCTTTTAAATTTTCCTTTGATTCATTGAAACTTTTTGGATGGGATTCGATTGTTTGGTAATCTCTATAAAATAATTCAACTTCATATTTTTTAATAGATTGATAAAGCCATTCAGAGACGATCTCTTTTTCATTGTATGCAAACCCATATCTATAAAGAATTCCTTCTAAAGAAATTAGAATTTCTAATGCAGTAGGTTCTTTCTCCTTGTCCTTATTGAAAAGAAATGGTTCAAAATGTAATTCCTCTCCCGGGCGAAAAGTTTGAGAGTTTAAAACAAAATGCTTCATTAAGTCCATCGCTAAAAAGAGATTGGACTTTCCTGCCGAATTGGGTCCGTAAACTACGCAAGTGTTCAATAATTCCCGTCTACCATCGGAAAATATTTGTTCTGGTAAATCGGATTTATAACCTGGGGCAGTGATTAGGTTTAAATTTCCTTCTCTAGCGAAAGAACGAAAATTGGATATATTGAATTTTATAAGCATAATTTAACTTTATATTCGGCTTTTTCACATAATAAAACATATTTTTCCTTTTTCAATCCTTTTTTTATAAAAGTTAATCTCTATTTAAAAAAGTAGAAAAAGGCAAAGAATACTTTAATAATTATTTTCTGGCGAATAATAAAGAAATTATCCTTTCTTAGTGTCTAACAGTGAGTAATTTTTCGTATTCTCATTGTTGAAAAATAAACTATTTCTTTCCAACTTCTATTTGCGATTTTCTCAAAGCTTTTTGAATTTCTTTTTCAGTGCTAGCATCAATAGCAATTGGATATTTCTCTAATCCCAAATCGAAAATATGATTTCTGTATCCTAATGAATTCATAAACTTCGAATTTTCCGGATATATAAAACATATATGGATTTTTATAAACTTTTTATTAAGTTCCCTTTCTATATCAACTTGTTTGTTTTTTAAAATGAATAACTTCATAAACGAGTCTGCAAGCTTTCTAGTTGCACCAATATGAAAGTTTCCACTTTTATATCCGTTATAGCCAGAAACCGTAATTTCCCCAATATATAATTCATTATTCTTTTCGCCAATTACGTCGGGCTTTGTATCTAATAATGATTTTCTGCTGATTGGTTTGATTTGATTCTTTAATAAAAAAGTTTCTCTTATTTTTGGTTCTACTATTTCTCTTAGAGTGTTTGAATTCGCCATTTAATTAACTCTTATTTATCTTATTGTATACGATGAAAGATGTATTAGAATATTAAGCAATGATTAAAACCATATTGATTTACACACTTTGCGATGTCTGGAATTCTTACTCTAAATAGTATTTTCTATTTGCATTTATTTTTCCAAGGAAAAATCCTAATCCCATGACCAACCCCAAACCCACCGGCATCTCTACTACTAACTACAACTCCATTTTAAAAGACATCTCCCTCATCTACGAAAACGCACAAAGTGAGGGAGATGGTAATTGGAACAAAACAACATTATTCGCTCATTGGAAAATAGGAGAACGAATAGTTGAAGTCGAGCAAGGACAAAAAGAAAGAGCGGCTTACGGAGATATGGTGCTTAAGCAGTTGTCTAAAGATTTGAATCGGAAGTTTGGAAAGGGTTTCTCTGACCGGAACTTGCGATATATGAGAAAGTTTTATCAATTATATAAATTGAAGGAAGTTAAAGCACAACTGTCTTGGAGTCACTATCGGGAATTGTTACTTGTTGATGATTCTACTATCAGATTGAAGCTAGAAAACCAAGCTGTTCGGGAAGGATGGTCAAGGGACGATTTACTAAAACGAGTTAAACTTGCCTTAGCCGGTAAGAGTGAAAAATTAGAAGTTAAAAATGAGAATGAACCAATAAAAGACAGGCTGAAACGACCTTTGATGAGGCTGTATTTATACCGCAGTTTGCAAAAATTTACATCAGATTTGGAACCGTCGGTTCCAAATCTGGATTTAGGCTTTTCGATTCGTTTAAAGGTTAATAGTAGTTATGCGCTAATGTCTAATAACGGGAGTGATTTGCGAAAGCTCAAAGTTGGTTCTGTGATTGAGTCAAGGAAGAAAGGTAGTTCGTATTACTTCGAGCCTGTGTCTAGCAGCAAAGAGATGTTTACCTACAAGGCTTACTTAGAGCGAGTCATTGACGGAGATACTTTGCTAGTCAATATTGATTTGGGTTTTTCTGTATTCATTGAACAACGTCTGAGATTACGCGGATTAGACGCTCCTGAGCTTGGGACTTCGCAGGGAGCGGCTTCTAAAAAGTTTATTGAGTCTCGCTTGAAGGATTGTGAATTTTTGATTATTAAGACTCACGGTAGCGACAAATACGATCGGTATCTTGTGGACGTGTTTTATTTGAAGGGTGAGGATAATGAGGATAAGGTTTTACGAGATGGGACTTTTTTGAATAATGAGTTGTTGGAAGAAAGGTTGGCTTTGTTGGTGGAGTGACCTAACCCCAACTTTTTATTACTTGGTTTACTTTTACAATGAAGCCCCCTTCCCTAATCTTATTTTTGTATCTCCTGCTGTTAAATAGAGAGCTTCAGGGAAGGGGCAACTTGTGAGTAATCTCATTAAGTAAAAAGCGACAAATCAGAGAAAAGTCTTAAATGGAGCATTTGCGAAGTGTTAAGGCAGAAAAGTCTGAGCTGCGGGTTTTCTTTTCTTTTTTGCTTACTTTTTTCTTTTCTTTTGCATAAAAGAAAAGAAAAAAGTAAGAGAAAGATTCCCCACGCTGGGAAAGCGGTAAATAAAACTACTCCCCTTCTGGGAAGAGAAAGCAAAGAGAATCTCAAAAGTCTAACTTTTGAAAGAAAAATAAGTTCGGGTAATAGGGTGAAACCCTTGCAATAAAAAGAAAATCCGACAACTCCACCGCGTTAG
>DDBL01000218.1 GCA_002333425.1 Leptospiraceae bacterium UBA2033
TTTCGAGTTTAAAAGTCACGTCAGATACGCATAACGTTAGGCGGCATTTTAGTTGCGAACTAGAATGTTATCTAATAAAATAACGCCAAACCTTCCGTTGTAGGTTCCTTCGACGTCGTGTCTCGGAAAGACTTTATGAATCCCTTTAGGTTTTCCATAAACAATGGATGAAATTATATTGTTTTTATTGGAATACAAATTTTAATGGAGCCTAAAGTATGAAAGAAATATTAACAATTGAAGCTGTTCAAAAAGAAGCCTCTAAATTTGCTAAGCAGGAATCTAAACATGAGGTAAAATCCATCTTTGGTTCTACCGATGGTAAGGCAGTCGGTACATACTTAGAGCATAAATTTCAAAACTTCCTTCAAAATAGCTATACTTTTGACACAGGGAATTCAGCCAGTGGTATTGACTTTCCAAGCTTAGAAATTGATATAAAGGTTACGAGCATAAAACAACCGCAATCCTCTTGTCCATTTCGTTCCGCACGACAAAAAATCTATGGGCTTGGTTATAATTTGTTAGTATTTGTATATGAAAAAATTGATAACAATTCTAAGAAGACTGCCAGGCTGAATATTCTACATACTGTTTACGTTGATAAAAAAAGAACTGCCGATTTCCAATTAACTACTCAAATAAATAGTATCCTTGAAAATCAAGGAAATAAAGATGACCTCATAGCACTTTTCAATGATAAAAATTTACCAGTGGATGAAATTGAAGCATCTAATTTAGCAGACGAAATTTTGCGAAATAAACCAGAGATCGGTTATCTTACTATTTCGAATGCACTTCAATGGAGGCTACAATATGGGAGAATCATTGAAAAGGCAGGAGAGGTGAATGGGATTAATAAACTTGTCTAAGAAAGAACTTTTAAATAAAATTGAATTTGGAGATTTTCAAACTCCTAAAGTCTTAGCTGATTTAATGTCTTTTATTATTAAGGATAAATATAATTATTCTCCCAATTGTATCATTGAACCGACCTGCGGAAAAGGCTCTATCTTGCTTAGTGCAGTAAAAACATTTCCAAATTGTAATAAAAACATAGGAATTGAAATTAACTCCAATTACTTAGAAGAATTGGAAAATATTAGTAAGAAAGACAATTTGAAGTTAACTCTATTGAATCAAGATTTTTTTACAATAGATTTAAAAGCAAAATTAAAATTAGAAGAAAGTAATATTTTACTAATAGGGAATCCGCCCTGGGTAACTAATTCTGGGTTAGGAAAAATTGACAGTGAGAATCTTCCCCAAAAAAGCAATTTTAAGAATTTGAAGGGAATTGATGCAATAACAGGAAAAAGTAATTTCGATTTATCTGAATACATTTTACTCAGCCTCACAGACTTGTTTCTTACAAGTGATTGTATGTTTGCCTTTTTATGCAAAACTAGTGTTGCAAGAAAAATATTACTTTCACTCTCTGAAAATAATATTCAACCAGAGTTAATAGATATTTACCCCATTGATTCTAAAAAATATTTTAATGCTTCTGTAGATGCTTGTTTTTTCGTTTTTAAACTTAGTTCAAATAAAAATAAAATTTTTTGTAATATCTATAAATCAATAGAAGAAAGAATCATTGTTCAAACAATAGGAATTGAAAACAGAACGATAGTAAATAACATTCATAAATTTCAAGGATTGAAAAAATTCATTGGGAAGAGTGATTATGTTTGGAGAAATGGTATCAAACATGATGCAGCCAGTGTGATGGAATTATCTTTAAACAAAGATAACATTTTTCAAAATCGTGAAGGAAAGTTAGTTGATATAGAAGATAATTTAGTTTATCCGCTTTTAAAAAGTTCTGACTTAGCAAATAGAAATTTGATTCCTCGCAAATGTGTAATTATAACTCAAAAAAAAATTGGTGAAAATACGAATTATATAGAGACAGCCTTTCCTAAGACATGGAAATATCTGAATGAAAACTTAGAAATATTTACAAATCGAAAAAGTTCAATTTATAAAAACAAACCTTTGTTTTCAATTTTTTCGGTAGGCGAATATTCTTTCTATCCTTATAAAATTGCAATTTCTGGATTATATAAAAATATTCGTTTTAGCATTTTAGAACCTTATTTAGATAAAACTGTTCAAGTTGACGATACTTGCAATTTTATTTCTTGTAAAAGTTTAGAGGAAGCAAAATTTATTTACGAACTGTTAAGTTCTTCTTTCGTAAAAGAATTGTTAGAGTCACTAATTTTTTGGGATTCTAAAAGACCTGTTACTACAGAAGTTTTAAATAAATTGAATTTGCGAAAAATTGCAGAGGAGTTAGGTTATTCGATAGAATATAATTCCTTTGTTTCTAAAAATAAATACTGTATAAAATCAGAAAATAATCTGTCTCTATTTATTTTAGAACCCAATGATAGCACAGAGAATGCGACAAATGTATTTGAAAGTAAAAAATATTCGTTTTCTAAATGAAATCAAAAAATTTGAAAACTTAAATGGTTATGCCCGAACTCTATGTTATTTTTTTTCAATTCTTTTTTAAAAAAATCGGATTAATTGAAACAAAATTT
>DDBL01000234.1 GCA_002333425.1 Leptospiraceae bacterium UBA2033
GGATTTCCGCAGAGGTTGTTATAGAGTTCAAAGGTCAGGATTCTGACAATCTAACTAAGTTATCGAATCGACCGGATAAACTTTCACCTGTAGACCAATGTTGGAAATATCTAGTGAACCATGCTAGCGCAAAATGGGGAATAGTCACTAACTTTAATGAGATTCGAATTTATAATAAAGAGAAAGGACAGAATGTTTATGAAACTTTTTATTTCAATGTTCCAGAAGAAGAGAAACATAAATTTCTTCCATTGTCTACTGAAACAGAAATTCTTAAACTAATTACAATTCTAAAAAAAGAAAATCTGCTTACTACCAATGGAGTTTCTAAAACTGGAGAACTTCTAAAAAATAAAGGTGTAGAAGAAACAAAAGTTCTAAAAGAATTTTATTTAGAGTATAAATCTTTACGCTCGCAAATATTTTATGAAGCTTTAAAATATAATACACAGTATGAAATAGAAAAGCCAAAATCAGAATTATTGCAATTGGTTCAGAAGTTTTTAGATAGAATTATTTTCTGTTGGTTTTGTGAAGATTCAAGGGAGCATTTGATTCCGACAAATATCTTGTCAGGACAACTTATAGAGTCACAGCTATTACCGAAAAATCCATACTATAAAAAGGATCAGTTTGATATTTATGGAAAGGTTAAAAATTTATTTCGAGTAATAGATGAAGGTAAAGACTTTGGTATCGATTCAGGCTACAATGGAGAACTGTTCAAAAAAGATAAAGAGTTAGATGGACTGGATATTCCGAATCTTATATTTGAAGAAATTTCACGAATTGGTTTAAAATACGATTTCGGTGACGAGAATGAATTGAATGTAAACATCTTAGGTCATATCTTCGAGCAGAGTATTTCTGACTTAGAGGAAATGCGTGTTAGCTTCCAAGAGTTAGACCAGACTCCTAAAAAGCAAGAAAAGCAACACATAATGGAATTTGCCAAAGAAGTGGATGTCTTAGAGCATAAGCTTACTGAGTTTGATGCAAAGAAAACCAAGCGCAAAAAAGAAGGAGTCTTTTATACTCCTGATTATAATACACGTTACATCGTTGCAAATACAGTTGGTGTTTGGCTGAAAGAAAAATGGGATGAGGTTTCTAAAAAGTATTCTTCTTTAAAAAAAAATAAGGAATATACAATTCTAACAGAATACAGAGATAAATATCTTTCCAAAATAAAAATTCTAGATCCTGCTTGTGGTTCGGGTGCGTTTTTAATTGCCGCATTCAATTACCTGTGGAAAGAGCATGAGAGAGTTTATAAAGAAATTAAAGAAATCAAAAATAAAAATGCACAAGGCGAACTCTTTGATTTTGATTCTATCAACAAAACAATTTTAGAAAATAACCTCTATGGAGTAGATCTAAATAAAGAATCAGTCGAAATTACAAAACTTTCCCTCTGGCTCAAAACTGCTGCTAAGAATAAAAAGCTTAATAGCCTACACAATAATATTAAATGCGGCAATTCATTAGTAGACGATCCAAAGTATGCTGGCGATTTAGCATTCGATTGGAAAGAAGCGTTTCCAGAAGTCTTTGATAGGCGGATAAATAAACTTAGCCGTATTCTAAAAGCTAAATCTCCTGCGGCAAAGAAAAGCGGGTTCGATATTGTAATTGGAAATCCGCCTTATGTAAGAGCAGAAACTCTAGGGGAAGTAAAACGATATTTTGAAGAGACATACAATTGTTATTCGGGAACAGCCGATCTCTACACTTACTTTTACGAGAGAGGATTGGATTTGTTAAACGATGACGGATTACTAGGATATATCTCATCTAATAAATTCATTCGCTCTAATTATGGAATGAACCTGAGAAGTGTTTTAAGTTCCTTTCAAATTCTCAGGATTATTGATTTTGGTGAGTTACCTGTATTCGAAGATGCTGCCACGTTTCCGGTAATCATTTTAATTCGTAAAACAATTCCGTTAGAAAATACTTTATTTACTCAAATTGAAAATCTAAATTTTAACAGTCTAGAAGAAGTCGTTCCCTTAAATCAATTAGAGATTCTTCCTGAATCTTTTTCGAGCGGATTATGGTCATTTTCCAATTCAGGCGAGGAAAAGATCATGAAAAAAATGAAGAAAAAAGGAATCCCGCTCAGTGAATATGTAAATAAACAAATACTATTTGGAATAAAGACTGGATTTAATGAAGCNNGATAATGTCAGAAAATATCGGAATGAATTTAAAGAAGAATACATTATACTTACAAAAATTGGAACTGATATAAAAAAGTATCCCGAAGTATTTAAACATCTTTCTTTATATCAAAAGCAACTTGAAATCAGGCAAGATCAAGGAGAACATTGGTGGGAGCTTCGAAGCTGTGCCTATTACGACTCTTTTTTAAAACCTAAAATTATTTATCCTGACATTGCCTTAGAGTCTAGATTTAGTTTTGACGAAGAAAATTATTATACGAATGCAACTGCGTTTATTATTCCTAAGAACGATAAATACTTATTAGCCTTACTTAATAGTTCCTTAATTTGGTTTTACCTTACCAAAATTTGCCCTGTGATTGGAGATATAAATAAAAGAGGACGTTTGCGGCTAAAGACTGTTTATCTAAATGGTTTGCCAATTGTAAATGCTACTCCCAAAGACCAAAAGCCATTCATACGGCTAGCCGATATTATGCTCTCTAAAAACAAAGAGTTACAAGAAATACAAAAGAAATTTACGACACTCTTAGTTTCTGAATTCAAAATCGAAAAGCTGACTGAGAAGTTAGAAGATTGGTATCTGCTTGATTGGTCTGAGTTTGCAAGTGAGCTCAAGAAAAAGAAAATAACGTTATCCGCTCGTGACGAAGAAAAGTGGCTCGATAGATTTGAACGTTTAAAGAAAGAAGCTCAGTCTATTAAAGGAGTGATTGATTCTACGGATAAGGAGATTGATGAGATGGTGTATGAGTTGTATGGATTGACCAAGGAAGAAAGAGGGATTGTTGAGGGGGATGGGAAGTGAAGTCGATATTTTGAGAGAATTAAAAAGGAATTGAAAAACAAAAGTAGCAAGCAATTAATTCCGGTCGGAACTACATATAATTCTTAATCGTTTATCCGTGCCCATCGGTGTTCAAACTCAATGTTGATTCTTGGGGCGCAACATAATGTGGCAATTTTTGTCTGTTTTTTATTTGTGGGTAATGTTATCCTTGGAAAGATGGAAGTGGAAACTAAAAATTAGGTTGAGGTCACAATTCCATGACAGAACTTCGTAAATACTTACTTGCGGCTGATTATTCGAAAGTTATAGAAAAAGTCAGAGCTATTGTGACAGAAAACAAAAGAAATTTCAAAAAGCATGAAGTCAAAGAATGGTGCGCGAAAAGATGGAGAAATATTTTCATAACTGAAGCGATAAAATTTCCGGAAGCAGTAGAAGCGGCTAATCACAAGAAACTTTTCGGGAAAGATACAAGAAGCGACAAACAAAAGATAGCCTCTCGTTTTCTTCGAGACGAAGGTCCAAACGAATGGAATATCGAAATGCCAGAAGTGGAAATGGGAGAGATAAAAAATACCACACTCCTTTTTTGTCCTGGATTTTTGAGTGGGCTTTTTCCTGTGATGGCATTCCAAGATGCATTTCCTTATGTGCAAAAAGAATACAAAATGCGCGTGTTACAATCTGATTCTCATCCGATGAGAGGTTGTGAGGCAAATATGTCCGATCTTCTAAATGCGATTGAGAAAGGATTGGGACTTGATGCAAATGAACATTTAATCCAAGAAAAGAATGTAGTTCCTCCCAAAGACATAATGGTATTAGCCTATAGTAAGGGAATGCCTGATTTGCTCTATCTACTTTCCAAAAGACCAGACTTAAAAAAAAGAATTCGATGTATTTTTAACTGGGCTGGAGTTCCTGGAGGTTCTTATTTAGCGGATACTTTGTATGATTCTATCAAAGATATAAATTTTAATATCAAAGATGAATTTGATAATTTGATTAAATTAATTTCTCCCATCATTCATGTTCCTCACAAAATTAGAAGACTCTCTGAATACAATGTGAAAGCGGCTATTCTCGATTTAACCACACATATACGAAAAGATTTTTTAAGAGAAAATCTAAAGAAGATAGATGCTCTGAATATTCCTATTTTTAATATTACTGGTTCCACTACAATTACGGAAGTTCCTTATTTTCAATTGCAAGGTGTAAATGAACTCAATAAATATGATGCAAACAATGATATGCAAGTAACACAAAAACATTCTAAACTTCATATTCCGATGGCAACAGATCTGGCGATGTTACATGCGCATCATTGGGATGTTGCCTATAATTCGTTTGTAGGCAAACTTAGCTTTGGTTCTCCAAATCTAGAACATCCGTTTCCAAAAACTGCTGGTCTAGCGGCTACAGTCAAATTTGCGTATGAGCTTGGTTTGATTGATTAAAGAGAACTAATAAAATATTTGGATTCAATTACCATAGTGCAAAAGAATAATAACTAAGACTGAACTGCCAAAATAAACAGTATAGACGCTCTTTAAATCTCTCCGTCTCTGTGTCTCTGTGGCAGTCTTTTTTATGCTGAGTAGTTACGATTTTAGGAATGAATACTACGTGTAGTTGAGTTGACAAAGGTAACGGGGATGATTCATCAACTTTCACTTTTTACTTTGAAATCAAATATCTTTTAATTAGAAATATTATTGTAATAAATTTGGTTCATAGTGATTCTATCTTTCAAGAAAAGGAATAAATAATGATAACAAAAGAGTTAGAAAAAACACTCCCCTCTACACGAAACTTAGAAGTAAGAATCGCAGAAAACCAATTAGAAATTGAACAAGCACTGGCTTTACGTTATGAAGTCTTTAATGAAGAGATGGGAGAAGGTTTACTTTCCTCTAGAGAGACAAAAAAAGATAGAGATGCATACGATTATTTTTGTCACCACTTGATTGTTATTGATAAAGATAGAAATGACAAAGTAGTTGGAACTTATAGAATACTTCCAAGAGAAATTGCTTTAAAGAATATTGGATTCTATTCCGAGAATGAATTTGATTTAACTAATATCTATGCATTAAAGGAAGGAGTTGCAGAGGTTGGAAGAAGTTGTGTTCATCCTGAATATCGAGGTGGGAGTGTAATATCCATGCTTTGGATTGGACTCGGTACTTATATGAAAGAGTATAATCTTCGTTATCTCATGGGTTGTGGCTCAATTCATAATACCAATTCACTTTACGGTTCTGAAGTTTACAGCTATTTAAAGCATAACAACGTTTTGGCGGAAGACAAATTTTTTGTTCATCCAAAAGAAAAATATATTCTAAACGGGTTTAATCCTAATTTACCGATACACGACATCAAAGAAACAACCAAAAAAGTTCCACCACTCATCAAAGGATATATGCGATTAGGCGCTAAAATTTCAGGATTTCCTGCATTAGATTTAGAATTTGGAACCATTGATGTATTTGTAATTTTCGATGCAGAAAAAATCAATCAAAAGTATGGAAAACACTATCTGTAATGTTACGTGGAATTAAAAGATTAAATAGATACGAAAATAGAATTTTAAGTATAACAAAAGCCGGAGGTGATTTAGTTCGCCTGCGGCAATTTGGTTTTTCCTCCAAGACCAAAGAAGGATTCCGATTTCCTATTTATGTTATGGAAATTGGAAAACCCAAAGCAATTAAAAAAAATCCAGCAGGACTTGTTGCAGGTGTGCATGGTCTTGAAACAATTGGAATTCGTGTTTTATTAGATTTTTTAGATCATATATTTCGCAAAAGTGGAGCTGAATTTTTAAAAGAAATAAAATCAGGGAAACTCAGTATTGTATGTATCCCCATTCTCAATCCAGGTGGAGTTGCATTAAATAGTAGATCAAATCCAAGAGGAGTTGATTTGATGCGAAACTCAGGTGTGGAAGCAATTGAAGCCCCACCGTTTTTTGGTGGACATCGTTTAACAAACCGTTTACCCTATTACCGAGGAAAGACACTTGAACCTGAGTCAAAAGTTTTATTTCGATTTGTAAAAGAATATTTTTTTCCTGTAAAAGATTCCATGATGCCCGTAATTGATATTCATTCCGGTTATGGAACTATCGACCATGTTTGGTGGCCTTATGCCAATACGCACGTAGAATGCGAAGATGATTTTTTATTTCATAAAATTTCTAAGCATATGATCCAAAAGAGAAACCACACAAGTTACAAATTTGAACCTCAAAGCACATCCTACACAACACATGGGGATTTATGGGATAGACTTTATGACAATTTTTTGCAAATCCAAGAACACAAAGACTCTAATACAAAACACCATCCCAGGTTTTTACCCTTCACATTAGAGATTGGAACTTGGTCGGATATAAAAGAAAGCCCGCTTAAACTTCTTAAAAAAAGAGGAATCTTTAACCCAGCAAAAGATAACAAACAAAAATTCATTATTAGCCACCGAAGATTTTTGGAGGATATGATCCGAATTTCACAAACAAAGTCCAAAAATTGGGCTGAATGAGCGGCTTATTTAGATTTACCTCTTAATCTCTTTTTCGTAAAGAGTAATCCAATCTTTTACAGTCATTTTTTTTGCTAACTCGCCGATTAGTTTGTAGGGGATTTGGTCTAACTTTTTAAACCTCATACAACTTTTACCCATATCGAGTTTGGCTGTTGCGTGTTTTGGATATTCGGTTGTAAACCATTTCAAAAGTTTAGGATCAGAATAAATTCCCATGTGGTAAACTGCGATAAAATTTTTTTGAGATGCTATACTCATAAAAGGAAGTGGATCTTTCGGATTACAGTGATAACCCGCAGGATAGAGTTTGTGGGGAACTGCGTAACCTAACATCCCGTAACCCATTATTTCTTGAAATCCTTTGGGTAGATTTTTGCGGATAATACTTCTTAGCTTCGAAATAGCGTCTTTTCTATCTTCTGGTAAAGATTCCAAATATTCTTCTGGAGTAGACGCTTTCGATTGCATGGTTTTATGCCTTTGCTAATTCTTCTAAGGCTTGTTTGGCTTGCTCTGCATTTGGCGGAGTACCATGCCATTCTGGTTTGTTTTCCATAAACGAAACTCCTTTTCCAAGAATCGTACGAAATACAATCAGAGTAGGTGAGCCTTTATGAGTTTGTGCTTTTTCAAATGAAGAAAGAATTTCTTCCATATTGTGCCCATCTGCCTCCATTACGTTCCATCCAAAACTACGAAACTTTTCAGGAAGTGGCTCAAGTCGCATAACGTCTTCTGTGTTCCCATCAATTTGGATAAAATTTCTATCCATAAACGCGATGAGATTATCCAGTTTGTAATGAACAGCAGATTGAGCAGCTTCCCAAGTCATCCCCTCACCACACTCACCGTCAGAGATACAAGCATAAATTCGATTGGTCTTTTTTTGGTGACGAAGCCCGAGTGCAATTCCTGTCGCAATCGAAAGACCTTGTCCAAGTGAACCACTAGAAGTTTCGAGTCCGTCCATGTAGGTAATAGAAGGATGCCCCTGTAAACGACTTTTGATATTTCTAAAAGTAGAAAGTTCGGCTACTGGAAAGTATCCGCTCAGTGCCATTGACGCATAACGCACGGCACAGACATGTCCATTGGAAAGAATGAGTCTGTCTCTTTCTTCCCAGTTAGGATTTTTAGGATCGTGTTTTAGAATTTTAAAATACAAAGCCGAATAAATATCTGCTAGCCCTAGTGGTCCGCCCGGATGACCGGACTTAGCCGCAGTTACCATTTTGATAACTTCTTCTCTGATTTCTCTTGCTTTGTGTTTTAATTCCTGATTGTTCATTGTTAATTCCTTGTTTCAAAAATAAAAAGTCCTGATATAAATACAATTGTATAAAGTGATAAAAATATAAAGTGCAACTTCTTATGAACCTCAACTCTTCGTGTGATCCCTGTATATGCCATTAAAAGCATTAACACCAAACTCACAGCCGCAAAAAAACGATGGATCAAAACTACAACTGCTGGAACTGTTGGAAAAATTCCCGCCGCTTCAATTCCATCAAACAAATACTTATGTGCTAATAAAAATAAAGCTGTAATTAGATTAAATGCAACACCCGCTAAATTGATTTTACGATGTAGTGAATTATTTTTTTTGCGAAAAGAATACCCTAGATAAAAACAAAGCAGAGAAAGTGTCATGCCTGCATTGATTAGGTATAAGTTCATGTATGTCATAAAATTATACTAATTTGGATTATCAATAGTTTCTTTTGTTATCTAAGATTTTGCTAATTCTTTTTCAATGGCGGTTTGGACAAATTGGTTCAGTGACATTCCCTTCAAAATGGATTCTCTGTAGGCTTTGCGATGAAGCTCTGGATTGAGCCGAACATTGAAACTTCCCTTAAAAGATTTCAGCATTGGCTTCTTTGTCTTTTGGCAAATCTGAATATAATCTTCCACTCCTTCGTGAAAAGATTTTTTTAATTCACTAACAGATTTTCCTTCAAACGTAACTAAAACATCTATCTCTTCTATCTTACCATAGAAGACTTCATCTGTTGCGTTGTAATGAACAGACCCAATAAAATCTTTATATACCATATAATCTTTCATGATAAGTATCCTTTATTTTTCAGCTCTTCTAAAATTAATTCTATTTGATAAGTCTTTAAAATTTTCAACGGATGAGGTTTGTTCAATCGAATTATATGCTTCGTATCCTCATTCATAAAGGCAACTAATTATTAGGCGCAAATTTTGTTTTTCTTTGAACACCACAGATATGTAATTAATGGAGTTTCTAAAAAAGACTTGTCGGTAAATTGGAGATTAAATGATTTCACCCGCGCCCCGCGCGGGTGAAATAGCTATCCCTGTTCCATTTGCCGGCAAGTCTAAACAAAAACAGCCTTTACAAATTTGTTACAATTAGAGAGGTTGAGTTTTGCAAGAGGATACAATATGAAAATAATAAAGAAAATTCTACTCGGTCTAGTTTCCATTTTCGCAATTACAGGTTTAGGGCTTTTTACCTTCGTTTACAGCCTTACCTACCATCCATCTGATTTAGAAGAACAGAAAGTGAGTTGCAAAGAAAATCCACCAACACTTAGTCCCGGACAGAGTCTTAAAATTCTCAATTGGAATGTCCAATTTATGGCAGGAAAAAAATACGTTTTTTTCTTTGATGTGCCAAAAGGAGATGGACCACACGAAAGACCAGAAGCAGTCGAAATTCAAAAAACTCTTAGTGAAGTAGCAAGAGTGATCAAAGAGGAAAATCCCGATTTAGTTCTATTACAAGAAGTGGATGATGGAGCTAAACGAACAGACAACCAAGATCAACTTGCCGAATTATTAAAACTTTTACCAGAAGACTATAAATGTAGCGCATCAGCTTTTTATTGGAAGAACAGCTATTTGCCGCACCCAAGAGTAAAAGGCTCTACAGGAATGAAAGTTTCCACTATTAGCAAATACAAAATTGAATCAGCCGTGCGTCATGCGCTACCTCTTATTCCTGCTGATCCAATCACAAAACAATTTGGTTTAAAAAGAGCGATACTCGAAACTAAACTTTCAATTTCTAATTCCAAATACATTTCTGCTATGAACACTCATTTGGATGCCTTTGCACAGGGTTCTGATACAATGGAAAAACAAGTTCTCTATCTACGAGATCTTTTTAACAAAAGAAATTCTGAAAACGTGGATTGGTTTATTGGTGGTGATTTTAATTTACTTCCGCCTAATTTCGATTTGTCTACACTGATGAAAACTCATCAAGAATTCTACAACCCAAAATCAGAGCTTGGTATTTTATTTGAATCATTTCAATCTTCTGTTCCACTAGAAGTCATGGGTGGAGAAAATAAAGCGTTATACTACACGCATATCGCAAATGATCCTGATGCAAAAGGAAAAGCAGATAGAACTATCGACTATATATTTCACTCAAACGCAATCCAAACTAAATCCTACGTAGTTCGTCAAAAAGACACTGCAGAGATTTCAGACCATTTACCGCTCATCGTAGAAATAAAAATCCCTTAGAAAAATCTTAACTACTCAGTGTTGTTTGTGCCACAGAGGCACAGAGAATTTTGGGATTGC
>DDBL01000077.1 GCA_002333425.1 Leptospiraceae bacterium UBA2033
CCTACGAATGACAGGTTGACCCTTAGTAGAACGAAGAGGAAAAAAGCGTTAGTTAAAGCCTTGCTTACTTGCTTGGAGAATTAGTTTTGGATTTCATAGGAATTGTCCTTTGCTATTGCGCACTACGCGGTCATTTCGAACTAGCAGCTTCCAAGGTCGCGCCGTGAGAAATCTATCTTACAAACTGAGTAATAGATTAACCTAATACTAAGTTTGTAAAATAGACCTCTCGCGCTCGAAGACTCGGTTCGAGGTGACTATGTAAGACATTTAACGTTATAGCATTATGCAATACTTAAAATCTCAAATAAATATTCAAGCAGAAATCTAATCATTTAGTAGCAAAAGCAGAGTCCATTCAAAATTAAAAATCCAAAATTCCTAAAACGAATACTTTAAACCAAACTCAATTTGTGATTCCGTCTGGCGTGTGATTCGATTGATAGAAGTATTTTGAATGTTTGTGAAAAATTGAAGTTTCTTTTCGGGGATAATGGCTGTTTGCTCTTGTGGAATTTTCCAGAATAAGGCATCGAGTATATTGATAAAATAAATTGCGCCTACTAAAATGGAAGCTTGGTAAACTTGATTAGAAGAAGCCTCTGCCTTTAGAAAATTAGATTCATTTTGCATAAAACTAAAATACACGAGACTTTGTTGTCTAACTAAAACAGACATAAAGAGAGTTTGGTTTACGGATGTATCATACGCACTCTTATCCGCTACAAAGTTATCCGTAGCAAATTTAAAATAGATTAGACTAAGCAATAGAGAGGAATCCAAAAGAATAGCTTTCAATTTTTGTTCCTTATGATATTGTCCCCATCCAGGGAGCAAAGTAGATCTAAGTCCACTACTCCAATACGGATAAGTAAGTGGGATTTTTTTTTCTGTTTTGGTTTCTTTAGTTTCTTTTACTTCTTCTGGTTTTTCTTTTTCGTCTGGTGGATTATTGGTAGTAACCTCTAAGCCAGTAAGAGTATAAAACTTTTCTAAAAAAAGAATTTTTTTGCCAGGATTTTCTAAAGTCAAATCATAGTCTCCAACAAGTCCTTCTTGGTTATTTAACACTAATTCGATTGTGTTATTTGTTGGTCGATTGATAGAAATGATTGGAAAATTCCCACTGGCATTTTTTAGAAACACTTTTGTTTTAGAGAGAAAGTATTTTCCTTTAATTGTGATTGTATGAATTGAATCTGTTTTGTATCCAAAGTTATTTTTTTCACTGGTCACTTGCGGAATTTTATACTTAGCAATTACAAATGGAATCCATTCCGAAAAACCGTATACTTTTCCAAATTTATTGTAAAGTCCAACTCTGTGTTCATACTTTCCAGCTTCCAATTCTAATGGATACTTTGTTTCTGTTACTTTTTCATCCAAAATAATTTCTTGTTCGTTATCTCTGACTTGTAACTGATAAAACTTTATATTTTCTACTGGCTGCCAAATTAAAAAAGGATTTTCTATATCTTCACTCTCTTGAGAAAAAATACTTTTGCACAAACAAAAGATACAAAAAGGTAAAAGGTATTTTAATTTATTCCACATACATTTTTTTAGGTGTTTCAATTTTTGGTGGTTCTTTCTTATCAGATAAAAATATTCTAAAAGGAACTTCTAACTTTTTTCCGGGTTGCAACTTTCCGTCTCTCGAAAAATAACCTCGTAAAGTCCAGTAGAATTTTCCTTCGTCTAATTTCGTTAAATCTCTAAATGTATACGAATTTGCCTTTGTTTTATTTCTTGCAACTAACTCGCGCTGCCCTTGTATCTCGTGAAAGAATTCAAATTCAAATTGTTCTACCTTAGGATTTTTTTCCCATTTAAAAGTTATTGAATCCGAAAAACTCATGTCAACTCGATTATTGGAAGCAGGATAAATTGGCTCTACGTCTTTGATTGTTTCGATAACAAAACTCTTAGTTTGGCTTTTTACAACTACTGAATCGTCCTCTGCTAAAGCGGTAACTCTCCAAAAGTATTTTCCTTCGGATGTAAATTTGTGAGACTGCACATAAGAGTTAGTAGTCGTAGAGTATTTTTTTTGCGCAAAATCAGGAGTATCCGAAATATCTAAAACGAATTTACATTTACAAGGAAGTTTTTTCCATTGAAAAGAGATAGTGCTATCTAACTCTGCTATATGTCTATCGTTTGGACTAATTAATTCCATCTCTTGTAACTCTTGGATGGTAAATTTTCCTGCGTCTGAATAGGCAGTTTTTTTTCCATCTCTAGTTATTCCAGATACACGCCAATAATAATCCCCTTTTTCAAATTTATCTTTTAGTTTAATCTGGTTAGTATTTGTTGTTTCTTCGTGAATAATTCTGACAAAACCTTTAGAGTCAGAAACTTGAAATGTATACTTTACAATTTCCGGTGAGTCTTTGACTTGTAATACAACTCCCGATTTGTCCGAATTCATTTTGTAAAATTTTTGACCATCAGTATTACTNNTCAGAAAAATTAGAACTTTTACTTATTTCCAATTTATAACTTTTTGCAATTTCAATTCGATTCCAACCAAAGTCAATGATTGGTAACACACTAGTATACGAAAAAACTTGGTTGTTCTTAGGATAATTAATAGTTGGCGGAGAAGTGGATACAATGATAATTTTGCGATATGGGCTATAATCTGCATTAGCCGCTTTTTTTCCTTTTTCAGAAGCTACTCTCCAGAAATAAACTCCTGATTCTAAATTTGTCTGAAAGGATTTTCCCGAAACTTGGAATGTTCTAAACATCCGACTAAATTTTGGATCATAGGAAATTTCTAGTTTAAGTTTGGAAACATTTTTACTATCCCAACTAAATGCTACTGGAATAGACTTAGATTTTCCAGTTAAAACGCTATTATCCGCAGGTTCTATCAAGTTTAAATTGACTTGCGAAACAATAACTTCTTTGTCTTTCATATTCACAGATTCATTTGCATTTACTAGTTTTTCTTTATTTCCATTCGTTAGTTTTACATTTCCTTCTTTGACATGAAAATTGATTTCTTCTTTTCCCTTTTTCTCAATTGCTATATTTGTATTCTTTAATTCTAAAACAGTTTTTCCAGAATTAATTTTGATAGACTTTGCAAGATTTGAATTTCCATTCTTACCTTGCGCAAGAGAAAGTGAACCATAAGCAAAATTGAGATTCACATTGTCATCTGAGACATCTAAGTAAATCATACTATTTTCGTTAATATTAATTTGTGTGTTATCTTTTAGTGTAAGCACCGCATCAGAAAAATCGCCAGAACGAATTGTATCTTTATTACGAATCACAAGACCTGATTCAATTCTATTCCAAATTACATCAGAGTCATATTTTCTTTCGATGGTTTTATGTTTGAATGTCAATATACCGATTTCTGGATTTTCCCCTCCTTTGGCTCCTTCTGTTAAATGAAGATATAAAAGTACCGAACATGTAAAAATAAGAAGTAGTAGTATACCAATTACCCACTTTGAATTATCTTTTCTTTCGGTCATAATTATTTATGCGTTCGTGTGTATACGCCATCCCAGTTTTGGAGCGGTGGATTTTTGATATAAGACTCACATCGTTCGATTAGAAGTATCGCTGCTTTATCTTTTGAACCTTTTGCTTTTTGAGAATCCCTTAGTAGATAAATGGCTTTCATCCACTCACGATTCAAATATTCATGAAATGCTGCTTCATACATTTCTGTTGCTTCTTTGATATTTGGTTTCACGTTTGCTTTGGTTGTTATTAATTCATACAATCGAACTGGTTCGTTTTTTCCTTTTACTCGAACTAAATCCAATTCCCTTGTAAAAATTGTATTTTCTACTTTCGTTTTTACCATTTCGGAAATTAGAATATTGACTCCGTAGTCTTTTCCTGCTGCTTCCAGACGTGCCGCCAAATTAACAGTATCCCCCATCATAGTGTAAGATCCCATCGCGTCTGTTCCCATAAATCCAACTTTGGCAGGTCCAGTATTTAGTCCAATTCTCACATCCATCTCTTGCGCTTCTTTGGTATACAAATTATTTTTTACCCAATATTGTCTCAAATCCTCTAACTTCTCAATCATTTCAATAGAAGCTAACGATGCCTTTAAAAAATGGTCTCCAATATCAACAGGTGCGTTAAATATACCGACTATCGCATCTCCAATGTATTTATCCAAAACACCATCATGTTTTTTTAAAATCAAAGTCATCGCAGAAAGATATTCATTCAAAAGAGATGCCAATTGAACTGAGTTTAACTGCTCACTAATGGAAGAGAATCCAGCCACATCGGAAAAAAATGCAGTTATGATTTTTTCATCGCCACGTTTTAATGCTGCTAAATCTTTCATACCCTCAGCGACCACAACAGGATCAATCATACTTCCGAGCATACTTTTTACTTTTTCTCTTTCTTCCAAACCAACAGCCATCGACTTAAAATAATCAGTGAGAACTCCGATTTCATCATTGGTAGTTCTTTTAATATCTAGCTTAAAAATTCCTTTTGAAATTTTGATAGTTTCTTCTAATAAATTCCAAACTGGACTAGAAATAGATTTTGCAAATACGTAGATGATAATCAAAGAAACACAAAGAGAAATTATCATAATTAAAATATTCGTTTTTTGGATTCGATATACCTCAGCAAAAGCAGCATCTTCATTGACTGTAGAAATTATCCCCATATTTGCAAGACCAAGTTTCATATACGAACCTAAGTATGTTTGTCCATCTGTATCTTCAAAACTTTCCTGACCATTTCCATTGACCAAGGGGCTAGTCAGCATTGACCGCACAATCGGAGTCGTCATTAAGTTTTTAGCGGATAATACATAACTTGGATCAGAATGAGCAATTACAACTCCTTCGCCATTTACCATGTAAGTAGTAGTTGGACCTGTTTTTTTAAATGCGTTTTGAATTTTCTCTAATCGAATGAGGATAACAAGAATTAGCTCTGAATTCTCTCCTTCATTAGCTGGAATACTAAGCCCAATTGATGTTTCTTGGAATCCTGGGCTAGTGTTTAGAACTACCGGTTGTCCTGAAAATGATTTAGCAAAGGAAGGTAAGTTTTTTCGGATAGTGAGTGTAACATCTTCCTCAGAAAGAGAAATTTTCTTTAAGAACTCTTGGTTAAATATTTGATCAACTACTTTCATCGAAGTCCCATCTTTTTGATAAACGGCAAGGTAAATAAAACTATCATCATTTTGAAAGTATTGATCTATAAAAAACTGTTTTTGAATGTTAGATTTGAATTCCTGTTTTAAGGTTAAGGCAAGTTGTTTTCCTTTATCAATTTGTGAAAGTAAATCTGTCAGTACTTTTGAATTTACAACCCGCACAAGTTCCAAATTACTTTCTTGGATTCGAATTCGATAATCCTTTTTAAAAAAATAAGTAGCAATGGCAATAATTGTAGAAACAGTAAATGCAATTACAATCGAAATTACTGTCATCATTTTGAATTGCAGAGAATACTTAGGTCTAGAACTGGATTTATTTTGTTGGACATCCACTTTGGGAGAATTATCTTCTGGTGCGGGATTTACAAATTCTTCTTTAGGAATTGGATTTTCCAATTTTGATTCAGTCGTTATTTCACTTGGTTCAGAATTTTGTTT
This sequence comes from Leptospiraceae bacterium UBA2033, assembly GCA_002333425.1. Taxonomy (GTDB): domain Bacteria; phylum Spirochaetota; class Leptospiria; order Leptospirales; family Leptospiraceae; genus UBA2033. Next base: position 5,615 of record DDBL01000077.1, read on the forward strand.
TTGTAATGCAATCAATGCTTCTCTAGAACTAGAAATTTCTTCTTTATTTGGAATGGAATTTTCTGTAGATTCTAAAGTCTCTACTTGTATAAGAGGAAAATCTATATTATCCTCTATAATTTTTTCTTGTGTTAGATCTTTTTCGGGTTCTGGAAAAATTTCATTTGTAATAATGACATCGTCTTGTGTTTGCGGTTTTTCGATGTTAGTTTCTAAAATTTCTTCTTGTGATTGCGGTAACTCTTTGTTATTCTCAATTACTTCTTCTTGGATTTGTGTTAGCTCTTTTTCGGGTGTTGGCAAAATTTCATTCGTAACACTCACTTCTTCGTCCGTTTGTGGAATTTCTTTTGCAAAACTAGAAATATTTCTCTTAGCTATAGCTTTTTTGTGAAGGGAACGTTTTTCTTTTGTAGGCTTTAAAATTTCCTTATCAAGAGCAGGAATTTTTTCATTGGTGAGTAGAATCGGTATTGCATCTAATGTAGTATCGGGTAAAAAAACTGGGCTTACATTTTTATCTGGCTTTATCGAATCGGATTTTGACTTTTCTATTATTGAGCTTTTTTTCTTTTTTTGTAAATTTGCGATTATTTTTTTTTCTATTCGTTCGATTAGTCCCATCTTTTTCACAACTCCTACTAGTAAAGAAATATTTGCAAATTCATAGTCATTTTAATAATAAAGGGAAATAAAAAGATAGCCTATTACTCAAAATTTTGAACCGTAATATATTGTTTAAGATTTTTAAAGTCAAGCGAAAAAATTCCACATTCCTATCTGTTATTACATTTATAGATTGTATTTTTTTTAATCTCGTTTATTATTCTTAAAAAAAATCGTAAATGAAAAACAGTGGTAGGATAGTATGAAAATATATGTATTTTTTGTTTTAATTTTGGCAACTTTATCTTGCAAACCCGAGGTAGAAAGGTCTCCAATTCCAGCATTAGAAACCTTCTTTGGAGTATTTCAATCAGCGACGGATACTTCTGTTTTAGCTCTATCTTATTCTCCATCCACATTTACATTCCCTCAAAACACCCAGATTACTCCCATTACTCCAAGTATTATTGGAACAGTTACAAATTGTTCTGTCTCACCCAATTTACCAATTGGATTAACTCTTGATCCCACTACGTGTATAATCACAGGAACTCCAGTAGTAAGTCAGGCTTTGACTGATTACACAATCACGGCAAATAACAAAAACCAATCAAGTGTAACCACAATTTCTATTTCAATTAACGCTTCAGTGGCTACACCTACTTTGCCTACAGTTTCATTTGGTTCCAATTCTTCTTCTGGATTAGAAACGGCTAACACTATTTCAATTCCTGTTACTATTTCTACAGCAGCCGACTCCACAGTAACTTACTCTGTGACAGGAACTGCTACATCAGGAATAGATTTCACAATGGCAAATGGCACATTAACCTTCACAAGTGCGGGAGCAACTACGCAAAACATTTCCTTTACAGTTATAAATGATAATCTAAATGAACTCGATGAAACCATTGTAATATCACTTTCGGCAGGATCGAATTCAACAATAGGGGCAAATGCTACTTATACTTACACAATCCTTGACGAAGACCCTCTACCAACCATAAACTTTACAGCAGCAACTCAATCCGTAACCGAAAGTATTGGAACTGCTACGATTACAGTCCAACTCAGTGCAACTAGCGGCAAACTAATCACTATACCTTTTGCGGTTAATGTGTCATCTACCGCTACTGGTGGCGGGGGAGATTATGCATTACCCGCATCTCCGCTTATTATTCCAGCAGGCGGGACTTCCGCGTCGATTAGTGTTACCGTTACAGATGATGCAAATTTTGAAACCAGCGAAACTGTTGTAATTGATTTAGGAACTCCAATAAACGCAAATGCTGGACCAAATATAGTTCATACTCTCACGATTACAGACAATGATCCTCCACCAACTGTCGCATTTACAACTACAGCAAGCACTAATTCTGAATCTATCGCAACGTTTACGATTCCCGTTTCTTTATCTGCTTCTTCTAGTCAAAGTATTTCAGTTGATTATTCTGTAACTGGTGGAACAGCAACCTCAGGAGCTGACTTTACTCTCACAAGCGGAACATTGACATTTGCCTCTGGTATCATCACACAAAGTATTTCACTCAATGTTAACAACGACTTAAAAGATGAGTTAGACGAAACAATAATTCTTACATTGTCCAATCCTACCAATACTAGTCTTGGTGCCAATACAACTCATACATACACTATCATTGATGATGATCTACCACCAACAGTAAGTTTTACATCGCTTTCTCAATCTCTAAGTGAAAATGGCGGCACAATAACAGTAACCGCACAATTAAGCGCTGTAAGTGATCTTCCTGTAACAGTTCCTTTTACAGTAAACGCAGCGTCAAGTGCAACAGGTGGCGGAACTGATTATTCCATCACAGCATCTCCTCTAACTATTGCCGTCGGTTCAACTACTGCCACAATTACAATTAACCTTATCAATGATTCGATTGATGAACCAGACGAAACGATTGTCATCGACATAGGAAACCCAACCAATGCAACTGCTTTAGGTACAATAAGCCACACAGCGACTATCACAGATGATGATGCAACACCAACCGTATCATTCACCGCAGCATCCCAATCAAGCAGTGAAAATGGCGGCACAATGACAGTAACCGCACAGCTAAGTGCTGCCAGTGGTTTTGTAGTAAGTGTTCCCTTTACAATTAACGCAACGTCAACTGCAACAGGTGGCGGAACTGACTATTCAATCACAGCCTCTCCTTTGAGTATTCCGGCTGGATCGACCACTACAACAATTACTATAACTCCTACAAATGAAACTCTATATGAAGCAGATGAAACAGTTATAATTGATTTGGGAATCCCAACCAACGCAACCCTATCAGGCACAACAACTCATACTGCAACGATCACAAACGATGACCCACTTCCAACTATCTCTTTTACCTCAGGAACAACTATTAGTGCAACAGAAAATGTTGGCAATTACTCTTTGAGTGTAACACTATCCGCAGTATCAGCATTAGCCGCAAGTGTAACTCTGAACACTTCCAATGGAACTGCCTCCTCTGGCTCTGACTACACTGCTCAAACAGCACAGACAATTACAATTCCAGTAGGTTCCACTGCGGCTACTTTTAATATACCAATCACAGACGATACCGTATACGAAGGAAATGAAACATTCACAATCACTCTATCAACTCCAGTGAACTCTTCTATTTCAGGTGGGGTTATTCAGACTGTAACTATCACTGACAATGATATTGGAATAGCTTCTGCGGAAACGATGGATTGTGCGGGTAATGGCAAAATTGACCACTATAAAATCACATTCACAAGTGCAATTACAGACAGCAGTTTTCCTGGTTATGCGCTAAACGGTGTAGGAACAGCTACATCGGATTGGTTAGTTGCCGGTTACACGGGAGTAGCCTTAGACCATGGAACATCTGTAAACACAGCTTGTTCGGTAACTGACACAGCAGACGACTCCATCATCTACATAAAATTCAATGAAGGAGCTTGATTTGATACAGGGGTTAAACCGGATTTAACCACAACAGCAACTCCAATCGCAAGCGGGGCTGTGGGAAATGTCCCACCTATTTTTACAGCCACAGTAAATGAAGCAGATACCGCAAAACCAATAGTTACCTCTGTTACGCCAGCAAATGGGGCAACTTCTGTATTACTTACAACTAACGCAGATGTTACCTTTAGCGAAGATATGAACACGGGAACTTTTAATAGCACAAACTTTTATCTTACTGGGGTGGCAAGTGTTCTTGGAACTGTGTCTACTATCTCCAATACAGCGTCTCGATTTGACCCAACATTATTATTGGCGGCATTTCAATCTCACACAGTAACCGTAAGTGGAATGGCTGATGTAAATGGAAATACGATAGTCGCTTTCTCCTCCACATTTACAACATCACCTTTAAACAAAGTAGTAGGAACTGTAAACTCTCCTACTGCATTACCAGCAGGACTTACAATTTCTAACGGGACTTCAAGTGTAAATGTAACGTCAGGCGCAACATCTACTGCCTACCAAACAGCAGCCGATTTAGCAAGTGGAACAAATTATACAATTTCCATCACCAGTCAACCTCTCGGACAGATTTGCAGTTTAATCGACACAGGAACAAATCTTTCAGGCACAGCAGGAACAACAGATATTACGGTGGATGTAAATTGTGTGAATGGATATTCGGTTGGTGGCGGTGGAATTCAACAAAATAATCTTGTTTCTAATAAATTTCATCTCTATCAGGGTAATGTAAGTTTGCCCGTAGGAACAAATACTGCTGGAACTGCTGATGGAAATGGAAATGCGGCTGGGTTTAATATTCCAATTGGAATCACCTCCGATGGACAAAATTTCTATGTGACAGATCACATGAATAACAAAATTCGTAAGATAAATGCAGCAGGTGATGTCACAACATTTGCGGGTAACGGAACGTTAGGCAATACAGCAGGTTCAGGAGCAATAGCATCATTAGCCGCACCAAGAGCAATTACGACGGATGGGACTTACCTTTATGTTTCTGAATACAGAACGACATTCGGCGGACATAGAATCAAACGAATTAGAATTTCTACAGGACATGTGGAAACTATCGCAGGTGATGATTCCGTTGTAAGTCCAGTGGGTGCATCGCTAGATGGAACTGGAACAGCAGCGAGATTCAATCAGCCAGCAGGTATGGCTTTAGAAAATAATATTTTGTATATAGCAGAGCGTACTGCAAGTAAAATTAGAAAATTAGATCTCTCTACAAAAGTGGTAACAACTCTTTCTACTGCTGGGTCTCTCAATAATCCAGAAGGGATTGTACTTGTAGGTGGATTTCTTTATGTTTCTAACGTTAATAATCATAAAATTGTAAGAGTAGATAAAATAACAGGCGCACAAACTTTATTCGCGGGAAATGTTGGTGGGGCAACTGGGTCGGCAGATGCAGTAGGAACTGCGGCTTATTTCAGTTTTCCGCATGGAATCACAACGGATGGAAGTAACCTTTTTGTAGTAGACCAAGGAAATAATCGTATCAGACAAATAGATATTGCGACACAAAGAGTATCCACCATTGCCGGAAATGGAACGGCAGCTCAAACAAATGGAATAGGAAATTCTGCCTCGTTTTCTGGACCTGCTCATATATTCACTGATGGGAAAGTATTATTTGTATCCGACCAACATGGAATTCGAAAAGTAACTAACAATGCGTTAGTTGCCTATTATCCTCTTTCGAGTAACGCAAAAGATTATGCGGGAACCAATGATGGAGCATTAAACGGCGGAGCTGCAATAACAGGAAACAGCCGGTTTGGAATAACAAATCAAGCAATCGTTTTAAATGGAACTACACAAAATATTTCAGCTAGTGATACAGGACTTCCCACTGGTAATAGTTCACGTACAATTTGCTCTTGGATAAAACCAAATTCATTTCCAGCAGCGAATGCATATGCAACCTTTGTAAGTTATGGAACTCAGTTGAACGGTCAAGCAAGTGGTTTAGGATTGTACACCAATGGAAGCGGAGTGGAAGGTCTGAGTTTTATGGCATGGGGAGCTGGAGATAGTTTTTTTGTCCCGTTCAAAGTAAATACAACTACCTGGACTCATATTTGTGGCACCTACAATGGAACTAACGCCAGTATTTTTGTAAATGGAAAACATATCGGATCTGCCGCGAAGACATGGAACACAAATCTCGGAACGTTTAGAATCGGTTCTCAAATCAATAACCTTCACTATTTCAATGGTTCGTTGTCAGACATTCGTATTTATAGCCGTGTATTAAACGAAGGGGAAATAAACGAACTAGCACAAGATGCTTCACCAGCACTAGTGGGGGCAAGTATAAGTAGCGGTGCAACAGGACTACTTGGTCAGTATAGTTTTGAAAATGGAAATTTAACAAATCTTGGTCCATTAAATAATCCCCTCACAATTACAGGAGCAGCAACTTCGACTGGAATAAATGGGAAAGATGGAGATACAAACGGAGCGTATAATTTTGCAATGGCTTCTGGACAATACCTAAATAGTACCTCAAATGGACTTCCTTTAGGCAATGGACCAAGAACGTTATGCGCTTGGGTTAAACCCGACAAACTTCCTATTAATAGCATTATTACTGCATACGGAACTGGTTCTCCGAATGCAGCCTTTGGAATTACTATGACAAGCGCTACTCAGTTTAAAATCTGGAATTGGACTGCAGGAGATTTAGCGTTTACACTCCCTATCTCTATTCAGCTAAATACTTGGCAACATTTTTGTGCAACGTTAGATGGTGCCAATGCTACTGCGTATTATAACGGTAAGTCGCTCGGCACACAAGTTTTTGGAACCACTGTCTCTACCACATTAGGAGTCTTTCGTGTAGGAGCTAACGTTGATTCAGGAAACACCTTCCCAGGAAAAATTGACGATGTTCGTGTCTACAATAATGCGTTATCCGCCATACAAGTAAGACAACTTGCCACACAAGTTCCAATGGGGCTTATGGGAAGGTATGACTTTGAAGGTGACACAAAAGACGTAAGTGGATTTGGTGTCGATGGAACGATAAGCGGAACAGTGACTGCAACGACTGACAGATTTGGAAATCCAAATTCTGCTTACAAATTCAATGGTGCTTCTAAAATTTCCACAACCATCCCAGCAACCACTCAAATAGACAATGTAAGTCTCACTGCTTGGGTAAGACCTACTTCGTTTGTTTCCGGTTTACAATATATCGCGGTGAATGGGACAGGTGCAAATGGATTTGGAATTTTAGTTGATGGCACAACAGGCATTCTCAAAGGAATTGCTAGCGGAGGGGGAGGTTATATCGTTTCTACAGTTTCGCCGCCCTTACATGTATGGAGTCACGTTTCCTTAATAAGAACAAATGGCACATGGGATTTATTATTAAATGGTAAGATAGTACAAACTGTAATTGGAGCTACACCTTCTGTTCCAACTGGTGGTGTTTACATGGGATCGGATGCAAATACTGGGTATATTAATGGCGAAATCGATGATATACGTGTATACAATCGTAATCTGGCACAGTCAGAAATTCTTGCACTAAGTAGTTATCATCCAATGCAATTAGCTAGCTGGAATCCATCCATCGGTAGCAGTAGCTTAAAACTTCACTTACAAGCAGATGCTCTCAGTAATCTTGCGAATAACGCAGTAGTAACCACGTGGACAGATTCAGCCGGCGGATTACAAGGAACTGCAAACGGCTCTCCAACTTTTATTTCCAATGGTATCAACAATCGTCCTGCTGTAAATTTTGTATCGGCTAGTTCTCAGTATTTTAACTTTACTGGAAGTGTAGCCCAATCAAGTGCATCTTCCTTATTTGTTGTTTTTCAAAAAGATAACGTAGGTTTTGCTGGTAGCCTTCTAACAAACATGGGAATGGCTGGTCTCTATGAATGGTATTTTGACGTTACCAACAAATTCATGATAGCCAAAAATGGAGTAAGCAGTATGGTGCTGTCCAATGCATTCGTGAACACTACAAATCCCTACCTAGTAAGTATTCTTCACAACCAACCGACAAATACCGGAAGAGTTTACTCGTCCGAAACAGACGTATTCGAAAGTGGAACGTTTAACCAAGTTCCCTCTGGGACTCCAACTAATTTTAATTTAGGTGCTCCTACTTGTTTATGCGGTTCTACATTTTTTAGTGGGAAAATTTCTGAACTACTTTTATTTCACCAAGAACTTTCGAATACCGATCGTTTACTTCTGAGTTGCTATCTTTCTGCAAAATACAATATTCCTGTAAATGCAATCTGCCCTTAATCAAAAAATTTTGGGCAGTCCGGTTGACTTACTTGCCTCTCTTCCCTAAAATATTTTTTCCTTCTCAGTATGTCTTTACCAAACAATAAGTAAGTCAACCGTCGCGCTCGCCCTCTCATCAATAAATTGCACTATTTCGTCTATCGTTATCTTCTTGTAAAAAAATGTGCTTCCTACTGTATGCAATTTATTGATGTCGGTTGATCGCTACTGCTCGGTATTGGTTTACCTTCTTGTGTTGTTGTTTTGTCTCTTGGTATAGCTCCGCCCTGGGCTTTTTTGTTCGGTTGTCAGATTTTTTGTAATTCTTGGTCTTGTCGTTC
>DDBL01000200.1 GCA_002333425.1 Leptospiraceae bacterium UBA2033
TGTGTCTAAATTAATTTTATTTTTGATTAGAAGATTGATTATACCTAAATCACCTTTTGTGATCGCATAGTGTATGGCGGTTTTTCCTTCGTTATCTTTTTCATCTAAATTGATTTTATTCTTAATTAGATTTTGGATTTTAGTTACATTTCCCTGTGATACAGCGTTATGTAGAGGATAGATTTTTATTTCTTTCTTTTTATCTTTAGAAAGACTTTTATTTATTTCTTTAGGTTTGTCATCAATCGTTGTATCTTGTTTTGTTAGAGTTTGGCAATTTATCAGAATAAGTAGAATTTGAAAAATGGATACGAGTGTATACTTCATTCTTTTAGCTCATTTGGATTCTGATATGTCTAATGGAAAATTATATTCTAGGTTTGACAAAGTTGCTATCTCTTTCATTTTTTCATGTAAATATACTTCCGGAATATCTGTATTTGTGAAGTGAGAAAGTTTTCCAATGCGGATACGGACTGTTGTTCTCCATTTTTCTTTACCATATTCAAATCCAACACAAATAGTTTGTAGCGGTTTATCTGGTTTACCCGCAATCACTCTGAATCCTGGAACTTTTCCTTTTCCCATTTTCCATGGAAAAAAAGTTTGTTCTGGAAATAAACACATAACTTGATCGTGGTATAAAACGTGTTTTGCAAAGGTAAAACTTTCCTTTGTTTTTTCTGGATTTTTTCTATCAATTGGAATTCCCCCACATTTTAATAGGTAACCAAATAGATAAGGAATATTAAGTGAGTCTTTCATTATACACCAAGCACGCCTTTTTGATTTTGCAAATATGGCAGCGCAACCGAGTGGAATATCATTGAGTCTTTGGTGTTTTGCTAAAACTAAAAGTGGACCTGACTTGGGAATTTTTTCTCCACCTTCTATTGTTATCTTATAGAATAAACGAAGGAGGATTCCTCCGAAAAAATATATACTAAGTGTGGCAAACCATGTTTGTCCTGGGTGTTTCTTTGATCTAAGTTTCAATTTTGTATACTCATCCTATAGATTTGATTTTTATTAATTAAAATTAAGTCGGGGGTAAATTTACTATTACCCTTTGAAAAAAAATTCTTAAATCCTTTTTTATTAATTCTATGAAAAAAAGTATCACAGGTTTCTGTTTTTTTTATTTCATTTTCATTTATCGAAAACGAAAAAAAATCTGTGTTACTAGGATTAATTTGTTTATATTGTAATGGAATATTTTTTTGAAGACATTCCTCTTTTTCATCTGTAGTTAAAGTAAATAACACTTGTAAATCTTTGTTAGGAAAAGTATTTTCTGTGAGTGATTTATTTTTTACAAAAATAAAATAACTAATAGAATCAGTTGTTATTTCATTAGATTTAGTAAAGTAGATTTCAAACTCTTCCATGTTAATTTTATTAGAAGCTTTGAAAGTTACTCCACTTCCAATGCCTTTTTCCTGAAAAATTACAAACATTACAAATAGTATTCCTATTATGTTTGCAAAAATAATATATTGCATCCAAGGTCTTTTTTTAGTAGTTCGATTTAAACTATCAAGATATTCTCTTAATTCTTCTGGGGATCTAGAATGATAACCACCGCCCATTTTATTCTCCTTTTAATTCCATGAGTATAATTCTAAATAGCCGGAACTTGTTTTGACGGAGTAAAGATTATCGTTTTCATCTATGTAAGTCTCACGCCAATTGAGTCGAGGTGCTGGAAATTGAAGTTTTTTATTGTTAATATGATTTCCTTCTTTATCGTGAACTTGTAATTTTACACTTTCNNTAAACTTTCTGGCTCAGTTGCATTTAACGCATACTTATAAATTCGTCTAAACTTAAATCTGGAATCTTTTTTCCCAATAAAACTAAATGACACAAGTGCAAATTCACCGTCTCTATGTGGAATTATTGTATCTAGTTTTATTTTGTAATCATTTGTTTCATTGTTTGTAAAAATTTTTAAATTTCCTTCTTTGATAGTTCCGACCAAGTCTCCATTTACATAATAATTAAGTTGCATTTGTTCCGCAAACTTATGATAAACCGCTAATCTATTTTTGTCATACGCGTAGAGACTTTCTATGTAACGAAAAGGTTCTGAATTTTTTCCAGTTACTCCAATGATAGAAACCATTTTGCCCTTGCTATCCATATGAAGTAAATAGGATGCGATGCTTTCCTTTTCTTTGGTATCAAAGTAGCCGGTATTTTTTGTGAAACTATTTGTTTTTGTTTCTACCACTGGAGATGAGTCCGAAGAAATTCGATTTTGGATATATAAATCATCTTCGCTACTGACGGCTAACAGTCCCAAATTTCCGAGTTTTTGATTTAATACTTTTACTTTGAGATTATTCTTGGATGGTAAATTTCCAATGATGAAGTCTAAATCTCCATCGCTGCCATATACTTTTACGTAAGAGTTATTATAATCAGCAATGTAAAGACGATTTGCATTGATTGGAATTCTAAATGGAATATTTAAAAGTGCGTTATTGATTACGACTCCTTCTACTTCTGATAAATCTGTTCCTATTTTAATTTTACTCAAAAGAGTTGGTTTTAAATTATCAATTTTAAAGCGTACACAATTTGAGAATGTAATCAAAACAAAAAGTAAAAAATATCTAGATAAAGTTTTTGAACTATTGGAAAACATTTTATTTTAATTTTCCAATAATTCTAATCTCTTTTTTACGAAAGGTAAATATATACTATTTTTAAAGTGAGGTCTTTGTTCATTTTTAAGAAATAACTCGTAGTATTTTTTGGCACGGTTTAGATTTCGAATGGTTGTACTTTCTTCATAGATTCTTCCACTCAGATAAATCGCATCATCAGCATATTCTGAATTACTATGTTTGAGGATAATCTCGGATAGGTGATCGAGTGCAGGAGTATGATCTCCAATTGTGAACAATAAGTGAGATAACGCCCAAAGTGACTTTGGTATGATCTTGTCTGATTTGGGAGCTTCTGTGATAATGTTTAAGTGAAATGGAATTGCTTCTTCTTTTAATTTTTTGTCACCTTTTGCAGAATTTTCTAAACCAACGGCTAATTCATATAAGCCTTTAAACTTAAATTCTGGTTCTGAAATTCCTTCAATGATATTTTTGGCTTCATTTTTTTTTCGTTCTAAGGCTAAAAGGCGAATTTGGTCCATTTTTGCTATGTTAGCTTTTTCACCATCACTAGAAGAGGCAGTATTTAGTTCTGGAGTTGCCGCAGATTTATCATCTCTGTTCAGATAATACTGTGACCTTTCGAAGGGAGCTGAAGATTCATCTGCTTTCTTTTTATCTTTATTTTTTTTAGAATTTGGTTTTTCTGAGTTTGGTAAATTAGTAAGGGGAATATTGGCTGTAACCTCAGAAGTTTTAGGTTCTACTTTGGACGAAGTTGTTTTTTTTGTTTCTTTGGTGGAGTTTTCTTCTTTTGTCTCTTTTGCGTATTCACCTAAATAGAGTTTAGATTTTTTTAGAATATCTGAGTCTGTTGTTTTAGGTTTAGTTGCTTTCTCTGGATTTGATTTTTCGACTAGTGCTTTTCCAATATCCTTGGTTGGTTTTGTAGTTAGTTCTTTTGCATTTATGTCTATGTCTGATTTACTGTTTGTTTTCGAATCTTTTGACTCATTTTTAGGGATTTGTTCAATTATTTTGGTATTTTCTATGATTGGAGTAGTGGGGAATTTTTCTTGTGAGAGTTCTTTTGTATCTTTTATTTCTACTTCAGGAACTATAAAAATATTTTCTAGCGGTAAATGAGGATTAGCCGATTTTACTTCGACGTTATTCTCAGGTGAAGGTGTTATTTTAGTCGGTTCAATTTCAATTTTTTTTAAAACTTGTTCTAAATTTTTATCATCAGGAAAAGGAATTATAATATAATTTTTATCTGGTTTTTGTTCTGGGTGTATTAAATTTTCTCTTTTTTTCTTAGTATTGGAAGAGGATTCTTCTATAGATGGATCTTGCGGAAAAGGTATAAAGATTTCTTTTTTTAGATCTTGGGAGTAAACAAAAGTAAATGAATAAATCGAAAGAATTAGGAAAAGTTGATTTGATTTTAAACTAGAAATTAATTTATAAAAAAAAATTTTCATTTATTCATTTCCATCAAGGGGGATTAACTTCCCTTTTCTATCTTCTTTTTGTAAAGATTTATCGCTGTATTTTTTAGAATTGTTTGTTTCAAAGTTAACAGAATCATTCTGTTTAATCTTATTAGAATCTTTTTTGGTTAGAACTTTTTTTTCATAAGAAGATTCTGTGTTAACTTGGTCTAGAGCAGAATTTAATTCTTTGGAACCGTAATAGGGACTATCGAAATTATCTCTTAATTGTAATTTCCTTTTAGGTTTTTGTTCTCTATCAGGGGAAGGATTTGGTGAGTCCTGAGTTGGTACGGAGTCGTAGTAAAGTTCGGCTAACGGGGCGGTTCCTTCTTTTCTTTTGTAGGAGCGAATACTTTTATCATTTTCCAAAAGGGAATCGCTTGGCGGTAAAATGCTATTAGTCTCTGTGGATCTACCATAGGATTCGTATTGTTTGGGAGTTTTATAGATTTCTTCGTCAATAAGATCATCTGCTGAAGGCATTCTGATATTTTTACGTTTTCGGTTGTATTCTCTTTCTATATCTTCTAGAAATAGAGATTTGGTATCTTTTGCTAATTCTTGTCCTTCCTGTGTTGCACTGCCTTG
>DDBL01000055.1 GCA_002333425.1 Leptospiraceae bacterium UBA2033
AGTCTATTGCGTTTAGAAACTGAATGTGTTAGACGGTGTTTTTTGATACTACTACTAAAAAGTCTCAACCATGAATTATATAAAGTCCAGACTGAGACACGGATGTCGAAGGCTGGTGAATTACTTTTCAATTTTCTGCTTAAACATATTTCAGAGTCGTTCTAAACTCCAATTTATTCCATTATACTCAAAAAAGATATTATTTTTATTCTTATAATTTTTATGAATGTCATTTTCTTCGACTGGAATTAAAAATTTCTCTTCATAATCCGAACTACAGAAGTAAAGTTCTTTATCAAACTCTCTCACAAAAAGGCGATTGACTTTAATGTCATTCTTAATAAAAATACTTAGAGATTCTTCTTGCTGATTTTTACGCTTTTCAAAATTTTCTTTAATAAAAATATTTAACCATTCAAGAGTAATTTCATTTTTTACTTCTTTCTTTATTGTTGTTATATTTTCAATCATCTGATTTACAAAGTCAGGTATTTTTAAATTACCTGAGAAAGTTAGAAAAGGAGGTGTCATGCTAATTTCAGTTGATGCAACTCTGGAACGAATACCGGCTAAGTATATTTTTGCGCTTTTTAAATCAGGTAAACCTAATTCACTACAAATGGCAAGCTCTTCAAAAAGATCGGCATACGGAATATATTCTTCTAACTCTTCTCGTCTAAACCTATTCGCAACTGCACCTAAAAACCAAGAAAACGTGTAAGCAAAATAATGATTACAAATTTTTTGGCTATCTTTTATATATGAAAAATTAATTAAAGATTCTCCACTCAACCAAATATTTCTTGTCTGCTTAATCTCTTCTAAGCTAAATTTATTTTTACTAAAAACAACTGAAGGCATTTGTTTAATAATTTCGTCTATATTTGAAAGCATGTTAACTTTATCCTCAATATTCATTGAAGAATTTAAATAATTATCAGCTAAGGTTTTTATATCTCCGAGAATGTCGTCTAACTTTACCGCAGTAGCTAAAGGTAAACCAGATGAAACGAGCCTTTTTAAGTTTTTATCGCGCGCAACTATCTCTCGAATTGCTTTACGCCGCGCATTAAGAAAGGAAATTACATCTTCTTTATCAAAATCCTTCATAGTTTCGGCTTGTATATAAGCTAAGGATCTGCGAAAATAATCATCAATGCTTATAGTCGGAGTCTTCTCAAATTCTAAATCAAGAGATAAAAGAGGGTCATCAATCCAATCAAAAAAATCACGAAACTCTTCACTAACAATAACGTCCGTAGACTCATACTTCCACTTGGAAAATGTGACAAAATCATCATTTGCAATTAATTCCAAAAGTGTTGCGAAATCAACATTACAGCTTTTCGCAATTTTCTTAATATGCACTATTTGCTTTAATAGACCGCTCAGAGTCCGATTTGGTTGTTCATTGAAGTAAGTCAATGCATTGTTATTCTCTGTACTATTTTCTGTAGCGAACAGAATTTTTCCTTCTGTCTCTGTGAATGCTCTACCGACTCTCCCAGCAATATTCCAAAAGTCTTTTTTATCAATATTTTTCCATCCATTAGTTTTAATATCGTAAAAATTTATTCCTGCAAAAATTACCGTTGACACTCCCAAATTAACACCTTGCCCTAAAGTCATCGTAGCAATAATTACTCTTGGACTATCAGTTCTCATCAATTTCTCAATTATAGTTTTCAATTCTTGATTAATATTGCTTTTATGACATAAAATTCCATACTGCGCATATTTAAGTATTTCCGCATTTTCTCCATAATTATTTTCATTGCAAATCAATTGAAAAGTATTCCAATCACTTTGATTTTTCCAAACATGTTCAGCTAGTTCATTTGATCTTTTCATTGCTTTATAAACTTCATCTGCGTATGTCAAAACACTTCTTGCATTCGCAATAAATATAAGTAATGGATGTTCGTGGCTTAATTTTAATGCGGTATGAGCAACGCCTTCTTCTTTACTGGATGGTCTTATTTTCCCGTTTTTTTTAGGAATACCTTTTTTAGTCAAAGGTATAATCGGTTTTACAAAAGAAGGATTATAACTCTTCACCTCACCTAGCCAATCAAGATTAACATGATGTTCTCGAAATTCTAAAATCCCTAATCTCTGCCTTGCAACTCGTTCGGTATCAGTAATAAATGATGGATATTCTGCATCAGTAATCCATTTTGCTATTTCTTCCGTATTTGGCAATACCGCGGATAATAGAATAATCTTCCCATTATTATTTAGAACATATTTCTTTAATTCTTCAACAAACATTTCATTTCTTACTTGTCTTTCTTGTTCGTTCAACAAGTGACCTTCATCAATAATTACTAATTTAATTTTTTGCGCTATATCATCATTAGCCCTTAAAATTACTTTTGTTTTTTCAGGAGTGGCAATTAAAATATTAGCCTCTTCAATAATAGCTCTATCCAACTGACTAAATTGTCCTGTCCCGTAAAGTTGGGAAACTACAAAACCAATTTTCTCGAAAGTTTGATTCAAAGAATTTTCTACTTCATAGGCTAATGATCGAAAGGGAGCTAAATAGAGTATCTTCCCCTTTGGATTATTCGTTAAAGATTCTAAAATAGCAATTTCGGCTATTCGAGTTTTTCCACTACTCGTGGGTAAACTTACAACTGCCCCTTTTTCGGAAAGTACCTTATCCAATGATTTTCTTTGGACTGCGAATAATTCTATGATAGGATTTTTGGCAAAAACTAAATTACGAATAAACTTAGTTGATAAACTTTTTTCATCATCAGGAATCCTCGGCAAAATAGTTGTCCACAACGAGCTATCTTCAAATCCGCCTATAATAATTATGAGCAAACGAACAATCCACCACATAGAAGGTTCATTTTCAATCGCCAATAATTCAATTAGATCCGTTAATATCTCTTTCGTTTTTGTTAAACTTTCTAAATTACCAAAGTATAAGAAATCCATTAAATTTGCAAATGCTCGTGCATAGAGAATTACTTGAATTCTATCATCGACTGTTTGCTCATTGTCTAATTGCTCTATATAGTTTTCATTTAATAATATTTTGTTCAATACTTCAAAAACTGTATTAAAATCTTTTTTTAAAAAAGCACTAGTTAAAATAGAAACATCAGTTTCATATAGGTCGTTAACCTTTTTCATCAACACAAACGCCTTCGAGTATTGGCTTGCTGCATAGTAAGCCAAAGCACCAACTAACAGGTAGTAAGCGCTTAGGTCATTCCGGTTTTGTTCATAAAAATGATTATATTCAATAAATTCAGCACCTTTTTCAAGAGCTATTCTTCGAATTTCTTTTCCGTTACTACTTTCATTGTATTCCTTCTCAAACATACAACAACCAATGGATAAATAAGAAAATGCCAGACTATCCGATCCAAAATTTAGATTGGATTCTAAAGTAGGTGGGAAATTTTCTCTCGGTTCATTTACGCCAAAGAGAATATATCTCGAATTAGCCCGTGCAAATAAATTTTGCGATGGGAATTCCTGTTCTAACTTATCATAGAGCTTAAGGGCAGTTTCTAATTTCATTCGTTGCGACTCGGAATCGGCACGACTAATTGCCGTTGTTCGTTAGTAAAGATTTCAGTTTTTATTGCATCGTCTAAATTCTCATAAAGTTTATTTGCTTTTTCATAAGCTTTCTCAATAAATGCAACAGATTCTTTTATACCCAAAGAAATCATCGCAAATTTTGGATTGTCAGAATTTAAGTGAGTCTCTACCTGATGAACTATATCTGCTGAAGGTGGGCTATCCATTTTATTGCCCATCAAAAAACCAACATACACTATTTTATCTTTATAATTCGGCAAATCTGCTAATAATTCGCTAATAAGATCAGCTAATCCTGTATCGCCGACCTTGTCTAATTCGGCTTCTACTTGACTAAGGGATAATGGTAATTTGCCGTTTTTTAAACCATCTACTATTTTTTGTATTGTCGCCTTTCCTGTTCCGCTTGCATCCGAAATATATTTTGATTCTCCAAGCAATATTTTATTTTTCATATTTTCTTTATCAAAAAAAAGAATATCATCACCTTTTAAGGATTGATCCGTGTTTCCATTAAACCTCAGTCTGTAAAAAGACACCACTAGGTTTGTTACGGATAGTAAATATTCAGTAAAAATAATTTCACCGAATGCTCCTTTTTTAGTTTTATCAGATTTTGGAAGTAAGTTATATTTATCTAGTAATTCTTTTTTTCGAATTAATCTTTCTAGTTTTGAAGGCATAAAATGATGTTTTAAAAGCCATTTTGCAATCTGTTCTACAGCATTATCTCTTTTATCATCTTGCTCTGTAAGCTTTCGGTGTTTTTTATTTTGCTGATCGGTAGGGATTGGCATATCTTCGCAGATAAGCCAATCAGAAAAAAAATCAGGGGCTTCTGGGTGTTTACCAATAAGTTTATCTATAAAATCATTCATATATTTCTCAAATTAATTACATTTTAGCAAAGTATTCCAGTTCGGAAAAGTAAACCAATTTTTATGTTCACTTCCTTCCATAAATCTGTTCGTGACACGACGTCACGAACCCTAGAACGAGTAATAAAATAATTCATGGTTGCGACTCCTAAAGAGTCTTATCAAAAAATGCCGTCTAACGTTAAGCGT
>DDBL01000119.1 GCA_002333425.1 Leptospiraceae bacterium UBA2033
CTACTGCGAATATGCCTACAGTGGCTAATGCGGCTAATGCGCCGATGGTAAATCGGAAACCGCTATGGAATTTGGTATTACCATTGTCACTCCCGAAATTTTCTATCGGGAGTCTCTTTGACGTTGAGATTCCCGATAACGGATTTCGGGAAAGACGATTGTGGATTTTATTGTTGTTGTTTGTGTTCATGTTTATTCTCCTTTGTTGTTTTTGTATAAAATTCTGTGTAGTTTTAGCTTGACATGGTTTGCAAATAGGCAAGAATAATTTCCATGAAATCGGAAGAATTATTAAAACGTATTACACTAAACCCTAAAGTATGTTTTGGAAAGCCCACTATTCGCAACCTCCGCTATTCGGTAGAATGGATGCTTGATCTTTTAGCCTCAGGGATGACCAATGAAGAAATTCTTGCTGATTATGAAGACCTCGAAAGGGAAGACATTCTAGCCTGTCTGACTTTCGCATCAGTGCTAACAAGAGTAAAAAGCATTCACAAGATAGCCGCTTGAATAAATTTATAATAGATGCAAACTTACCCAGACGGCTTGCACGCTGGTTAAAAGAAAAAGGATATGACTGCATACATACATTAGAACTTCCAGAAAAAAATCTAACTGAGGATGACTTTGTTAACATGATCTCCATGAAAGAACAAAGAATTGTTGTCAGTAAAGACAAAGACTTTCTAAATTCATTTCTTCTAAAAAGAGAACCATATAAACTAATTCTCATCACAGCAGGAAACCTTCCGAATGACGAATTGATTTCTATTTTTGAGAAAAGCCTAGAATCTATGCTGAACATTTTAGAATCCGACTTCTTCATTGAGGTTGACCAAGAGACAATAACTACTCATTCTTAAATCCCCACATTTCCAGCAGTATACACCGCATTAGTCGCAGTAGTGCCCTTCGCCCAAGAAGGAATACTTTCCACTGCAGTCTTGAGTGCGGTAAAATTGGCATTAACCTCACTTGCCTTCGCGGCGGTTCCTGTTGTTAAGGTTGTCATTGTGTCAACGGCTACTGCGAATATGCCTACAGTAATGCTTGCGGCTAATGCACCGATGGCGAAGTAGAAGCCGGTTTGGAATTGTTTGATTTTTGTGTTCATGTTTGTTCTCCTTTTAGTTGCTCATAAGGTGAGGCTAAAGCCTCACCTTATGAGATGTTTTTTGTATAAGATTCCTTGTGGTTTTTCGCTTAACTTACCTTCCAGTGTCTCGGTGGTAAGGCTCTTGTTTAAAAATTCTTGTTTGACAAATTGATTCGAATGGTTGCAATAGAGCAAAGAGGTAATCCAAATGCAAACAATTACATTAGAAATTCCAAATTCTGAGGATGCAGAGGTAATATTACTACTGGCAAAAAGATTACATTGTAGGATTATACAAGATACCCAAAAAACAAAGAAAGTACCTAATTCCAATGAAGCCTTAAAGCATCTCAGAAAAATTGCAGAAAATGGTGGATTAAAGCATATTATTCCCGATCCAGTAGCATGGCAAAAAGAAATTCGCAAAGATAAGCCTTTGCTTGGACGGGAGTAAAAGATGTTATTGGATAGTAATATTATAATATACTTAACAAATGACATTTCTTTAGAAAAATTCTTTTTAGATAAATTAGTATATGCTTCCATTGGAACAAAAATTGAAGTATTAGGATTCCATAAAATCTCTGAATCTGAAAAAGAAAAATTAGAAGCATTTTTTGATTCAATTACTGTATTAGATTTGTCTTTAAAAATTGCAGATAAAGCAATCCAACTTCGCCAAACAAAAAAAATCTCTCTCGGCGACTCAATTATAGCCGCAACTGCACTACTGCATAAGCTACCACTTGTAACTGCGAATGTTGATGACTTCAAATGGATTAAAGATTTAAAAATCATAAACCCTCTTTCGTAATATCACCAATGCTTTTTCGCTTGACTTTGTAAAAAAAATAGGTAATTTGTAATTATGGAAGATTTTAGGAAGTATATTACGTTTAATCCAAATATTCGATTTGGGAAAGCGTGCATTATTGGGACAAGAATTACCGCTGCTGATATTTTGAGTTGGCTTGGTTCTGGGATGACGAATGATGAAATCCTTGCTGATTTTCCAGAATTGAAAAAGGAGCATATTCTTGCTGTGCTTCAGTTTGCCGCTAAACGAGAAAGCATTATCAAAACAATTGCCGCATGAAATTTTTACTTGATGCCAACCTTTCTTGGCGTTTGGTAAAGAAATTACAAAACCAATATCCTGAAACAATCAACGTAAACCAAACCGGTTTACAATCCCCTGCCGATGACAATGACATCTGGGAATTTGCCAAAAGGCTAAATTTTGTAATTCTAACTTTTGATGAAGATTACTTAAATCTATCCCTACGATTTGGACATCCACCCAAAGTTGTGCTGCTGAAATCATTCCATCAAACTTCACAAACCGTAATCGACCTACTAACGTCTTATCCAAAAGAAATAGAAGATTTTTATGAATCAATAGATGATGGCTTGCTGCAAATAGTGTCCTCATAAACCCTCTTCTATAATCCCGCTAGGGGAAAATAAATAGGATTTAAGTAGCTGAATAGCTGAATAGCTG
>DDBL01000120.1 GCA_002333425.1 Leptospiraceae bacterium UBA2033
CATTATTCTCTGTGTCTCTGTGGCTAATGCTTTTACACAACCCCTGTAACTAACAACATTTACCTTGATATATACATTGTAATTTTCAAATATGACTATGGGCGACTTAGAGAATCAAATGTACTATGATGTGCTTAGGAATATGAGTATTGAAAAGAAAGCAATGAAAGTTTTTGAACTTATTGATATGACAAGGCAACTTATGAAAAAGGGATTAGAAATGCAATTCCCTGAAAAATCGAAAGTAGAAATTCAAAAACTATATTTAAAAAGATTAGCAGAATGTCACAACTCGAACTACTAAAAAAAACTTTAACTGTATTAGAATCGCATAAGATTGATTTAATCCTTTGAAACAGCAGAGTTTTTCCCTTTTAAGTAAGAAACTACAATTCGTATATCCTCATAAGAATACTTTTCTTCTAAAGTAAGGTAAATTGGTTTTAGCCGCTCAAGTCCCACTTTTTCTGCGGCTTTTTGAATCGTGTTGTAATTGTCCTTAGAAATATAGCTAGAAATGTCCTCCGGTTTTTCTTGTTCTAGGAAGTGGGAGAAATATTCCATCACGGTCATTTTTGCTCTTCCTGTTTTTTCCATTACTTCTTCTATACTTTTGTTCTCTTTAAACAATTCAAAAGCGAGTGCACGGGCTTCTGTGACTGCAGGGAGTTTTTTTTCAGAATTAGGTTTTTGAGAAATTACAACATCTAAAGAGACTTGGTTTTCTTCGCAGTATTTGCGGATAATCGTGAGTATGTCATTTCCAAATTCTTTTAGTTTTTGTTCTCCGATTCCATAAATTAGATTTAACTTCTCTAAACTGGATGGTCGCACCCTCGAAAGTTCTCTGAGTGTGACATCACTGAAGATTTGAAACGGTGGAACAGACTTTGCAACTGCGACGTTTTTTCTGTAACTCCTAAGTAATTCAAAAAGGTTTTGGTCTACTCCTTCCCATGTATCTAGATTGGTTTTTTCTGGTTTTGCTTTGATCTGCTCTGGAAGTTTTGTGAGGCTAACAGGCATTTCACCGCGAAGCACTGCTCTTGAGTTTGCGCTTAGTTTTAGAATTGGGTAAGGGCTTCCTTCTTGGATAAGTAGATTTTGGGAAATGAGTTGGTAGATCCAATCTTGGATTTCTTCTTTGGAGTGTTCTTTTAAAAGCCCGTAAGTGGATAAAGTATTGTGACCAAGCTCACGGATTTTGGCTAAATTTTCTCCTCGTAATACACTTGTTACATGCGAAACGCCAAATCGTTCGTTCACCCGAACTACACCTGAAATAATTTTTCGTGCCAGTGTGACAGAATCTTCTACGATTGGTTTTTCATTTAAACAAACATCACAGGCTCCACAATTTGTTTTTTCATAGATTTGTCCGAAGTAGTTTTTCAAAAACTTATGGCGGCAAACACTCATTCGGCAATACTTTTCCATTTCTTCGATATGAGAATAACTGTTTGCCAGAAAGTCTATATTGCCGGATGTTTCATCTGGCTCACCGAGGAGTTTTTTCCAAACCACTGCGTCACTTCCTGAATAAAACAATACACATTCTGCTTCTAGTCCATCTCGCCCCGCACGTCCTGTTTCTTGTTGGTAGTGTTCGATTGACTTTGGCATTCCAGTATGTATCACATAACGTATATTGCTTCTGTCAATTCCCATTCCAAAGGCAACGGTTGCTACGATGATGTCGACTTTTTCTGACATGAATACTTCTTGGTTTAATTTTCGTTCTTCATTCGACATACCAGCGTGGTAGGCTAAGCAGGATATACCTCTCTTGGTGAGAAGGGTTGTCAAGTCGTCAACGTCTTTTCTGCGGATACAGTAGATTATCCCGGCTTCGTTTTTGTGTTTTTCGATTGTTTCGATGATTTGGTTTGTGAGATTGGTTCGTGGTAAAATTCGGTAAGTCAAATTCTTTCTGTCAAAGTCACCAACTAGAACTTGGGGATCTTTTAGAGTTAGTCTTTCTACGATGTCTTCTCGCACTCTTTCGGAAGCTGTTGCAGTGTAAGCGTGAATGGCTACACTAGGAAATAGAGTTTTTAATTTTCCAAGAAGTCGATATTCAGGACGAAAGTCATGTCCCCATTGACTCACACAATGCGCTTCATCTATCACAATAGAATTTAAATGGATTTGTTTTAAAAGAGAAATGAATTCTGGCATAAGTGCACGTTCGGGAGATACGAATAACAACGATATGCCACCATCTAAGAGTTTAAATTGTAATTCGGATTTGTCTTCTGGGTTCATGGTGGAATCAAGTTGGGCTGCAGAAATTCCATTTTGCCGCAGACTATCAACCTGGTCTTTCATAAGTGCGATTAACGGCGATATGACTACGGTGGTTCCACTTTGCAGAAGAGCAGGAGCCTGATAACAAAGAGATTTTCCAGCACCTGTTGGAAGCACAACTAAAGAATCTTTTTTGTCGATCACTGCTTGCATTGCCTCTGCTTGTAGTGGTCTTAGAGAGTGGTATCCCCAATATTTTTTGATAAGTTCTAGAATTTTTTCCATTTCAAGTTCTCCTTTTTTACTAGAATTTTATTTCGCATTTTTGGAAATACAAAATTAAGTGTGCTAGTGCGTAATATTAGGAAGAATTTGGGTGTTGTTAATTAAGAGATAAAAACTTTTCGGATTTTACTTGTCAATTTGGGAATGAATTTTAAAATTAAAAGAGAGAGGATATTTTGTGCCGTTAGTGTCTGAGTTTTTTGGAATCAAAATTTATATGTATTGGAAAGATCATTCTCCGCCGCATTTTCATGCAGAGTATGGCGAAGCAGAGGCGTTGATTGATATTGAAAATGCAGTAGTTTTGAGAGGAATGTTTCCGAGTAGACAATTGAAAATAGTATTAGCTTGGTGTGAATTGCATAAAGCCGAGCTTTTATCGAACTGGGAATCAGCAAAAAATCACGGGACGATTGAAAAAATTGAACCTCTGCAATGAGAAAAAAATGCTAGTTACAGTTTTACAAGTTTATCCAACTCCAAATTATAAAATTTACATTTATTTTAGTGATGGAAAAATCAAACTCTATGATGTGTCTCCACTTTTAGAGAAGGGAGTTTTTCAAAAATTACAAGACAAAGATTTTTATCTAAACCGATGCACAGTCTTAAATAAAACTTTAGCTTGGGATGTAACGGGTGATTATAATCCGTATGAATGTATTGACTTAGATCCAATCGTTTTGTATGAGGAAAGCATTGAAGTCGATGACCCGCTTACGAGACCCACTGCGGCATAATCAAATTACCCAATCACATTTTCCTGTTTTGGAAAAAAAATATTATCTATTTTTATCTTGATTTTTGTTTGGGATTCTGGTGTTTTGTCCTTTAACAAAAATGACAATTTTGAACTGGCTTCAAAGTTTCAGGAGAAAATATGAAAAAAATCGTAACAATCTTAGTCATCCTTTTTTCTTTCTATTGCAAGAAAGCAGAACAAACTCCAACAGAATCTACGTACGCGGTGGCACTTTTTGCAATGGGCAAAATCCATGTTGGAGAGAAGGAATTTAAAACAAATAGTATTTTGAAGGAAAATGAAACTTTAGTTTTTGAACCCAAATCTATCTGTGATTTGCAAGTCGGAAAAGAAGAATTTGTTTTTAGAATCAAAGGAAGTGCAACGTTCAAGTTAGAGCATCTTGCAAGACCAAATTCGAAAAGAGATTGGAAAATTCACCTAACAGAAGGAAAGTTTCTTGCCAACATACCTAGGACTATCAAAGACAATGAATCATTTGAAACGATAACCCCCACAGTCGTTGTAGGTGTGCGAGGAACTCATTTTGTAGTGGAAGTAGAAAAAGACGGTAGCAGCAAAATATTCGTGACCGAGGGGAAAACGGCTGTTAGCTTTCCAAAATCTGCTTTTTTAAAACCAGAAGTTTTTGATAAACTAGAAAAGTTTAAAGGCAAAGCAGAAATCATTTTAGAAAAAGGAAATGTTATTCCTATCACAAAGGCTTTAATTCAAATGATAGAATCTGCTCCACTTGATACAGAGGAAAATGTTATAACCTTATTCCTAGAAATTAAAAACAAATTTGTAATTGTTTTAAAACCAGAAGAAATTACTTCTCTAGAAAATGAATTTAAAGAAATAACTCCTTTGCCACAAACCGCATTTGTCGACGAACCTACTTTGCAAAAAGCAGTTACCCAAAGGATCGGACAACAAATTCCAGCGCTTCTAAATCAAATGGCAAAAATTTCACAAAAAAAGAAAGGAACTCTTAGTTTGACTAACGGCGAAGAAATCCAAGGAATCATTGAACAAAACGGAGAAATGTTTATCATCGAAACACCTTTGGAAACCAAACAACTGAATTCATCGCAGGTGATGGAAGTAGACTATAATTAACCTTAAAAGGGTAAAAAATTGAAAAAACTTATTTTATTTTTAGTATGTGGAATAATTGAATTATCCGCTCATACAATTATTTTCAAAGATATGAAAGTAGTGTATGGAATTGTTTCCTCACAAGATGGTAGTTATATTTACATGATGTCGGATACCGGAAAAAAACAAATTCGAAAGGATATTGTTGGAAAGATTATTATTCAGGATATAAAAGACGATACAGTTCTTAAAAAATTCTTGAAGAAAGTAAGAGAAGCCTATCCTGCTTATGTGGCTCCCTCACCTTCGGAGCCACCTCCTTCTAAGACAATTGAAGATGTGGAATATGAAAGTGCGAAGATTTTGATTTCTGAAATTGAAGAAGAAGAAAAAATCCAAGCCCTTCGGGAAAAAAGTAGAAGTGCTATGACTAATAGTTTTCTTTTTCCAGGTTGGGGGCAATCGACGTTAGGCAATCCTAAATGGGGAATTTTGTATGCTTCTACTTTTTTACTTCTAACAGGAGCGGTGATTAGCCAAGAGGTCTCAGCGAGAAATGCCCACAGTCAATACAAAGACATTGTCTCGGAAGGAAAACAATTTGCGTATCTTTATAATCCAGATTTGACTACGTCCAAAAGTGCAGAATACTTTCTTTTTAATTATTTAAGGGAAACCAATTCCTATTCTGATTTTGAAGAGAAGGCAAGAATTCGAAACCAATATGGAGCAGGGGTTCTGGGTATATACTTGCTTAACCTCATTCACACTTACATTGAAGTAAGGTCGATCCGACAAGAAAAACAAGGAAATATAAAAGTTGGATTTTCTATTTTTCCAGCGAGGAGAATTCCTGAAATGCCAGGAAGTTCTCTTCCTGTAGATGCTTATTTTACAATCCAATTTCAGTGGTGACAACATGAAAA
>DDBL01000115.1 GCA_002333425.1 Leptospiraceae bacterium UBA2033
CGACACGATGTCGAGTGTAATATTTACTCCGTTATTCAATACTAAATCTTTTCAAATAGGTTGGGTTTGCGAAGTTGCTTGTCAAATACTATTTAGTAGCAATTTCCGCAAACTCAACGTTAGGCGCGTAATACTCAATACTATTTTTTATCTATATACTCTGAATAATTTTTCAATTTAGTAAACTCAATTTGTTTCAACTACTCATAATTAGTTTCTTTGTTTTTATTAGTTGGTAAAAATATTTTTCTCTTTTAATTTTTGTGTTTTTTAGATAAAGTCTATAAATTTTCGCTTCATTAGAAAATAATTCTATTTATCAGCAAGAATCGCTTCAATGATTTTATGAATATAAGAATATTCACTATTACTTTCCGGAATCTCATATATATGATTTGCGTTCGCATACTCTTCGTAACTTACAGAAATATTTTCCAATTTCTTAATTCTTTCGAAATCATGTTGTAAGTTGGTAAGAGTATTTAACTTACTAGGACTTAGTATAAAAGAGTTTAATACTACTTTGCCTTTCGGATTATTTGCAATAGTTTTTTCGATTTCCTTAATATGATCTTTCAATCTTATTTTATCACTATCAAATGCTTCCCCTTCCATCCTGAGTCCATGCGGGTCTATGAACGTTATATACTGAGTATCCTTAGCTTTAATCCAAAAAATAAAATCAGGATAAAAACCGCCAGTCGTAGAAAAGTAAAATCCAATTCCTTTATTACGATTAGAGTTTCGAAGTAAATAAAAGGTTAGTTCACGAGAAGAATATTCTTTTTCTTTATTTTTTAAAGCTAATAAAATATCTTCTACGAAGTTTGTTTCCCCACTATTTAGAGCTTTCGGAATATTAAAAAGAAGATTGTCGCTTTCGGCAAGAAGCGGTTGAAATAAATGACGATCGAACCATGCATTTTTAATTCCGTCTACACCATCCAATCGTTTGGGATAATCTTTGTCTTTCAGTAATTTTTCAATCTTACGGATAATAGCTGTTACTTGTTCATTCTTAGTTCCATCTTCGTTTGTGGTCTTCACTGAAACAGTGTAATCTAAATCTTGGAGTAGGCTAGAAGAATGAGTCAATACTTCAATGTCCATTTTCTTTGCTTCAATTACCTGCATATGTCGATTGTAAAATATATCTGTATATGACCTGAGTGCGAGAGATGCAATTTTATTTAGTTTTTGCATTCCGAGGCGGTCATGTGTTAGCTCATAGTCTAAAGAAATTTCAATAGTAGATTCTTTGAGTATAGAAGAAATAGCCTCTCGCTTGATAACAAGGTTTTTATAATTCTTTATAGTCTTATGATAGCGTAACGTTTCATAAATGGAATCTAGGTCTAAAAACTCACTATGTTTCTTTAACTCTTCTTTTATGATAGTCAGAGTTCCTTCCTTCTTATTTTTTGCGGAATCGTAACTTGTAAACTTAGAAGTAAAATCTAAATTCACTCGGATGTTTGATTCATGTTTCAATTCCAAGTTTGTCGGATTACCGCCATTGTCCGCCATTCGTCTTAAAATGAATAAGTTTAACTCTTTAATCTTATCTGCATTTGGATTAGTAAAATCAGGATAAAATCGAACTGGTATTAAAATTTCTTCCCGATTCGTATCTAATCCTTCTTTTCGTAGAGTGTCTTCAAATACTTGCATGAAGTCTGCACGAAGTCCAAAAATATTTAGGGTTTCAATCAAATCAATATTACGAATCGCTTTATCTGTATTTCTCTTGAGAGAAAAATCTTTTCCCTTTAGCCGCACGCCACGTCCGAAGAGTTGAATAATTTGCGTTCCTTCTTTTACTCCGAAGTTAATGAGTCCGATAGAAGAAACTCGAAAGCTATTCCAGCCTTCGATAAACTTACGTGAACCGATGAGCAGGTTAACGGGATTATCCTTTGGAATTGAAATCGAATCGAATAGAGAATGACTAATTTTATCAGAGCTAAATTCTAAATCTATTTTGTATTCTGCCTGGAAGGAAGTTTTAAAAGAAGACAAGTCCCCGATATTAATTAATCCGAAGTAGTGATCACAGTTTTTTAATTTAAGTCCGATTTCCCCCGAACTAGAGCTAATCGTTCTTAGTTCCAATTTATCCGGTGCTTCGCTATTAAAAACATGCTTGATTAGACTTGCATATAGCATATCTGGATTATTCTCACAATACTCAAAAAGAAAATTCAATTTATGAAAATAGTCAGTTGCAAAAACTTCTTTATTTTTAATTAGCTCTTTACAAAATTTTTTATAATCTTTCGCCTTACTTACAATATCACTCAGAAAATGCACAATCATTTGCACGTCGCTTAAAGTGTTTTCGTCCGGTAATTCGGCATTTGCTTTTTTTCCTGCTACTGTATTTCCAACAAATAGCATGAGCGGATTTTCGAGATTATATTCTTCTAAGGATTTTGAATATTCGGCAAAATAAATTTTCTGTTGCGTGAATAGTAAAAGGTTATAAAAAAAATACCTTCTTTTGATTTCGTCTGAATCTAATTGCTTTGGATCTTTAACATTGTAAATCCAAAATGCTTTTCCGTATCCGTCGTCGTAAAAATAACTATAGGAATAATCGAACACGATACTCTTGCCATATTCTAAAAAGAAATTTTTAGGAATCTGTCCGAACGTCGCAGAATACTCAAAAGTAAACCCTCTGTATCCCAGTTTCTTTCGTAGTTCACGCCATTTGCTTTCTTCACTAGAAGAGCCTTTGTGTCCTTCATCGACAAACACTGCGTTACCCTCTCCGAATTCGTCAATAGAAACAGTGACACCAGCAGTAGAGGCGACTTCTTTGATTTTGGTAATCTCGATTAACTTTACCACTCCGCTACTACCTGAACGTGAGTTAATATAAGTTTCACATTCAATTCCACTTTGTTCTAATTCGATTCGGTGTTGTTTGGAGAGGGATTCGGAAGGAGTCAGGAGGATAATATTGTTAATACTCTTACAATAGTATTTGTATTGTAAAATATTTAGATGAAGTAAGAATGTTTTTCCAGAGCCTGTTGCATTCCAAAATGCAAGTAAGTTCAAATCCTCTTTTTCAAATTCTGGAATTTGTTCTTTGGTTGGCAAATTCTGATTAAACTCTACAAGAAATAAATTTAAGTCATCTAGCAA
Source organism: Leptospiraceae bacterium UBA2033 (assembly GCA_002333425.1). Classification (GTDB taxonomy): domain Bacteria; phylum Spirochaetota; class Leptospiria; order Leptospirales; family Leptospiraceae; genus UBA2033. Next base: position 3,154 of record DDBL01000115.1, read on the forward strand.
TGTTTCTAAATCTTCAAAGTATCTGTCTAGATAATACTCTGTAAATAGTAATGAAAAGTATTGAAAGTATTTTAAATTTATTTTTGTTTTTCGATGTGCGTTGATTTGTGAAAGAAATTGCAAGATATTATCATCGTATTGCCTAAGTCTAGTATCAGAGAATTGAATTTTACTTAAAAGCATAGAATAAAATTCAGAATTAGGAAACACGTCAAACCTTACTTCTCTATCATTTAATTTCTCGCGTAATTCTTTGAATTGCGCAAAACCAAACTGACGTAAGATAAAGTGAAAAAGAACAAGTTTAGATTTGAGCACCTACTTAACTCCTTCAAACATGAGTCTTCTAAATTCAGATTCAATCATAAGCGCACCAAAAAGATTGTCTGTATTTGCGTAGACTTTTGCGTTAGTGTCATACCAAGATTGCGATGTTGTCCAATCTCGCTCTGTGGCTAAGTCTAATTTGCTACCAAACTCTCGCCAAATAACGATATGCTTTTCTTCTCGTTTGACTCCAAGAACAATTCTATACTCAAAACCTTGGTGTGATTCTACAATGTATCGACTTACTTCCAGACCAAGCAAGTAATTAAACGTAGTCACAAGGTCAACAGCACGAGATACCCGCTCATTCTTTTCTGTGATCTGCATGGAATAGGAAAATGGCTTTTCGAATTTCTCTCCATTCACTAGACTCACCGAGCCTTGGGTTTGCATTTGTAGCGCATACTTCATATTTTCCGTAAAATCAAATTCTATTTCTGGTTTTAGAAATTCTATATTATTCAGCGCGTCTTCGTATTGTTCCAACTTCATGTATTGAAAGATATGTCCGCGAAATTCGCTTTCTTTTTCGAGTAATACAGCACCCTCTCCACCGTTAAATACTGGTTTGCCGTCTTTCCATTTTTCCGAATAGATTACTTTTAAAATTCTCGGTTTCGTGACTGTATCAAAATACTCTCCCATCTCGACTAGGATATACTTTCGATTACCCTCATCGTCCCTGTTGAGGTTAATCACTGCATGACCCGTTGTGCCGGAGCCTGCGAAGTAGTCGAGAATAATACCATTCGTTGATTGAATAATCGAATCAACGGCAGTCATTACAGTATAATAAGATTTTGGATATGAGAAAAGACCTGAGTCTCCAAACATATCCGTTAATAAATTAGTCCCATTGGCGGAAGCACTAAATTTATTGTTCAACCAAACGCTCTGCATCATTTCGCGTGATTCTTCATCATTATATTTTCTTATAATGACATTATTTGATGAGCAACGGATACGATCTTCTTTTAAAGCCAACACCGTTCCTTCGTAACTTAAACTCCATACTCTTTCTGCGCCATCATCACCTATTGGATAGATTCTCTCCAAACCTTCTTTTGTTTTTTCTAGGCTATAAGTATTCTCAGGTGGTTTTTCGATGCCTTTTATTTTATGCTCTTTCGGGTCAATTAGAATTGCAAAAAAGCTATTAGGTCGTCCCGTCCTATAATTATTTTCCCCAGTTCCCGCGCGTCTAAATCCTCTTTCACGATACCCTCCAGCAGTTTTCTTACCTACAATCATATCCTCTCTGTCAGGAATAACAAAAATATTGTATTCATGTGTGCGTGATACATTTGTTCTTCCAGTCCCCGATCCGGGGTAATGATTTACGATGACTTTTTGACTTATATAATTGGCAAACCTATATTGAATTAGTAAGCTAATTCTATCGAGTTCATTATCATCGATTGCGATACTAATACCGCCGTCGTCCGCTAACAACTTCTTCGATAGTGAAAAACCACCATCCATTAGTGTTAACCAACTTGAATGTTTATACTCATTCTTATAAATAATTTCTGATGGTCCCGTATTATAAGGCGGATCGATATATACGCACTGCACTTTTTCCTTATACTTTGCTTGCAATAGATTCAAAGCTTGAAAGTTTTCCGATTTAATCAGTAAGCCTTCTGTCTGCTGATCGAGATTGGGGATACTCGCAAGTAGCTTCCATTTGAGAGCGTGCGGAAGATGGGCGGTATCCAGAGGGAGTCTTTCTTTGAGAGAGTCTTTTAGGTTTTGAAAAGCGGAAAGTGGATTTTCTTTTTCAAGAAAACCAAGACTCGCCCATTCTGCGATTTGTTTTGTATCTTTCGTGATGAATTTAATTACTTCCGCATAAATAGAAGTATCCGATTTACTAATTAAGTTGAGCGTAATGCAGTAATCACTTTGAACTACAAATTTCTTTTTTTCAAAGAGTCGTTTTTGAAATTCTTCTAGCTCTCCTAGAAATTCGATTATGTACGTAGCTATATCGTAAATGACTTTTGCACGAAGCACATTTCTCTCGATGGATTTTTGCGCTTCTACATCCGAAAAGCCTGTGGTCAAGAACTGGAGACTGAATACTTCGTGTTTGATAAAGTAATCCAATTCTTTTTTTAAGAAACCGGCTAGGTCTTTGTGAATGAAGTAATCGAATTTGTTTACGGTTGTGTAGCGATTTAGATGGTATTCAAAATCTCGAATAGTATTTTCTTGTTTGTTTCCATTCTTGCGAGTGGATTTCTTTGTTTTGCGCTCCCAGAATTTTAAGAGAGCTTGTGTTTTAGAATTTGAATCAGCGCCAAGTTCTTCTAATTTCTTTTGCAAATCTAATAGGAATTTTTCGTTGATTCCTTTATTTTCTGTGGCTACGCATTGTTTGTCGCCCCATTTTTCTTTTTCGGCATCCGTCGGTTGTTTGTAGTGAAAGTTTAATACTAATTTGCCAATTTCTTTGTTCCAGTTAAAGTAATTTTCCGCAGGCACAAAGCATCTGCCTTTTTCGGACTTATTATTATTCATTCCAGTATCTACTTCTACTAGTGCGAATTCTACTGTTATCCGCTCCGAGGGATTTTCTTCGCCACTATGAAAAATATAGCTTTTGAAGTTCTCACCTGTTTTAATATAGTATTGGTCTGATGTTGCCCAGTGGAGTTTGACTTCTTCTCCATTGTAGGGAATCATATACGTATTATCCCCCGCGCGTGGTTGGGTTAGGAAGTCTCCGCCTTCATAATAGCGATTAAAGAATTTATAGAGATCGTTATATATATTTGGTTTTAAATCTTCTGCCGCAAGGACTGCTTCTAGTTTGGATTTTAAATTCAGATAGAGTTCTTTGTTTTCCTGAAAGACTTTTGCTGTATTGTTTTTTAGTTCAGCAGATAATGACTCGTAACCCGTTCCGAAATTATCTAAAAAGTATTTTTCTACTTTTCCAATCTCTGCTTTGATGTCCGATTTCTTTTCGCCGGAAACCTTACTACACGCAGAGTCTATTTTCTCTTTTAGCTCGGTATCTAGAAAATTTCTAACTTCTTTACTTTTTAGATTTAGAATGCGGTAGATTCCAAAATCTAAATCTGGTTTATCTAATTGAAATAATTCTTCGAGTAGGTTTTTAAATGTGGCTTCGACTTGTTGGGACATAAATCCACCTTAGAAAAAATCATGTTTTTTTCTACTACTATTTTAGAAGCTGTTTCATGTAGTTCTTTAATATTACTTCCATTTGGGGCATATTTTATTTTAGACAAATCTAAGAGTTTACCAATAAAAAAATCTGTTTGTCTTTCGTTTCTTAATTTAGTAATTAATCCCTCTCTTAAAATATAATTACTTTGCATCTTTCCGAGACAGGACGTCGAGGAAACCTAGTGCGGTAAAGTCCGAGCATTAGTCCCTAGAAAAACAAGGTCAAGTCTAAAATGTCCGCACAACGT
>DDBL01000072.1 GCA_002333425.1 Leptospiraceae bacterium UBA2033
ATTCAAACAACTGAGGGTTGGTTACAAGAAACTCAAGAAATCGTTCAAAGAATTAGAGTACTAGCTGTTCAAGCGGCTAACGGTATTTATACCGAAGAAGACAGACAGCAAATCCAAGTTGAGGTTTCTCAACTAGTTGATGAAATTGATAGAATTGCTTCTCAAGCTGAGTTTAACAAGATGAAACTTATGACTGGAGCTTTTTCAAGACTCAATCCATCTGCAAGTATGTGGTTCCATATTGGGGCTAACATGCACCAAAGAGAAAGAGTATATATCGAAACAATGACAACTGCAGCTTTAGGTTTAAGAAACCCAACTGTATTGACATTCATTTCTCTTTCAACACTTAGTAAAGCAAACTCTGTTATCGGTCTAGCTGATGACGCTCTTAAAATGATTTCTAAACAAAGAGCTGACCTCGGTGCTTACCAAAACAGATTAGAGCACGCTGCTAAAGGCTTAATGAATGGTTACGAAAACATTCAAGCTGCTGAATCTAGAATTAGAGATACTGATATGGCTGAGCAAATGACTAGCCTTACCAGATACCAAATCTTGACTCAAGCTGGAACGGCGATGTTAGCTCAGGCTAACCAAAAGTCTCAAAACGTTTTGCAACTTCTAAGATAGAAAATCTAGGTTTATCTCGTTATAAATCTCCGTGATGTTTCTTGCCGAGCCCTAAAAAGCTCGGTTTTTTTATGTCCTGAGGGTTATGGGGATTTGCCACGGAGTCACTGAGGCACAGAGAATGGGAGGTTGGGGCGAATCGGCGTTACATCGTTGTAGAGACGCACGGCCGTGCGTCTTTACATTGCACAACAGCCGACCGGGCTCTCTCTATCGTCAATAATTTGTGCTTTATTTTATAGATGGGTTGAATGTATTCGGGTTGAATTTATTCAACCCCTACGTTATGAATTATACAAATTATTGACGCCGTTCGATCCCTTTCGCTCGGAGCAGAAGAGCTTTAGCGGTAAATTAAAATTAACCTTTATTCGTGAATCGGTTAATCTTATAACGAGTAGTTAATTCACATCATCCCTTTGTTCGAGGTCTTTGACCACCCTTTCTCTCCCTCCCTCTATGCGAACATAAACTATACATTCACATTCTTTCCATTCAGAATATGGAAAACCTGGAACCGGAATCGCTAAAGGCATACAGTTCTTTGTCCATACGCCTTGCAGACCAGCTAATTCACATAAAAATGTATTAAGTCTCTCGCTCTCGCATATACTTGTTCCTGAAAAAGCAACTAGATTTGTTACATCAAATGAATCTAGCTTAGTTTGAGAAGCAATGTCAGCCTTAGTCATATCATCAATGCTTTGCAATTTTTGTATTGGGGGCGGTGGATAAAGTTGACCGCTTGGAGAGGATCTACTTGGCACAATATCATTAATTATTTTCCCAATTAAATCTCCTTTCACCGTTAATGTCGCAGAATCAATGCAAGTTTTATATAGCACATTTCCATATTTTTTATTAAAGGCTTTTTCATTCCCTCTTCCCTTTGATCTCATTTAATAATAATCAAACGGTTTCTCGTTCGGATTATTAGGATTACCCGCCCAGCCTTCTAGTTGTTTTTCGGGAATCGGCTTTTCTGTTTTTGCAGAGCAGGCGATGGTTGTGAGGAAGAGTAGTAGTAGGATTTTTTTATTCATGGGCGTTGCTCCTGTTTAGATTGTGAAAGCAAAAACGGTTTTGTCAATTTCTATTTACTAACTGACCTTACGCAAAATTGGTAAATTAATGAAAGGAGAAGAATTTTTAAAATATTAGAAAATGCTAATGAATTAAAAGCTTTAGCGAAATAAATAGCCCGCGGCAGCGAACCCACCGTTAGGTGCCAATCCTCCATTCAGCGTGAGAACCCTGGCGCTCATCTTGCGTAAGGTGAGTGAAATAAATTCGGATTGACCTAGTCCTTTCAAATAATAAATAGAATTGATATATGAAATTAATCCTTCCAATTTTTTTACTTTTGATTACACCTATTTTATCTGATTCCTTAAGCGAACTAAACAAAAAGGGTGTGAATGCAATTTATAAAAAGGAATTTGAAAAAGCTGTATCTTATTTTCAAGAGTCATTGAAAATTTCCGAGAGGGATGCAAAAGCAAATTATAATCTTGCTTGTACTTATTCGCTTATGATTCAGAAAGATTTTTGCACTAATATGGAACTTATAGATAAAGTATTTTTTCACCTGTCTATTGCTACTAAGGAAGACTCCTATTATAAATCTAAGATGCTGAAAGATTCTGATCTCGAAATTTTAAAAAGTAATTATAGTTTTTATAAAATTGCAGGTCTATCGAATAAAGAAATTTTAGAAAAAGTAACTTGGTATGGTCCGAGCCCCGGAGCTTACGGTCCTGTGGATAAATTTATTTTTAAGGCTAATGGCAAATTTATTTATCGCAAAATAAATTTGGAGAATAGCACCGCAAATTTAGAATGGGATGAAGCAACCGGAACTTATAGCTGGGAGGGAGAATTTTTCTGGCTTAAGTTTAATAAATCAAAGTTAAATTTTCCACAGAGTAAACAGAAAGTTAAATTTAAGGATGGTATTTTAGAAGTAGAAGGATTTGATCATCGATTTTCTGATAGCACTGATCCTTGTTCTGCATAGAAGTATAATTTTTTCACTCGCTCTATCAGTATATATTCTAAAAAACTATTGCTCTAAACCATGCTGTTGTGTAAAGTGAGTTAGCATCAGGAGATGAACATGAAACTTATACAAAAAACTTTAATAGTTCTTATACTACTTCTTTACATTAATTGCCAGAATTTAGGTTTGGAAGAAAAGAAAAAAGACAATACAAGTATATTGGCATTAGCCGCTTTAACCACTAGCCAAAACACATCTAATACAATCGGTAGTACGAATAACACAAGTAGCACAAGTCGAACCAAACAGCAAGTATTAGAGGATTATAATACTTACTATTTAGGATCAAACGTGACTTCTTCCAATCTTGGATGGACGGGATCCACTTCTGGTTGTAATGCGGGCACTGTTTCTTCTGATGCAGATTCTAAAGTTGCTATGCGAATCAATTATTTTCGAAGACAAACAGGTCTTCCTGATTTAATTACGATTGATAGCTCTGTCCAAAGTAAAGCCCAAGAAGCCGCTCTTATTATGTTGGCTAACAACACTTTAACTCATACTCCAACTAGCACAATGACATGTTATACATCTGGTGGGGCAGAAGCCGCCGGCAAATCTAACTTAGCCTTTGGAACGCAAGCGAGCGGATCTGTGACTGCCTACATACAAGACTCTGGCTCTAACAATGCGGCAGTCGGTCATAGAAGATGGCTTTTATATTCAAAGCTAGATAGAGTAGGACATGGTTCTACGACTAGTCCAAATGCTATTTGGGTTATTGGTTATTCAAAAGGGAATACTTTGAATTTACCGGAATTTGTATCTTGGCCTCCAAAAGGATTTGTCCCAAATACTCTCGCATTTGCAAGGTGGTCATTTTCAATTCCAAACCAAAGTGCAAATTTTTCAAATGCTACAATTACAATGACTAATTCTACTGGGGCTAATATTACTTTAACCCGCGAGCCAATTTCTAATGGCTATGGAGATAATACTGTAGTTTGGATTCCATCAGGAATTAGTACAACGAATACAACTGACGTTACCTATAGAGTAAATATTACAGGGGTAACTATTGAAACCACTACGAAAGATTACACATACGATGTTACTTTATTTAAACCTTAATTTATTTGGAGAAGAAGTAAGTTTTACATGGGCTTGCTTCTATTTCTTCTATAAAGTTCAGCCCCAAGTGTTTCTGAGACAATTTGTCTATCTTGTTCTTTTACTGTTCTACCTAGTCGCTCAATAAATGTTTTCTCCAATTGTTTTTGATTCATGCGACTCATCCAATCCGTAAATTTTAAATCGAAGACTTGTAATGCTTTTTTGTTGGCAGTTGAAAGAGCTGAGGTATGGCAACTACCGCAATCAGCACGAATCCATTCTTTAATTTGATCTTGTTTTGCTAAATGCTCTATAACTGGAATTTCTTTTTCTATCACAGGAGGATAGGTAACACAGGAAGTAAGAAGTGTAACTAGGTAGAAAAAATTTTTGGTATAGGAAATATTACTCATCAGATTTTTTTCCTGTTTCTATTTAGCGTGAATTGTTGACCAAAATTTTTCATTTGGAACAAGTCCAAGTTCATCTTTCGAATACTCTTTGTTAATCCGATTCAAATAATACATCTTAACTTTTCCTTTATTCTTTGCAGATACTTCACCGCGATACTCGCATTCAAAGAAATCCTTTACATGTTCATACGTCGCATAAGAGATATTAATCCTTCCCGCAGTTCCACTCGACTCCATTCGACTTGCTGTGTTGACAGTATCTCCCCAGATGTCGTAAGCGAATTTCTTTTCACCCACAACACCAGCCATTACAGGACCTGAGTGGATACCAAGGCGTAACTCCCAGTAGGGAACTTTGATTTCCTGTTTGAGTGCTTTCATTTGATTCATAAAAGATTGAATTTCTAGTGCAGCAAGGCAGGAATCAATTGCATGAGTAGCGTTTACTTTCGGTATGCCACCTGCGCACATATAGCTATCGCCGATTGTTTTTAATTTCTCTAGATTATATCTTTCTGTAATTCTATCAAATTGGGAAAAACAATCATCTAGCTCTTTGATTAATTCTTGCGGAGTCATACCTTCGGCTATTTGAGTGAAACCTTTGAAGTCTGTAAACATTATGCTTGTGCTTTCAAAAAGAACGGGTGTAACTAGTCCTTTTTCTTTTAACTCTTCTGCTACTTCTTCCGGGAGGATATTTAAGAGTAACTTGTCAGATTTTTGTAAGGCGACTTCTATGGTTTTATTTGCTTGGTTTAATTGCTCTGTGCGCTCGATTACTTTACGCTCTAAGTTTTCGGAAAGATCTTCTACTTGCGTAAATGCTTTTGCGAAACGGGCAGAAAGTAGGAACGCTTGCGAAAATATAAATATAAATAATCCTGTCGGAGTATAAAATCCTGTGTAAATAATTAGGTTTGTATGTAGTATATCATTTATCATTGCAAAGATTAAAAATATAGAACCGGCTAAGAACGATTTTGCTCCCTCTCGTCCTTTGGAAATAGCACGAATAAATATATAAACACCAAATAGAATAGAAATAATAGCGATTAGCTCCATTGCCAAAACCGTGTGTGTAAAAATCCTAGGTGGAAAAAAGACAACAGGTATTAGCAATAAGTAAGAGGATATTTGGATAACTAAGATAGGAAATTTGGGAGAATCTTCTGGAAATATTTCTCGTAGATATAAAATAAAAAATGGAATTCCAAGGTAAAATGCCAAATATTCTAACTTAACTCCTAAATTAAAAGGAAAATTAGGAAATAGGGTATAAAGATAAAATTCACCGGTGAGAAGTGTTCTTATCGAAACTAAAATACAAATCAAACCGAACCAAAGTGCGGAGCTATCTTTTCGCTTAACAGAAAATAGCCCCAAATGGTAAAGCCCCATAATCAGAAGGGAACCAGCTAAAAATATATCGACAAATAAATTCTTCTCTCTTTCTTTTACAATATCCCTATCAAGCCCGATCGGAATTGGATACCAAATTCCACCTTGTTTGTAATTAAAATTAGAGATATGAAAGATGAATTCATATTCTCCTGAGATAACTTCCGGTATTCGCACAACTTGCACCTTATAGTCCGGTTTGGATTCTTCGGGGGTAATTCCAATTTGACCCACAGTTGTAATTAGTTTTCCATTGATAAAAAGTTTATAGGCAGTTCCCATTGTCGGAAGTTGGATAGATAAATCCGAAGTTTGTTTTGTTAAAAATCTTAACCTATAAGTAGCATGTCCGTCCCCATCAATGATTTTCGGAATATCACCGTCAGACGAAACATTATGACCATTCCAGGAATTTGGAACGGAGATATAATTGATTTTTTCGTGTAAGGGCTGAATATATTCAGCCCCTACGACGTTTGTTGGATCTAAAAACTCTTCCCAGTAAAATTCCCATTCTCCATCGAGGCTAACAATGCCACCCTTCTCAAAATCCCATCCTTGGTTCCCGAGAGTAGCAGAGGGACGTAAATCCAACACACCTTTAACCGCAACAGGAGGTTTCTTTTGATTAGCCGGTGGAGCGCATTGAAATAGAGTGAGTAGAAAGAATAAGAGTAGGGTAATTTTTTTCATAGGGAAATCCGTTTACGTAATTTTCAAAGACGGCATCTAGAATGGTTTTCGAATTCGTACAAAATTATAATCGATTACGCTAAAAGCATGACGCATTTGCTCTAAGTTTTCTTGAATTGATCTTAATACAATCGAAGCTTTGGTTTCGCTAGGTAAACCGCTTAGGCGAATTAAAATTACACCATGATTTTGTTTTTGCAATCGGAAAACTAATTCGCCAAAGTCTTTGTCTTCTGTTAAGAGTAAAGCTTGTTCCTGAACAGCGATTTCAAGAACAACATCATCAGGCTTTCCAAAGAAAGATTCTGAAATAGAAATTACTTCGAATTGATTCTCTCTCAGAATACGAACAATGGCAGCATCGACACTCTCATCTGCTACAAAATTCATTTAAGCTGCCGAATATACTAATTCATTTTTTATTAGAAGAGAAGCATAAAGTAAACATGCATTTATAGATGACTGATTAATTCTCGGGTAGGCTAAAAGCAATTGTTCAAAGGTCTCACCCATCGCAAGTTTTTCAAGGATTAAATCTACAGGGATTCTGGTGCCTTTTATTACAGGTTTACCAAACATGATTTTGGGGTCTCTACTGATATGCTCTTTAATATCCATAATAACCATAGAATATTTATATATGTAAAAAATTGCAAGTTAAATTGGGAATGCAGAAAAAGTAATATCGGAGAATATTTATGTCAATAGGCAGTGATTGATCTTCTTAAAGGTAGAATAGATTACGACCTCCGAGTATTCCCTATTCTTCATTCAAAATCATCCCCCAAGCTCTTCCCATCTCTTAAACTTNNGAATGAAAGGTGATTAGGTCTTCTTGGATCTTAGCTTTTTCTTTTTCTAAGTTTTCGATTTCTTTTTCGAGAGATTTTAATTCTTTTTCTTCTTTAAAAGAAAGTTTTTTTCCTTGCGGTTTATCAGGAGTAACCGGAGTAGGCGTTGGCTCTGGTGTTGGTTGATTCATTTGCTGAAGGACAGGCTTTTGTTTTGAGTCTGATTTTTGTTGGGTCAAATACTCTGTATAACTTCCAGAAAATAGATTTATGTTTCCTTTTCCATCGAATATGAGCAAGTGATTTGCTACTCTATCCATGAAGTATCTATCGTGGGAAACGGTTAAAACACACCCAGGAAAGTCTAATAAAAATTCTTCTAGAATAGAAAGAGTTTTGATGTCGAAGTCGTTTGTAGGCTCATCTAAAATTAGGAAGTTGGGGTTATGCATGAGTATCTGCACTAGGTANNAGGCGATTTCCATCTTCGAGTAATATGTATTCGCCGGCAGTTTTTTGAATGTATTCTAGAACACGCATGGATTGTTTGAGTTCCATATTGTTTTGGTCGAAGTAGCCGAATTTTGTATTGATACCGGGGCTAACAGAGCCTGAGTCAGGTGTTAACTTTCCAGTTAAGATGTTGAGTAATGTCGATTTGCCGGCGCCGTTTGGTCCTACGATTCCGAGTCTTTCGTAGTGTTTGAACGTGTAAGAAAATTTATCTATGAGCTTACGGTCATTAAACGCTTTTGTGATATTGTTTATTTCTAAGATTTTTTTGCCCACTTTTTTGGGATCTACTTTGAAAGTAAATGTTTCTTGTTCGGCGATTTTTTCTCGGTTGACTACGCCTATGATTTTGTCGGTTCTCGCTTTTTGTTTTGTGCCCCGTGCTTTCGGCTGACGTCTGAGCCATTCTAATTCTACTCGTAAAAAACTTTCCGCCTTTGCTTCTTTTCGCGCCGCCGCTTCGTCCATTTCTACTTTTTTCTCGAGATAATAGTTGTAGTTCCCTTCAAAGAGTGTAGACTGGGGAAGGGCAATTTCTAAAATTTTATCCACAACTAGATCTAGGAAATAACGGTCGTGGGTAACAAGCAAAAGTGCTTTGTCCATTTTGATTAAATAGTTTTCTAACCAGAGAATTGTTTCTACGTCTAAATGGTTTGTCGGCTCATCTAATATCAAAAGATTGGCATCGTCGATTAGAGTCTGGACTAGTTCTACTTTTTTTAACATCCCACCGGAAAGTTCCGACATACGACGATTTAACCCTGAAATCCCAAGTTCATTGAGTATAGATTTTATTTGGTCTTCGTATTCCCAAGCGTTTGCATTGTCCATTTCTTCCATGATGTCGTGGAATTCTTTTTCTAACTTATCACTCGAATCGGTTTCCATTTTTTCGGAAATTTCTTCGTAGCGTTTAATAAGCGTTAGTGCCTTACTTTTTCCTTTGAAGATATGCTCTAAGATGGAATCTTCTGGATTAAAGGGAGGATTTTGTTCGAGAGAAGAAATTTTCAGAGCGCGGTTTTTGTAAATAGCCCCTCCGTCTGCTTCTTCTAAATCTTTTACCATTTTTAAGAAAGTGGATTTACCTGAGCCATTGATTCCGATGATGGCAATTTTTTCCCCTTCGTTTAATCCGAACGTTAATTCACGAAAAAGTTCCTTTTCGCCTGCTTTTTTTGAGAGTTTATCGACTGATATTAGATTCATAATTTAGATTTTTCTTTTCCGAGTGTTAGCGATCGAACGGGGTCATGTTTTTTTATCTTCTTGAAAAAACATGACCATAGTGAGAGCGCGGCGGCGTTTTAATATGTAGGGGTTGAATATATTCAACCCATGTCGCCGCAACACCCAAATTACCCTATGTCATAATCGTATTAGAGTAAGCCTTGACAATCTTTATTCCTTTACAATGAAATGGTTTTATATGATGTTGGTGAGTGAGCTATGAAAAATTCATCTAAGAAAAAAAAACTAAAACCTCTTATCAAAAAAATTGTTCCTGTTAAGAAAAAAGCTGAGTATGAAGTTAGTCTCGCGATAGCGGGTGGTGGTTGTAAGGCGCTCTATGGAATGGCTATTGGTTATAAACTTCGCAAGTGGGGTGTGCAGTTAAAGGAAATTTCAGGCGTGAGTGCTGGAGCCGCCATGGCTCTTGGAATTCTTTCTGAGACAGAAGATGAGTCGATTGAGTATTTTACCGAACTTACCAAAAGAAATAATTCAAATTTTCAAGTGATGAGTTTATTTCAGGGTAAGAGTCCTTTTCCGCACGAAAATATTTATCGTAGATTGATTCGTCATGGTATGAATTTGGAAAAAGTCCGAAAGTCCAAAGTGAAAATATATATCGGAACCGTACAAGCAATCCCTAAAAAATCGGGAATCAACCACTACTGGGATATTGCAAAACTTGTAACAGAGACTACTCGTGCTTATCTCCTAGATGAAAATGATAAAGAGCGGGGAATTCCTTGTAACCGCGTTAGTAAAATTATGGAACGTTGGAACATGCAGTCTATTATCTATACCAATAAAGATTTAAAGTCTCCTGAAATTGTAGAAAGTATCATTTTAAATTCTTCTTCTATTCCGCCTGTCGTATCTTTTCAGAATAATAGTAAAGTTTATTTTTTGGATGGTGGGCTAACCAATAATTTACTCCTAGAAAAATTCTCTAAAAAATCGAAAAAGATTGGCATTTATTATGAAGATACAACTATCTTTGGAAAGGACAGAGCTTTACTTGAAAGCACTTTTTTAATCAAACCTTCTCGTAAACTTCCTATTTCTTCTTTTGATTACACGGATCCTGTCGCTGTGAAGGAGTGTTATGAAATGGGAAAGGAAGATGTAGAAAAACTAAAACCAGAAATTTTAAAATTTTGTAGAAAGGACTAATCATGATTTCTCTTAGCGTAAATGTAAATAAAATTGCAACTCTTCGAAATTCTAGAGGTGGGGATATTCCTAATTTGCTGCAATATACAAAAGTTATTATGGATAGTGGTGCTCAGGGAATCACTGTTCATCCGAGATCTGATGAACGGCATATTACCCGCAAAGATACCTCTGATTTAAAAAAGTTTATCACTGAATACAACAAAGAGTATTCTAAAAAAGTCGAATACAATATCGAGGGTGCACCGGATGAGCGTTTTTTTGATATTATCCTCGAGAATCGTCCGACGCAAGCGACGTTAGTGCCGGTTCGAGAAGGGGAAATTACATCCGATCATGGGTTTGATTTAAAAAGGGAAGGAGAAGCTCTTTATCCAATGATTCAAAAAATCAAAGCAGCCGGTGTTCGTGTTTCACTCTTTCTTGAGACTGACGTGGCGAATATGAATTATGCGAAACAAATTGAAGCAGATAGAATCGAACTTTATACTGGACCTTTTGCAGAAGCGTTTGATTCAGCAAAAGGAGCAGAGTCTTTTCTTTCTTACGAAAAAGCCGCATTAGCCGCAACGAAGCTTGGTCTTGGAGTAAATGCAGGTCATGACTTAGACGAAAAGAATTTAGCCATATTTAAAAAGCTCAGCGGCTTACGCGAAGTATCCATTGGTCATCGCCTCATGTCCTACGCACTACTTCATGGAATGGAAAATGCAGTGAAGGTTTACATGAAAGCTTTGAGTTTATAGAAGAAAAAAATAAAAGAATACCACCGATGGACACCGAGAACACCGATAAATACGGATTTATGTTTGGTATTCTAAATATTTTTTCTTAAATTCTTCGTTAGGAATTTTTCCGTCAGAATTCAATGATAAATTACCTTTTATACCTTTTACGAAATACATTTCGATTTGTCCTTTGTTTTTCGCTTGTATGAATCCTCTGAATTCACATTCGAAAAAATCTTTCACATATTCATAGGTTGACTTTGCGATATTAATTTTTCCAATTTCTCCTGATGATTCCATTCTACTTGCAGTATTTACAGTATCACCAAAAACATCATATACAAACTTCATTTCTCCTATCACACCGGCAACCAAAGGACCGGTGTTAATTCCCAATCGAAGTTCCCAAAATTCTAGATTCAGATTTGATTTAATTTCTTTCATCTGATTCATGAAGGCTTGAATTTCTAATGCCGCAAGTATTGCGTCTATCGGATGAGTTTTATTGGAAATAGGAATTCCACCACAAATCATGTAGGAATCTCCGATCGTTTTGATCTTTTCCAAATTGTATTTTTTAGTAACTTGATCGAAGTAGGAAAAACAATTGTCTAACTCTTTCACAAGTTCCTCTGGACTCATTGTATTTGCGATTTTTGTGAACCCAGCAAAATCAGTAAATAAAACTGTAACGTTTTCGTATTTTTTTGGATTTGTTTTTCCAAAATGTTTTAGATCATCTGCAATGGATTTTGGAAGTATATTTAAAAGCAAAGAATCAGTTTTTATTTTTTCAACGCGAAGTTCTTTCTTTGTTTGATCCAAAATAAAATTAAAGTAGAATCCGTAGATAATTAGAAGAAAAAATATATTGAATGAATTAAAGTAATAGAATAAATTGATCGTACTAATTTCTAAAGTGTACAAACTAGGAAAATTTTTGTGGAAGTAAACCAAGGCTATATAACAAAAAACACTTAGAGCAGTTGAAAAAATGAGAGTTTTCAATTTTTCAAATGGAATAAAAAAATAGGAAATCATAGGAAAAGAAAATAGATAATTATCGAACCCTGAATTTTTACCAAGTGCAATGGAAAAAAAACTTATAGCTAGATTATTCAAAATAAATATGATATAAATCGAGATTGTATGTTTTTTATAAAAATTGAGAAAAATTAAACTGACATTCATTAGTATATAAAAATATAATCCAATCTCCCAGATAATGTAGTTTTGGTTTCTTCCGATGAAATATAAAATCACTCCACTTAAAAATCCCATATATGTGATGAGATTTTTTACAATTAAATAATTTTTATGATAAGGGTCTGTGTCTTTATCTATGCCGTTAAATATTATTAGCTCAATTAATTTTTTTATTCTCTGCATTTTAATACCCTCGAAGATCTAAAACTAAAATCGTATCTTTTATCGGTGCTCTCGGTGTCCATCGGTGGTAATCTTTAAACCTTATTTACTAAGCATCCTATCTACGCCTTTCCAGTCTGCTGGTAAGCCGTGTTTGTAGAGGTATTTAATTTTTCGAAGATAAACTTCGGAGGGTTTGTCCAAAATATTTTCTAGATAGATTTCTTTTATTAGTTTATGGGATTCTTTTAATTTGCCTTCAATATAATATTGCATCGCTTCTTCAAACTTAGGTGTTGTTCGATGTTTAAATTCAAAGGTTTTTTCGTCGTCTCCGTCATAAACTTCATAGATGGGAACTGATTCTTCTTTGCCAACTACTTGCACAAGTCCAATAAATCTCATATTAAATTGATCTGGATTTTTTAGCTTTGATTTTGTAATTTCTGTGATGATCGTTGTGACTCCGTAAAATTTGGTCAGACCTTCTATGCGTGATGCAAGGTTCACCGAGTCTGCAATTACAGTTGTATCCATTCTCTGTGATTCACCAATTGTGCCTAACATCAAGTTGCCGGTGTGAATTCCAATTCCAATATGAATGGGTGGATAACCATACGATAGACGTTGGGAATTGTATAGAACTAATTCTTTACGAATACTAATTCCAGCTAGTAGCGCATAATCGGGATCAGTCGGAAAAATTGCCATGATGGAGTCACCAATGTATTTATCTATAAAACCTTTGTTTTCTCGGATGAGTGGACCCATTCTTTTTAAATAGGAATTGATAAAGTTAAAAGTTTCTCTTGGAGTCATGGATTCACTGAGTTTTGTAAAAGAACGAATATCAGAAAAAAACACAGTCATTTCTTGGTTTACTTGGTCGCCTAAAGAAATTTCTGTAATACTTTTTTTGTCTAGAAAGTTTAAAAATTCAAATGGAACGAATCTCCTCATCGAATTTAAGAGTTCGTTGATTTTTATATCGTAATCCACAATGGTTTCTGCCATATGATTGAAGTTATTCGAGAGTAACCCCACTTCGTCACTAGATTGAATTTTTGATCTAGCAGAAAAATCTTTTGCACCAAATTGTAAAACTACTTTGTTTAATTCGAGAATTGGTTTTACGAACATATTTCCTAATAACAAGGAGGAAAGAGATGTGAGGATAACAGTGATAATTCCAATGACTGCTGATACCAAAGTAGATTTTTTTAATGCTTCTCTGATATTTATATCAGTCATGTCTACGCCTAGAACTGCTAATTGTTTGCCTGTTTTTTTGTCTAGGATTGGGGAGTAACCAGAAATGGAATAGGTGTTGAATTCAACATCTAAACGATATTCTTTTTCGACTAGTGATACATTTTGCTCAAAAGTTTTTCTAGCTTCTGGAAATGGGGCTATATCGTATTTACTCCCAAAGGTTGAAATATCTTCTACTGACTCGCCCTTTGCTTTTTTTTCTAATAAATGCAAAACATCTGCATCGGCTAGGTATAAAACTTCTTCTGGATTATCAGTCTTAACCCAAATATACACAAATTGAATTAGATTGGGTTTTGAATTTCGAAGAGAATTTAATGCTTCGTAAATTTCTTTAAATTCTTTTGATTTTTGTATTGTATCAACTTTTTCTTCTGATAAATCTTCTTTTAAATTAGAAAGTAAAAAGTGTAGTGAATCTTGGTCTAGTAATTGAGAACCTAGATTGGAAGTATGAATCAGTCTGTCTCTATATTCCTCATACAGCTCATTTTGCAAAATCCGAAAGGATGTATAAGCAAGTGAAACACTCACAATCAGACTTAGTATTAGTGAGCCTATTAAAATCTTTACTCTTAAATTCATTTTTGGGGTTTGTGCTTGCAAAATAAGATTAGAATGCAGAATTATTTTTGTTGGTCAAGACTTTAAACAAAGTCAGAGTTCATCTGCTAAATTTTTATACTTGGCGAAAAAATCATCTTGTTCAATTAAAAGTTTGGCTGCTCGTTCAATAGCTAAGTATAGATTTGTATCTTGTTTGGCGGAAGCTTTTTCTTGCGTTAATTCTTTTACAAATTCACTTAGAGTTTTCCTTGCTAACTTTTCATTCTTTGCGGCAACTGCTTTTCGGAAATCTCTCCAGTAAATGGTTAACTTATGCTTTAGTTCTTCTTCTGTTTCTATTGGTTTACGTTTGGTTAAATAAGAAGTATCCCAAATGGAATAAAAAAGATTCGATTTATTTTTTTCTACATAGTATTGATTTGCAAAATTGACTTTATTTCTTTGCGCTTTTTGACTTAACTCTGAAATCATTTTTTCTGTCAGGCATTCTTTTAGAAATCCATTTTGAATTGTTTCAGTGCTCAAAATATTTTTAGAAATTAGTTCGACTGTAGTTTCTAAGGCTGAGTCTATTTTTTTATTTCTACAATCTAATTCTAATTTTGTGTAAAGGTAAGCAGGCTCTGAGGATGGGAGTTTGTTTTTGTTTGCAATTTCTAACTTATTTGCTTCGATGACGGACTGTCTATACATTTCCATATATAGAGAGTCCGTGGGATTGAACAAAATTGATTTTTCAGAAAATTTCATTGCGCGAGTAAAATCTTTCAAAGAAAATAAATGAGTAGCTAAGTTATAACAAGCATGTGAATCAGATTCATCTATACAACGTTTTTCTAAAGTTTTGATAGCCCAATCTTTTTCATCTGGGCTTCCAAAGAAGTTTAGTAAAATCTTTTCGTTTAACACTAAGTAATCCGCATCTAGTCCTGAAGAAATGACTTTCCTATTTTCACCTGATGTACAGCCGCTCATTGAGTAAAAGCAGGCTGTTAAAAGAAAAGATTGTAATAGCAAAATACAACTAGACAGAAACTTTCTTCTATTCAAAAATTTTAACCAATCCAGATTCATATTTTTCTTCTAAGGAAATTAGGTTTGTTATTTTTCCTAATTTCTTTTCTGTAATTTCACTTTCCTTTGAAGTGTTTCCGACAAAGTAAAAGTCTAATTTGTGTTTGCCGCAGAGTGTTTTAATTTTATCAACGTTCTCTGGTAAATAAGAAATTAATACAGAAGCAGAAGTTTCTCCGAATAGAGTTTCATCTAATCGAGTTTTGTTAATATTAGATAAATCTAATGTAACACCAATTTTTTTAGGAAAAGCCGATTTACAAATAGCAACTAACAACCCACCGAGAGATAAATCTTTTGCGGATAATAGAAGTTTACTTTCGTTTAATTCTAAAACTAGGTTTTGTAAATTGAGTTCGTCTTCTAAGGAAAGCTCTGGAATTTCTCCTTTGGTGAGTCCGTGGATTTCTTTTAGGTATTCACTTCCTCCAAGTGTGGGCTTAAATCTACCAATTACAGCAATCTGTTCATTTGGACTTGTGAAATAGTTTTTGATATGATTGGAAATATCTTCAATCACTCCCACCATTCCAATTGTAGGAGTAGGGAAGACTGGTCCTTCGGGAGATTCATTGTAGAACGAAACATTTCCACCTGTTACGGGAAGTTTAAGGAAGCGACATGCATCCCCAATTCCTTTTACACACTCAGAGAACACATAATAGTTTTCTGGAATATAAGGATTCGCAAAATTGAGATTATTCGTAATTCCAATTGGTTTGGCACCGGTTACGAATACGTTACGTGCTGACTCACAGACCGCCCACATTGCCCCTTTGTGTGGATTGAGATAAGTGTAGCGCGAATTACAATCAGTAGCCACAGCGATTCCTTTGTTGGTTCCAGGAACTCGTGCAAGTCCACCGTCAAGTCCTGGTCCGGTAACTTTTACAAGTCCGACATCGGTGTCATACTGTTCGTAGAGTGGTTTACGAGAGCAAATGTTTAGATTGGAAATCATTTGATTTAATATTACAGGGACGTTTCCTTCCTTCAAATCTTCTATAGTGGATAAGTCTAATTTGCCTACTTCGTCCAAATACTTTGGTCTTTTTTCTTCTCTCACATAACGCGGAGCACCACCACCGAGCACGAGTGAATTAGAAGGAATTTCTGCTTTTACTTTTCCGTCTTTTTTTACTCTTAAAAGTCCGTCTCCTGTAACAACTCCGATTTCCACTGCATTCAAATCCCATTTTTTGAAAATATCGACTAGTTCTTTTTCTTTGCCTTGTTTGGGGACAACCAGCATTCGCTCCTGACTTTCGGAAAGCATTGCTTCGTAAGCGTTCATTCCTGTTTCTCGGAAAGGAACTTTGTCTAAGTCGATTTCCATTCCCGTGTTGCCCTTAGCCGACATTTCAGAGGTAGAACAAGATATGCCCGCAGCGCCCATGTCTTGGATTCCGATGAGTAAATCTTTTTCGATTGCTTCGAGGGTTGCTTCCATGAGTAGTTTTTCCATAAACGGATCTCCCACCTGAACAGCAGATTTTTTTTCTTCGCTTTCTTTGCTCAAGTCTTTTGAGGCAAATGAAGCTCCGTGAATTCCATCTCGTCCTGTGGTGGCACCAACGATATATACCGCATAACCAACCTTACCCCCTGTAGTTGCTTTTGCCATTCCGTTTTTCTTTACAAGTCCGACTGTCATTGCGTTAACCAAAGGATTTTTAGAAAATGACTGATCGAAAAAAAGTTCTCCACCACTCACAGCGATACCAAGTGAATTGCCGTAATCTGCAATTCCTTTTACAGCGCGTTTTAGTAAGTATTCATTTCGTTTCACTTCGGGTAATCCAAATCGTAATGAGTTAAGAGAAATAAACGGACGAGCACCCATCGTAAAAATATCGCGCATAATACCACCTACCCCCGTTGCAGCACCTTGGTAGGGTTCCACTGCTGTTGGGTGGTTATGGCTTTCGATTTTGAATACTACGCCTAGTCCATCTCCAATGTCTAGGGCACCGGCGTTTTCTTCACCTGTTGTGGTTAACATGAGAGTAGACTCAGTAGGAAGAGTTTTTAATTTTAAAATGGAATTTTTATAAGAGCAGTGCTCCGACCACATTCCAGAAAAAATTCCAAGCTCAGTTGAGTTGGGTATTCTTCCAAGGATTTTTTGAATTTCTTCAAATTCATTTTCTTTTAAACCGTGTTCGATTGCGTCTTCTAGTGTTACTTGTTCTTTTTCCATGGATGTTACTCATCTCCGTAGTCGTTTAAATCTTTTAATTTTAATTCTTCTATTCGTCTAANNCTCGCGCCTTATAGCGATTTAACCCTTGTGTTCTATGAATGGAACATTTTACTTCAATTCCCGAAGGTTTGTGTTTTAAGTGAACAGCAGTAGAAACTTTGTTTACGTTCTGTCCCCCTTTTCCGCCGGAGCGTGTGAAGGATTCTTCTAAATCGGATTCTTTGATTTGCAATTTTGCCATTCTAGCGGCTAATTGAGTTTGTTTTTCAGGGGAGACAGGAAAAGAAATCGCCATATCAGTTTCCTAACATTTCAAAATACGGAAATGGTTTTCCGCCAGCGTCGAGGCAAACGAATGTTACCTTGCAGTTGATTACTTCGTGTCTGTCTCTAGATTTGCTGTTGATCGAAATCGAAGTTGTCCGAATGGTTAACGACGATTTGCCTGTCCTTTCGATGGCGGCATAAATCTGAATGATGTCTCCGTTTCTACCTGGATATTTAAAATTAATATCATCCATGTGAACGGTTACAATATTTGTATAAGCAATCTTTTCCATTGCGTATAACGCTGCTGCTTCATCTATCCAAGCAAGCATAATTCCGCCGAATAAATTTCCGTGTGCGTTTAGTTCTTTGGACATCACAATATGCTGTGTGACTAAGTCCATTCCTGTTAAATTCGGTTCGCTCATGGTTGTTTGCCACTGAGACACAGAGGCACAGAGATTTTTTGTTTGTGTGTTAAATCAAAATCAGATAATAAATTCATAAATATATTCATGTCCTATTTTATCTTTGAAGAAGGGCAGATGTCGTTTAAGGGACAGCCTTCGCATTCAGTTTTATGAGCCTTGCAAAACTTTCTACCTAAAAATATTAAATACAAAGAAAAATCCATCCAGTATTTTGGGTCTATTTTTTTCATTAAATCTTTTTCGATTTTCACTGGGTCTTTGGATTTGGTAAGCTTTAATACATTCGAAATTCGTTTGACGTGGGTATCGACTACAATTCCTTCTGAGATTTTGTGGATTTCATTTAGAATAACGTTGGCAGTTTTTCTCCCTACACCTGGAAGTTTGGTTAGCTCTTCAATGGTTTTTGGAAGTTTGGAATTGTATTCGGTTAAAAGTAAGTTGGCAAATCCTTTGATCGACTTAGCTTTATTTTTGTAAAATCCGGTTGAGAAAATAAGTTTTTCAATTTCAGAAAGTTCTGCGTTTGCAAATTCTTCTAGGCTTGTGAAAGTTTTAAATAGAATAGGGGTAACAGTATTTACCCGCTCGTCTGTGCATTGAGCTGATAAAATGACTGCAATACAAAGTTCATAGTCTTTTGTATAAGTAAGAGGGCACGAAACTTCTCCGAAATATTTTTTGAGTCGTTTGTTTACTTCGTTAGTAAATGGGAGATTTTTTGAAGAGTACGTCAAGATTGAAATAAGTATATGCTTATTATCTCGAACCTAACCCCGCATCTTCAGTAATCATTGAATACTAACATGTAGGGGGTTGTGTAAAAGCATAAATTTTTGAGCTTTATGTCATAACCCTTAGCGAATGACATTGAGTTTAATACCTAGAAACCGCATTTCTCTGTGACTCTGTGTCTCCGTGGCAATGCTTTTACACAAACCCAATTCTCTGTAAGCGTTGGGCAAGTAGAATAAGATTGGGGTTAGGTAAATTAAGCTGCTGTTTTAGCTTTAGGTGCAATCTTCTTTGAGCCAACATATTTCTTAGGAGCTAATGCTGCTAAAGAACCACCGTTGTCTTTGATTGCGGATTTGAGTCCTTTTTTGCGAAGAGTTCTAAGTGCACGAGTAGAAATTTTGACAGAAACCCAACGGTTTTCATCTTCTAAGAAGATGCTTTTTTTAACGATATTTACTTTCCAGACTCTTCTGGTTTTTTTATGAGAGTGAGATACAGCATTTCCATAAGCTGTTCCTCTTCCTGTTACAACACATTTTCTAGCCATATTATTACCTTTTTGAACATTCTTTTTAGATAGCTTTCAGAGTCAAGTGGAAAGTCTCATTTAAGATGAAATACATATAAATTGAATATTTTTTGATTAGGAAAAAAGGCTTCCATTCCATCTCATAGTAATCACGAAAATCATTTGAATCATAGGAAATTTAAGAAAAAAAGATTGGGGTTTAGCTTTGAACCGAACCCCAATTTCAGATAAACAAGAGGATTTATTAAAATTGAAAAAAAGTTTTAATAATGATTACATTAATGCAAGGTTTGTGCCAAAATTAAAAAGATTGCCACAAATGTGCTGGGAGATATAACCTTTCTAACAAATAAAGAAAAACTGATTACCACCGATGGACACCGAGAGCACCGATAAAAGATACGATACCCTCTTTTGTTTAAATAATGTTAATTTGTAGGCATGTTGCCTTTCACATGTACATTTTCCGGGTCGGTTGTTTAATACTGTCATCTCGAACTGCTTTCACACTGCGCTCAATGTTGTCAAGGTAAGAGGTCTGCTCAAAGATTACCATCTATTGGCGCGTTTGCGACAATGGATATTGGGTGGAAGACGCCGATAAAAAGAACGATAAAAGATACGATGGTTTTTATTTTTGGTTTTGGAATTGAATAATAGGGCACTAAACGATGCACGTTATGAAATATAGAAGAATTATAATAAATCAAATTAATATCGTTTCGCTATCGGTGTCCTCGGTGTTTATCGGTGGTAATCTTAAAATATTTTCTTAAATGAGTTTCTACAGATAACGCTTATTTGCCGGTTGAAAATGGAATTGTTTGGAATTTATTAAAAAGTGGATGACAGTTTGTTATTTGAAATTAAATTATCGTTATGAATTCGATTCTATTAAGGCTTCAGAAGAATAGCTTTTATCTACTTATTCCAGTAGTTTTATTCTTTGCGTATTCATTTGCTTATTTAATTCGTTCGATCTTAGTAGTTATTTTCAACCCTACTCAAAAAGTAGCGGTTCAATCTGTACGCCAGACTGGTCGACAGACTCAATCAGAAATCCCCAAGGGAGTGAACATCTACGAAGACATGGTGGAGGGCAATCTGATTCGAGGACGAAAGGTTGTCGACCTTCCAGTTGATCCAAATGCTGCTGCTGGTGCTCCCGCTCCTACACTTACCGAAGAAGTTCCAGGTGCAGAAGAAACTCTTGTTACGGGAACATTGAGTGGTCATTCTTCCTTTGCGCGTGCTACGTTTAAAGAGAAGGACAAAGAAGAAGCAGACGAGTTTCGTATTGGAGAAAAAATCTCCGGTTACAAGTTAAAGACCATAGCAGATCATTATGTGGTTATTGCAAAAAATGGACTTAACCTAAGAGTTGACATTGGTCAGACTATCAAAGAAGCAAAAGTGGTTTATGAAGAAATGATGAAAACTACTAATAAACCTATTCCGGAAAAAGACATGGTAGCTGCAGAACGAAAGTCAATTCCCATTTCTAGAACAGATTTTGAAAAGTATCTAAAAAATCCTGCCGACTTATATAAAGATGCAAGGTTTGGTCCTAACCTAGTTAATGGAAAAATTGACGGATACAAAATTTACCAAGTAGCAGCTACGCATATTTTTTACCACCTTGGAGCAAGGGGCGGTGACATTGTAAAACGAGTAAATGGAATGCCTTTAAACGATACTGAGAAAATGTTGGAAATCTGGGCGGCAATTAAAAATTCGCAAAAAGTTACAGTTGACTTGGAACGAAAAGAAAAGATTATCACCTATGATTTCCTAATTCGAAATTAAAAAAATAAAATTAAGTTTAGCTAGATGACAAACAAACAAATAACCCTATTTCTATCCCTATTTCTATTCTTATCTAATTCCTTTCTATTTTCACAGGCGACAGAAGCACCAGCCAAAGAAACAGATGAAGACAAAAAACACAACGACAACGCAGGAAAAGTCAGTAACGGAAAATTTACCGCAGACTGGCGAAACGCTGAACTCAAAGACTTTCTAAAAGGAATGAGTGGAATTGTTAAAAAAAATATCCTCGTAGACGATTCTGTTAAAGGGCGCAAAATCACTATTATCTCCCAAAAGAAAGTAGAAGTTAAAGATGCGTTTTCCTTTATGAAATCAGTTTTGGAGTCACAAGGGTTTGGTCTTGTGGAAGAAAGAGATATTATCAAAGTAGTTCGAATCAAAGATGCCCTTGCAAAATCTAGCATTGTGCGAATTGGTCGAGATCCAATTTCAGAAGACGAACTCAAATCAAATAAAATCATCACACAAGTTGTTCCGATCTTCCAAGCAAATGCAGGGGAACTTGAACCACTTTTAAAAAGAGTGACGTCTCCCGATACTGATATTATCGTCTATCGTTTGACGAATACTCTTGTGTTATCCGGATCTTCTGGTGACATTAGTAAACTTCTCAAGTTGATTGAAAAACTAGACCAACGAAATGATGGACCAGGAGCGATTGCCTCTGCAGGGGATATTCACATTTATACTCTCGAATACAATGAAGCGGAAAAGTTAGCGGCGGTTTTGACTAAGTTAGATAATCCAGTTGTGGAACAAAGAGTAGTTGATCCAACAAAACCAGCACAGACTACGAAGGGTGAAAAAATCAAAGCAGTTGCTCATAAAGATTCTAACGCCGTGATTGTTACTGCTACCAAAGAAGAATGGAATGAAATCCAAAGAATTGTAAAAATCCTAGATTTACCTAGAAAACAAATTCTTTTAGAAGTCCTGATCGTAGAATTAACTTCTAACGACTTAAATGACTTTGGTATCGACTGGAGATTTAGACAAGATGCGTTTGGACAGTTTAACTCAGGACTCGGTGCACAAAGTGGGATTTTAAGTAAAGATGGAAAACTAAATCCAAACACGAATACACTGACTGGATTTTCACTCGGATTTTTAAAACCAGGAAGACCTCAGATCATTGGGATTTTAAATGCAAATGCTACGAATGAAAATTTCAACGTGTTATCCGCTCCGCAAATTTTGACAGTGGATAACCAAGAAGCAGAGATCAACGTAGGACAAGACGTTCCCGTTAGAACTCAGAGTAGAAATGCGGGTGGTGGCGGATCACAGGCAGTAACCGTTGACAACTTTGAATACCGACCAACAGGGATTAAACTCAAATTCACTCCTCATATAAACAAAAATGACAAAATCACATTGGAACTTTACCAAGAAGTAAAAAACATAGCCGGTCTTCCTGAACAAGGCGGAAATCCGATTTTCAATAAACGAGATATTAAAACCACAATTACTGTGGATAATACACAAACGATTGTAATTGGAGGTTTGATTTCCAATGACAAACAAAAACGTCTGACTAAAATTCCAGTGCTTGGAGACATTCCAATTCTCGGAAACTTTTTTCGACGTGTGACATCTAAAATCAATAGAACAAACTTGATGGTATTTTTAACTCCGCATATTTTGGACAATCGAGCTAAGTCCGATCGTATGACGATTGAGAAACGTATGGAACAAGAAAAAACCGAAGAGGAACGAGAAAAGAAATTACGATGAGAAAAAGCCTTGGAGAAATCTTAGTTGAAGACGGAATCATTACCGAGAAGGAATTAAATGAGTCTTTAAAAACTCAGCAGAAAAACCAACTTCCACTCGGACAGATCATTCAAAAAAAAGGGATTGCGGGGGAAGTCGATGTTATGCGCGCGCTCGCAAAACTTCATAATATCGAATTCATGGAAAAAATTGAATTTTCCGGTTACGAAGAAATTTACCAAGGTATTCCTTATAAGCTAATCCAAAAAAGTAAAATTGTTCCCTTTCATTATGCAGACAAAGTTGTAACAATTGCAGTCTGTAATCCTTCCGATCTGCATCCAATGGATGAAATTAAATTTTTCCTAAAAGGTCAAAGCGTTAAATTTGTATTAACCCCTGAACCGGAAATTGTAAGAATCATTCATACTCATTTTGATAAAACAGCCGCCGATGCCAAAGATCTGATGGATGAAATGGTCGATGGTGAGTTAAGTGAATTCAGTGATCTAGAGTCTGACGCACTGGACTTAACAAACGAAGCTCCCATTATCAAAATGGTGAACGTGATTTTATCACAGGCAGTAACCGAAAGAGCATCAGATATTCACATTGAGTCCTACGAAAAAACAGTTACAGTGCGTTATCGTGTGGATGGAATTTTACATAAAGTGTTATCTCCTCCCAAGTCTTACCAAGCAGGAATTATTTCTCGTATCAAAATCATGTCCAATCTAAATATTGCGGAGAATCGTTTACCACAGGATGGTCGTATCAAATTAAAACTCGCAGGCAAGGACATTGACATTCGAGTTTCTACGATTCCGTGTCAATACGGAGAGCGTGTGGTGATGCGACTTCTGAACAAAACTGACCAGAAATATTCTATCAATACGATGGGATTTTCTGGAGAGCTTTTGGAAAAATACAAAAAACTTATCTATCATCCACATGGAATCATTTTGGTGACTGGTCCTACTGGATCTGGAAAATCTACTACGCTTTATTCATCGCTTTCTGAATTAAATACTCCTGAGAGAAATATCATCACATGCGAAGACCCAGTTGAGTATCAGTTCGATGGGATTTCCCAAATGCAAATGCAAGACAAAATCGGTCTTACCTTTGCGACGGGGCTAAGAGCAATTTTGCGTCAGGATCCTGATGTGGTGATGGTAGGAGAAGTGCGTGATGAGGAAACTGCTCGTATTGCGATTCAAGCATCTCTTACGGGACACTTAGTGTTTTCGACCCTTCACACAAACGATGCCGCAAGTGCCGTGACAAGGCTTAGTGATATGGGAATTGAGTCGTATTTGATTACCTCAACCGTACTTGGATTTGTGGCACAGCGGTTAGTGCGTGTTAACTGCAAGTCGTGTACTAAACCATATAAACCTCTTGATAAAGAACTAGATTCAGTTGGAATTTCTCGTGAAAGACTTTTGGATGGTCATCTCAAACGGGGCGAGGGGTGTCCCGCTTGTATGGGAACTGGTTATAAAGGTCGGATGGGGATTTATGAATTACTTGTGATGAACAATGATATTAAGTCAGTGATTTTAAAAGGTGGGGATGCAACGGCTATTAATGATATTGCGCTTAAAACTGGAATGGTTCCACTTCGTGATTATGGAATTCAAAAAGCTATTGATGGACTTACAACGCTCGATGAAATTCTGCGGGTTTGTTAGGAGTTAGCCGTGGCACTTTTTACATACGTAGCATTTAACAAAAGTGGAAAAGAAGTTAAGGACATCATTGAAGCCAATAATTTGCAGGGGGCGCGTAATAAGCTCAAGGCGAAAGGGCTTTATGTTCGAGTCATTAAAGAAGATGCTGAAAAAAAAGAGCGAGAGCTTTTTCCATTTCTTGCTAAGTTTTTATATCGTATACCTCGAAAAGAAGTTGGATTATTTGTAAGACAACTTGGAACTCTACTTGGAGCTGGCATTGCACTTGATCGTTCCCTAAACAATATCAGCGAACAAATCGAAAATCGAAACTTCAAAAAAGTCATCATGGATATCAGAGCGGGAATTACAGAAGGGCAGTCTCTTTCACAGTCCATGGCTCGTTATCCGGAAGTTTTTCCCGATCAATACTCGTCTCTCATTTCCGTTGGAGAAAAAACAGGGGAATACGAAAATACTCTCATTCGATTAGCTGACTTAGAAGAAGCGGCTAACGACTTGAAATCGCGTGTGCAAGTCGCGATGATTTATCCTTTGATTATGGGAATGGTTTCTCTATTTGTTGCCGTGTTTCTTTTGGTTGTGGTGATTCCACAGATCCAAGAATTGTTTTCTCAGTTTGAAGCAGAGCTTCCGTTGATTACCCGTATCGTCATCGGAATATCCAGTGCGATTATTAATTTTTGGTGGCTCATGATTGGAGGAACCATTTTGGGATATTATTCCTTTCATAGATTTAAAACATCTGAGGAAGGAAAAAAGAAATGGGATCGTTTTTTTTTGAAGGTTCCTGTTTTTGGAACTCTGTCTAAAAAGGTACTAATCAGTACGTTTGCAAGAAATCTTTCCGTCTTACTCATTAACCGCGTTCCGTTGATTGTTTCTCTTTCGATTGTTTCTAGAATTGTGGGAAATTATGTTTTTCAGGTTGAAATTCAAACAGCAATTGATAAGATTAAGGAAGGAGGAAAACTTTCAGACTCGTTACAAGGTTCGGTGATTTTAACTCCTATGGTGCTTGGGATGATTTCTGCGGGAGAGGCTTCGGATACGGTTCCGCAGATGATGGATAAACTATCCGATATTTTTGACAAAGAGGTGGATAACGCGATTAAGTCGATGACACAAAGTTTGGAGCCGATTATGATTATCGTAATGGGTGCTCTAATTTTTACAATCATGGCGGCGATTATGACACCAATGTACAAACTAACACAAGAAATTCAAAATTTATAAAAGAGGATACTATGAAACTAAATCAATTTTCAAAACTAAACAAAAAACTAAAACGCGGGATGACACTCGTGGAACTTTCCGTTGTGGTCTTAATTCTAGGAGCTATCATTGCACTGGTGGCATTTAGCATTGACCCAGGCAAAATGAAAGACGATACAGCGGCACTCAAGCTCAAAAAAGATTCGCAAGAATTACAAATCGCTCTTGAGCAATATGCAGATCGTTATGGAAAAATGCCAAGTGAAGAACAAGGTGTAATGGCGCTTGTCGAAAAACCTACCAATGGCGATGTTCCTGAAAACTACAAACCAATCTTGAACAAAAAAAGTGCAGTGCAGGATCCTTGGCAAACTCCTTATGTTCTAAAAGTTGATTCAAGTGGGGATTACGGCATTTATACTCTCGGTAAAGATAAAAAAGAAGGCGGAGAAGGAAAAAACGCTGACTTCAATATCATGAAAGAAGACGAATACCCAAAGGAATTTCAAAAGGGCGGTAAATAATTCTCTGGGTGTTGCGGGTAATCTCCTGTAGAGATGCACGGTCGTGCGTCTCTACCTCGGTTCCAAACATAATGGCTACATTCACGTCGTAGGGGTTGAATATATTCAACCCCTACATTTATACGATAAATCTTTTGTGTTTTAATAAAAATCGATGGATAACAAAGATAATCCACAGATTCAATATACCTTCTTAAAAAAACTCCAACTCCTTTGGTATGTAGTATGGCGAGTTTTATTTATTGTAGGCTATTTGTTATTAGTTGCATTTATATTGCTTATAGGATGGGTTTCATTTTTTGATACTGGACGTAAAGTTCCGATAGCTACTTTAAAATTAAAAAAAGATTCTCAAGAACTTCAAATTGCGTTAGAACAATACGCTGACCGGTACGGTAATTTCCCGACGGAAGAGCAAGGCATTATTGCATTAGTAGAGAAGCCTGAGATTCCGCCGATTCCCAAAAATTATAAACCAATCTTGAATAGAAAAAGCATGGTTCTTGATCCCTGGCACACTCCCTATATTTTAAAGCATTTGCCTAATAGCGATTATGCGATTATTACTCTTGGCAAAGACAAAAAAGAAGGCGGGGAAGGTAAAAATGCTGACTTTAACATTATGAAAGAAGATGAGTATCCGAAAGAATTTCAAAAAGGCGGTAAATAGGCTTTATTTTAGGTGTCTCTACAATTATAAATAGAGTTTACATTAAATGATATGTATGTTATTTATACAGTTAAAGGATAAATTAGAATGGAAACTTCAGCCCAACAAACGCTTGCAATAGAAACTAAAAAAATTCAATTGATACAAATGATTGCACAGGTATATAATAGCGATTTATTAAGAGAGATTGAGAAAGTTTTACTTTCAACGAAAGCGGATTGGTGGAATATTTTAGGAGACTCTGAAAAAAAAGCAATTGAGGAAGGATTAGAAGATTACAGAAAAGGTAAATTAATCTCCCATGATGCTGTAACTCTACAAGTAAAGGCAAAAATTAAGTAGAGATTTAACGTGACTTATTCGGTTAGATGGACAGAAAAAGCAAGTTCGGATTATTTAGAAGTCGTAGACTATCTCAAAAGTCGTTGGGGTGATCGTTCTGCTGAAAAATTTATTGATAAAGTAGATAAGCAAATAAGTCTTATTCAAGAGATGCCAAGTCTTTATCCTGCATCGGAATTCTTTCAAGGTCTAAGAAGATGTGTTTTGGCAAAACAAATCTCAATGTATTATTTGGAAGTAGAAGTAACTAAAGAAATAATAATTATTAGATTGTATGACAATAGAAGAGATACTTCCGAACTTGAAGAATTTATCGAAGAGATGGATATTTGAAATCTTACAAGATTAGTCATGATTGAGAACTCTTACCATTTGAAATTCAAAATTAAAAATTCCCTATGAAAAATAAGAACTACATAAATATAATTCTACTTTTTTTGCTATGTATTCTAACCAGTTGTGGTATAACTGAAGATGCAGATTGTAAACAGCAAAAAACAGATGAGAGTAAATGTGTAAGAGCATTTGCTTTGTATTGTGCCAATAATAAAAGTCAAGTAGAGTGTAATGGAAGTCTTGAGTCATTTTTTTTTGTTGGAAGTTTATGTAAAGTGGGTGCAGCTTGTCAGTCAAATTCCGAAGACGTTGTGACTGAAAAAATTCAGCCTAGAACGATTAAATGAAAAGTAAAAAACCAAACTATAGAACAGGTATGACGTTAGTCGAAATCATTGTAGTGATTTCGATATTAGGTCTTCTCATGTCTCTAATGGTTAGTAGCATAGTGGGACTGGTTCGACCTTCTGCCAAAGATACATCAGACAAAATGAAAGCAGGACTTTTTTATGCTTATCAAAATGCGATCATTGGCAATCAAACTGTACTTTTTGAAATAGATATGGAAAAGAATAAATACACTGCATCAAAACTCGTTAGATCAGACGAAGGTTTAAAGCATAAAAAAATTTTAGAAGTAAATCTACCTTCTAACAATCGAGTGGTAGATGTTACAGATCTTCGAGGTGTAAAATATGAAACGGGAGTTTTGGTAATTCCCTTTACTCATTCAGGTGTTGCTGGAGATTATAATATTCATTTAGGCGAAGATGCCAATACAATTAACAAAACAGTTTTACTCTATAGATACAATGGAAAAATTGTTGTAAAAAACGGGGAAGTAAATCGTAGCTCAGGGGCTGGGCAAGACAATACATTTAGAATCAAAGATCCAACAGATGAAGAAAAATAAACTTAGACAAGGTTTTACGTTAATCGAAATATCTATCGCACTTGCGATTGCGGCTAGTGCAATTGTATTTACTTTTTCTCTCATTAGTAAAGGGCTTTCTTTGCAACGACAAGCGATTACTCTCACGAATGCAGTGTTCCTTGCAAAAATCAAAATGGCACAAATTGACGCAAGTCCCAAGCTTGAAACAACAAGCTCGAAAGGAGAAATTCCAGGTTACGAAGGTTATCGTTATGAAACAGAAATCAAAGAAGAGGAATTGGATCTTTTAAAACTTGCCGAGCAAGGCGGAGATAAAGCAAAGAAATCAAACCCAGATGACTTACTTGGTTCCAATACAAATTCAAAAATGGATGAACTCTTAAAAAAAAGAGGGAAATCAAGTGGATCTAAAACAGGTGGGGTAATCAAGATTTTCCGCATCAAGGTAACTATTTTTTTTCCCTCCGGCTACGGAGAAAAGGCATATACCGCAGAAACAATCAAGTCGAGTACGTTCTAATATATGATTCCAAGTGTAGAAATGAATTTATGGCTTCTGAATGATTTTAACGAGCAAGTTAAGATTGATTGGTCTAAGAATAAAAATATTGCCACGGAGTCACAAAGGCACAGAGAGCTGAGAGATTTTATTTCTAGGATACTTAGGAGAAAATTAATATCTCGATATAACCTGTTTAAAATATCCATTGTATTATCTAAACTCTGTGACTCAGTGCCTCTGTGGCAAATTTTATTACTCAATTTTAGCACTGATAGCATAAGCGAATATCGTGCAGGTAATTTATGATTAGGCGAAGTTTAGTCCGTCGTGGTATGACGTTAATTGAGCTTTCGATTGTCGTCGCTATTCTCGGTGTAATTTTTAGTGGAATATTTGGTGCTTACTATGCCGCTCTTAAAATTTCTCGTGATTCAGATCCAAGAGGTGGAACTACACGTAAAGAAATTTTCTTTGCTCTAGAGAATTTGCGATCAACCTTTTCGCAAACCTTTTATGTAACTGGTCACAAACGACTTATCTTTGAAGCAAAAAATGAAACGACCAGCGCAGGAAGAGCGGATAGTGTGACATTTGCCGCTAATCATACTAACTCAGAAGAAACAGGAAGTCCTGCCATTCGGGAAGTTAGTTATTTTTTACGACAGATGTGTGATGATTGTGAATACTATTATCTCATGCGAAGAGAAGATGAGATGGTGGATGCTGATCCCAGAGCGGGTGGAACAGAGCATATGATTTTATCTCACGTAAAAAGCTTTCAATTAAAATATTCGCAACGTGGTGACAAATGGCAAGATGAATGGAGCTCTGCCGATTTAAAAAAAATTCCAAAACTAATTCGAATTGAATTAATAGCAGTGGTTGGAGAAACTGAACTTAAATATGAAACTCTCGCGTACCCGGGCTTATTTTTTAAATAAACGAAGAGGGGGGATGATCCTCTTTTTAGTCGCTGCTATTGGTGGCTCTTCGTTTGTGATTGCCAATCAATATGCAGGTGACAGGATGATTGACTTCAAAATCGCAAAAGCCAACGCGGATGGGTTTAAAGCTTTTCTATTAGCGAGGGCAGGACTTCAAGGTGGAATTGGTGCTCTAAAAAAAATTCCAGAAGAAATTCTCTACCAGTCTGGAATTGCGTTTAATCCTCCTCCAATTCCAATGGCGGGTGGAACCATTTACTATCGAATATCCGCAGAAGATGGAAAGTTTAATATCAATGACTTAGTAAAGTCTTATGACAATCTTCCCAATCTCAAAGTACAAGAGATGCTAACAAAACTATTTGAACAGTTAGGAATTCCTAGAGAAAGAATTTTTCCAATTATAGATTGGATTGATGATAACTCGGAGGAAATGGGTGGTGGAGCGGAAACTTACTATTATACGAATTTAAAACCCCCGAGAAAAATAAAAAATACTCCCATGTATTCTCTTTCTGAATTGACTGCTCTAAAAGGTTGGGATAGAAAGTTAGTTTACGAATCACTCAAGAATCCAGAGAAAGAAAAAAATGTTTCAAAAGATTTCTTGTCCGAAGAAGAAAAATTACTTGTTACAGATAGCGATTATGTTTTATCCAATAACATTACAGCTTATTTACCATTTAAAGATACAGGGGACGATAGGATTAATATAAATGCGGCTCCTTATTATGTGCTCATGTCTATTTCTGAGTTTATGACGAGACAAGCTGTCATGAGGATTTTGAAATATAAATTAGAAAAAGGCGGATATATAAAAGAGATCAACGATCTAAAAAATTTTGCAGAATTTCAAATAAAAACAACGAGCACTGGATCGACTCCTAGTTCTAATTCTCAGTCAGGTCAATCAGGTCAGGGTCAACCGCCCCCTCCTTCTAACCAAGGAGCACAAGCGCCGGCTCTCACTCTATTCGATGAAATTGCAGGAACAGGGTCTGCGGTTTCGACAGGAAGGGTGAAAACCAAGGGAGAGATTTACCGAGTGGTTGGAGTGGGAACAGTTGGGACTGCCACACGCAGAGTTAGTTGTATATTTGATTTAACAAATGATCAAATCTTATTTTATTCCGAAGATTAAAGAATGTATTATACGCAGTACCTTGCAATAGATTACGGAACCACGCATATAAAAGGAATTTTATTTCGTCAGGTTCTTGGAAGTGTTACCATTTTGCGCCATGAGTCTTTGCAAATTGTTTCTCTTCCTGAAAAACCAACGGATGAATATGAATATAATATTGTTCGTTTTATCCAAAGTTTTTTTCCAGAAGAATCTAATTTTTTAATTAATATCGCGATGGATAATTTATTTATTCGTGATTTAGTGATTCCTCTCAGCTCCGAAAAAGCAATCAAAGAAATTCTTCCATTTGAAGTAGAAAACGTAGTTCCATTTCCCATTGAGACAATGGTTGTGCAAGGTTGTATTTGGTGGGTTGGAAAAGAAGTTTCCAATGTTGTCGCATTTAGTGTACATCATGACGAGGTTGCAAAAACATTTAAACCTTTCATGAAAAATGACATCCAACTGAATTGTATTTCGACTGACGCATATTCTCTGAGTTCAGCGATTCGTTATCATCAGACTAGATCAATCACAGAAAAAGTAGTAGGGCAGTTGGATATTGGCGGTAAGTTAAGTATTTTTAATGTCAATAGTAACGGGCTTTTAAGTCACTCTCGCTTTTTTAGTGGGGGTGGATTTTTGATCACAGAAAAAATTGCCCAGTTACTAAAAGTGGATTTTCATAAAGCGGAAGATATTAAACTCGCTTTTAATTTTTCCTTTGAAATGATTGAGGAAGATTTTAAAAATGAATTTGTAAAAATCCATCATATAACTAACGAAGAGTTTGATAAGATAATAAAGATTATCCACGAGTCCCTAGAAGAAATTGCAGAAGAAATTATCAAAAGTATATATGCGTTAGCCCCCATTCATCGTCCTTCTGTGATTTATATTTCTGGAGGCGGATCTTCCTTTTTAGATACAGATAAATTTCTTACTAATAAAATAGGAACTCCAGTTAAACGTTATACTTTCTTGGAACTAGAAAATCCTTCTTTTACAACAGCACTTGGGACTGGGTATCATAATCGTCTCAAAAAATCGGAGAAAGTTGATTTTTTAACTCCTGAATTCTCCAAGTTAATGAAAAACACAGTTAGGTTGGATGCATTTAAGCCTCATTTGATTATTGCTGGAATTTCTCTTTTTGTCTTACTTACTGTGTTTATTGTGCAGATTGTGATGGATACTCGTAAGTTAAACGCCTATGAAGCAGAGCTTAGAGAAAAATACAAACAGGGATTTGGAATAGAAGCTCCTGAAGATGAAGACGTAATGTCTTTAGCATTAAACAAAGTCAAAGAGGAAAATAAAAAGTCAGAGATTGTAAGACTGTTTTTAAATAAGGAAAATATTCTTGAACTAATATTGGATTTGAATCAGAATTTTCCATCTAAGGATTTTGATTTTATTTTAGATCAATTTACTTTGGATGGAAATAACGTTTCCATTTATGGGAGAGTGAATGAATTTCAAGACATAGGTGCGGTTCAGTCTGCGTTAGAGAAATCCTCTAAGTTTAAAAATATTAAAGTAGTAAATAAAAACTTAATCAACGGAGTTACAAAGTTTAAAGTTCGATTCAAAATAGAACTGGAAATTTTGAATAACTCTGAAAAAAATACTCGTAAAGAAGAAGAAGACAATGCTGAATAAATTAGATGATCGTGAAAAGCTATTTGTAATTGGTGCGGTTATACTTTTTTTCTTGGTTCTATTTAGTTTGACTGTATCCAAAGTAGTAGAGCGTAGGACTGCTCTTTCGGATAGTCTGCTTGAGGCTAGGGGGAATTTTGCGCGTTTGGATAAAGCGATTCAAGATTACAACTACTACAGGTCTTTAAAATCTGGTGATGAGATTGATGTAACTAGCATCTATGCTAAACTCGATCAAATTTTGATTCGTTATGGATTAAAAGAACGAGTGAATACTCAGAAAGATTCTTCTACTATTATCAAAAAAGAATACAACAAGATAACCATTGATATAAGTTTGCGCTCTGTCAAACTTGCGGATGTATTTAAAATGATTTACGATATTGAAGTTATGAAACAAATCAATAGTAAAGTGGATTATATGAATTTTATAAAACCTCTTCCTGGTAAAGAAGAGTATGATGTGAATATTCGATTTTCCTCATTCACGAAGGTAAAAAAATAAATGGCTGAAGACTTAGAAGAAAAGACTACAGAAGAATTAGAGGAAGATGTCGAAGAGATTTCTGAAGAAGAACTCGAATATGAGGATGAGGATTCTGAATCTTCAGGTGAACTAAGTTGGAAACAGAAGTTAATTCTAATTAACTCCGGCATAGTTGCTTTTCTATTTTTTATTATATTACTATTTCCTTATGAAGAATTAGCTAGAACGTTTATTTCAAAGTTTGCGCAAGAAAATAATTTTGTATTAGAATTTAAAAAATTAAATTTGTCATTATTTTCTAATAAATCTGTAGATAATCTAGTTTATCAAAATAAGGAAAATATGGAGATTCGGGCAGAAACAATCGAAGTAGATACTAGTATTTGGGATTTGGCGAAGAAAAATTTCAAAGGAAATGTTAAGATCACTTCGCTTAATTTGGAATTGACTGACTACGCGATTAAAGCTAGCTCTGTTAATTTAGAAGATTCTAGTATCATTGGTTTTGACAGAGATACTCTCAATATGAATGGGAATATTAATTTGCAAGTATTTAACGGAACTATTTTGCGTTCTCCCATTATCCCGATGATTGATACTTTGCAAGGTGTTACGATTAAAAGTATTTTACTTAGTCTCAAGAAAACTTTGAACAGCAATCGTGTCACAATCGAAAAAGGTGTGATTACACTATCTATCGCAAAAGTTACTCTAAGCGGTTACATTGAATTAGCTGCTGCTATTAAGACATCCCGTATTGATCTAAAAGTCTGTCCTAAGCTCACGGAAAAATATAGTGCAGAAAGAGAAGACATTGCTTCTAGCCTACAACTTTTAACCAAAGACATGCCAGATGGCTGTATTCCAATCCAAGGAACCATTGGCGATCCAAAAGTAAATATGCCAGGAAT
This sequence comes from Leptospiraceae bacterium UBA2033, assembly GCA_002333425.1. Taxonomy (GTDB): domain Bacteria; phylum Spirochaetota; class Leptospiria; order Leptospirales; family Leptospiraceae; genus UBA2033. The sequence goes on from DDBL01000072.1 coordinate 33,991, forward strand.
ACAACAACCACCATCTACATCCCCACCGGTTTTAGCTCCTGTTCCAAGTGGGAATCCAGAACAATAAAATTATATGACACAAACAAATATCCAAACACCATATTATCTAATCGACGAATCTAAACTTTTAAAAAATCTAGAAAAAATTTCTCTACTTAGAGAGCGAACAGGCGCAAAATCAGTATTAGCCTTAAAGTGTTTTTCCACTTGGTCAGTTTTTGACCTCATGCAAAAATACATGGACGGAACCACTTCAAGTTCGCTCTATGAAGCAAAACTGGGAGCAGAGAAATTTAAAAAAGAAGTCCATGCTTATAGTGTGGCGTGGTCGGAAAAAGAAATTAGAGAAGTAAAAGATTTTGCGACAAAAATTATTTTTAATTCGATTTCGCAACTTCTTTGTTATTATCCGTTAATTGATGATACTCCTATTGGACTTAGGATCAATCCGGGAGTAAGTCATTCTGATTTTGATTTAGCAAATCCAGCTAGGAGATACTCACGATTAGGCGTTACAGACAAAAAGGAATTAGAACAAGTAAGTCATTTACTTTCGGGAGTCATGTTTCATTGCAATTGTGACAATGATGATTTCGACAGCTTTGAAAGAATTTTAAATCATATAGCTGTGAATTACGGCGAGTTACTTCACAAATTAGAATGGGTAAGTTTGGGTGGTGGAATTTATTTTACCAAGGAAGGTTATCCTTTTGATAAATTCTGCGATAAACTTTCTGAATTTTCCAAACGTTTTAATGTGCAAATTTATTTAGAACCAGGAGAAACTGCTATTACTAAGTCAGGCTACCTTGTCACAAAAGTTCTAGACATTGTGCAAAATGAAATTGACATTGCGATTGTAGATTCTGCAGTGGAAACCCATATGTTGGATCTTTGTATTTATAACCTTGAGGCTAAGATGGAATTGCCGGAAGGTGGAAAACATAGATATATGATTGCAGGAAGAACCTGTCTTGCAGGAGATACTTTTGGGACTTACAACTTCCCTGAAAAATTAGAAATAGGAAGCACTATAACGTTTGCGGATGCTGCCGGTTATACGATGGTGAAAAAAAACTGGTTTAATGGAATCCAGATGCCATCCATTGTTGTCAAACGTTTAAATGGAAATGTAGAACTAATTAAAACATTTAGTTACGAAGATTTTGTAAATAGCCTTTCATAAAATATAGGAGAATAAAACTTGAAAAAAAATGTATTAATCATTGGAGCTGGGGGAGTAGCAAACGTAGCCGCTCACAAAGCTGCACAGAATAACGATGTGCTCGGCGATATTTGTATTGCTTCTCGTAAGTTAGAGAAGTGTGACAAGATAATCGAGAGTATCCACCGCAAAGGAAACTTGAAAGACAAATCCAAAAAACTCTACTCCAGACAAGTAGATGCCATGAATGTTCCTGAGACTGTCAAACTCATAAAGGAAACCAATTCCGAAATCGTAATGAACCTCGGAACTGCATTTGTGAATATGTCCGTATTAGAAGCTTGTATTGAAGCAGGTGTGACGTATATGGATACTGCGATTCACGAAGATCCAGACAAAGTTTGTGAAGATCCACCTTGGTATGCAAACTACGAATGGAAACGTAAAGATCGTTGTAAAGAGCGTGGAATCAATGCGATTTTGGGAATTGGTTTTGATCCTGGAGTAGTGAACGCATGGGCGGCGCTTGCCGTTAAACACCACTTCGATAAAATTGACACCATCGACATACTTGACGTAAACGCTGGAAGTCATGGAAAATACTTTGCAACAAACTTTGATCCAGAAATTAACTTTCGCGAATTTAGTAAAGTTTGGACTTGGATTGATAGAAAATGGGAAGAAAGACCAATGCACTCCGAAAAATGGGTTTATGATTTTCCAGTTGTGGGCAAACAACCTATTTACCTCACTGGACACGATGAACTTCATTCACTTTCTAAAAACATTGATGCCAATAGTATCCGCTTTTGGATGGGATTTGGAGACCATTACCTCAATGTGTTTAACGTTCTTCGTAACATTGGAATGCTTTCCGAAAAACCAGTTAAGACAGCAGAGGGACTTGAAGTAATTCCACTCAAAGTTCTAAAAGCAGTTCTTCCTGATCC
>DDBL01000172.1 GCA_002333425.1 Leptospiraceae bacterium UBA2033
TACCCTGGTCAACCAGACAACTTAATCAAAGACGAAATCAACTTTGACCTTAATTTAGCTGCTATGTAATTTTTATTTCTATACAAGAGACAGGTCTGAGACCTGTCTCTACTCTTCTTTTTCTTCCTTCATCTTTGTTTTGTTTTCTTTGCGGTCTTTTTTATCTTCATGCCCTTCTTGTTTTGGTTCATGTTTTTTTGCTTTTTCTTTCTTAGGCTCTTGTTTGGGCGTTGGCGCTTGTGCAAATAAGAAAATTTGGCTGCTAATTACAAAGATTGTTAATATGGATAAAATATTTTTCATATTCATCATTCTCCTGTTTAGTTCGACGAGCGTTTAAACTGCATTAGCCTCTGACAAATTGTAAAGAGCTTTTAAGTTTAAAAGTTCAATTTTATTTTTTTCAATCTTGACCCAATTTCTATCTTTAAAATCTGCCAATGCTCGAATCAAAGTTTCTGTAGTTGTTCCGATACAAGTAGCCATGACTTCTCGCGTAACGTTTATATTTAACTCTGGGTCGTTACTTCCAGATGCATCATGAAATGTAATTAACAATTCCGCGAGTCTGCTATGGATTTGTTTTGTGCCCATGGAATGAACATGATTTTCCATTTCCTTCCATTCTTCGGCTAAGTATTTCATAACTTCTATTTGAAAGGTTTCGTCCGCTTTCATTAATTTGATTACTGTTTCTTTTGGTATAAAACAAATCTCTACATCTTCCAAACAAACAGATGAGTGATTGTATTCGGATCCAGAGATAATGTCTCGAAACCCTAACCACTTTCCTCGACTTGCTATTTGGAAGGTTTGCTCTTTCCCGTTTCCTGATGTTTTATATGTACGAACAAGCCCATTTATAATGCAATAAAAGCCGTTGACTTTTTCGTTTTCCTTAAATATAATATCTTTCTTCTTAAAATGAAAAAAAGATTTTTCCCCTGAGATTGCATTTAACGTATGGTGTTTGACACATTTGAATACTCCGTATTCTCTGCTGCTACAATCTACACAATTTATATGATCTTCCATTGTTGTCTTTCCTTGTGCTTTATACACAAATGCTGTCTGAATACTCTATTGTAATTGACTAATAATTCAAGCAATTACTTCGATGACGAAGGATTTCATTAGTCAATCACTCTTGATTCTTCTAACTTCTATTACCATGTGATAAATATCATAAAAGCTTGAAAGTAAAATTTATAAAATACGTTTGATTCTATTCTTGGATTTGTTTATTCGGTATTTAAGGAGAAGGAATTATATATGAACACAAATTCATTAACCGGTCAGACCGTCTCATCGACTGGCTCTGATACGAAATATAACGATTTTATCGTAAAAGCGTTTATTATATCTGCCTTTGTATGGGGCATCGCTTCCATGACATTTGGCGTAATAATTGCGTTTCAATTAGTATATCCAGAATTAAACTATACAAGATATTTTACGTTTGGAAGACTTCGCCCTCTACATACAAATGCGGCGATTTTTGGATTTGCACTAAGTGCAATTTTTGCAACTGCTTACCATTCGGCTCAGCGTTTGCTAAGAGTGAGAATTTGGAGTGACAAGTTTGCAATCACCCACTTGGTTCTTTACAATCTGACTATCGTGTTAGCCGCTATCACTCTTCCATTAGGGATGAGTCAAGGGAAAGAATACGCAGAATTAGAATGGCCTCTCGATGTTTTGATCGTAGTCTGGTATGTAATTTTCTTCGTAAACTACATGATGACGATTATCAAAAGAGAAGAGAAACAAATTTACGTTGCGATTTGGTTTTACCTTGCTTCGTTTGTTACTGTTCCGATTTTATTCATCGTAAATAACTTAGCAATTCCTGTTGGTTTAACAAAATCATATTCCATTTTCTCCGGTGTGTTTGATGCAAACATTCAGTGGTGGTATGGGCATAACGCAGTTGCCTTTGTTTTGACAACTCCGTTCTTGGGGCTAATGTACTATTACTTCCCAAAACATATCAAACAACCAATCTACAGTCACAAACTCTCGATTATCCACTTCTGGAGTTTAGTGTTTTTATACATCTGGGCTGGACCTCACCACCTACTCTACACTCCTCTCCCTGATTGGTTACAAACAACTGGGATGGTTTTTAGTATCATGCTTTGGATGCCTTCGTGGGGTGGAATGCTGAACGGTTTCTTGACATTAACCCAAGCCAAGGACAAAATCAAAACAGATGCAACTCTCAAGATGATGCTCGTTGGAATTACATTCTACGGGATGTCTACATTTGAAGGACCACTTCTTTCGATTCGTGCGATTTCAGCTCTTGCGCATAACACCGATTGGATTGTAGGTCACGTTCATAGTGGAACACTCGGTTGGGTTGGTTTTATGTCTGCTGCGGCATTTTACTATTTGGTGCCAAGAATGTGGAATACAAATCTCTACTCAGAAAAATTAGCAAACTTTCATTTCTGGTTGGGAACACTTGGAATTTTACTTTACATCGTTTCTATGTGGGTTTCTGGAATTACCGAAGGTGCTATGTGGCGTGCGGTTACTGACAAAGGATTTTTACAATATCCAAACTGGGTAGAAATCACAGCTCTATTAAAACCATACAGAATTATGCGCGGTGTGGGTGGAACGATGTTCCTAGTGGGTTATATTATCATGGTCTATAATTTAGTGAAAACGATTGGAACAGCAGGAAGCGGTTTCAAAGAAATAGACCTGAGAGTGAAGGCGTAAGGAGGTTTATTATGATGCAAAAAATATTTGATTGGTTTTCTGATATTGCAGAAGAATGGGATCTAAATGGAGTTAAGTTTGCGATTTACACAACCATTGCTGTGTTGATTGGCGGCTTATTTGAATTAGTCCCTCCTTTCTTTTTGACACAAACGGTTGTTCCAATTACTGCGGTTAAACCTTATTCTGCGATAGAATTAGCAGGGAGAGATATTTACACCGAAGAAGGATGTAACAACTGTCATACGCAAATGATCCGTCCTTTTAAATGGGAAGTAGATCGTTTTGATCCAAAAAAAGTTTATGGTAAAGACGGATATTCCAAAGGCGGCGAATACGTGTATGACCACCCTTTTCTTTGGGGATCCAAAAGAACAGGTCCTGATTTAGCACACGAATCACAAATCCAAGATTCTGTTGATTGGCATAGACGTCATTTGATTAACCCGCGCGAAACCTCTCCGGGTTCGATTATGCCTTCCTACGAATGGTTATTTGATAAAGATGCAACACTTGATCCAGCATCTATCAAAAACCATATGTTAGGACTTGCTAAAGTTGGAGTTCCGTATACACAGGCTGACTACGACTCAGTAGAATCTTTGGTAAATGGAAAAACGAAAGGCGATGCGTTAATCGCTTACCTTTTGAAACTGGGACGTGATACTGCCAATTTGCAGGAAAACGTTAAGTAGGGACTAGTATGGACGACCAAGTGATGAGTGCTCTCATGATTTACAAGTCTCTTAGGCTTCCAGTTATGATATTAGCAATTTGCTATATTACGTTTTACTTATATAGCAAAAAGCGAAAGGAAGCAGTCGAAACCCCAAAATATAGAATGTTAGATGAGGATTAAATATGGATTATAATAAAGAATTTGACGGTATCAAACAAGCGGATAACCCGATGCCAGAATGGTGGAAACTTTTTTTTGGGCTCGCGATTGTGTTCGCAGTGGGTTATACCATTTACTTCCATTGGTTTTCTGAGTGGAAAATGGAAGATAGTTTTAACAAGGAAGTCGCTGAATACGAAACAAAATTTCCAATGGCTAAAGTGATTACAAGTGCTGATGGTTCCAATCCACTTCGTGATAAAGCAGATGCAATCGAAGAAGGAAAAAAGAATTTTCAGAATTTTTGTGTCGCTTGTCACGGACCAGAAGCAAAAGGACTCGTGGGACCAAACCTTACAGATGCGGAATGGATTCACGGGGATAACGACGCTGCTATCTACGAAGTTATCATGGAAGGTGTAGCTGGCGACAAAGCAAAACTTGGAAGAGGAGCAATGCCACCACACAAAGCATCTCTTGGTTCTGAAAGAGTTTACCAAGTAATGGCTTGGCTTGCTAGTAACAATCAGAGTTTGAAGAAATTGAAGTAATGAAAAAGAGGCTTTCTAATTGTCATCCCCGAAATTTTCTGTCGGGGATCTGTAAAAGTTGAGATTCCCGACTGAAAATTTCGGGAATGACATAAAAAGAAAAAAATAGGAGCTAATAATGGTTATATCCAGACATATTACGGGTGCAATACGAAGTAGACGCTATATCGTGGAAGCGATTTTGGGATTGATTTATGTTGTCATTCCATGGCTTTCGTGGGCTGGCAAACCCCTCATGCGTCTGGATATTCCAGAAAGAAAATTCCATTTACTGGGTAATGTGTTTATACCGCAGGAAGGAATTTATTTACATTTGTTTTTGCTCTCTGCTGGTTTATCGCTGTTTTTCTTTACATCTCTCATTGGTCGAGTCTGGTGTGGTTGGGCTTGTCCACAGACAGTGTTCACAGATTTTTTTGATGTAATCGGCAGATTTATACTTGGAAACAAATACGGCAAAAAAGATGCGAACCCTTACGGCAAAGTGCTATTACACGCTGTTTGGATTTTGTTTTCGCTATTTGCTGCTTTTCATATTGTTGCCTATTTCAATGATCCACACGAAATGCTTTCACGAGTAATTCACTTTGATTTTAAAGAAGTGATTTTTCCTTATTTTTGGATATTTTTTTCTGGTGCACTTTATGTAGATATGACACTTGTGCGAGAGCAGTTTTGTAAATATGCTTGTCCTTATGCAAGATTTCAAACTGTGATGATGGACGCTGATTCGTACAACGTTACTTATGATTTCAAACGCGGAGAACCTCGCAGAAATAAAAAAGAAAAAATTGGAGATTGTACGGCTTGTAATATGTGTCTTGTGGTTTGTCCAACTGGGATTGATATTCGAGACGGATTAAACGTCGGATGTATCGCCTGCGGCAAATGTATAGATGCCTGTACGGTACAGATGGGCAAAGAAAATAAAAAATCTCTCATCAATTATGATTCAATGAATCGTGTTGAAAAAAATCAAAAGATCAAATGGATTCGTCCACGCACTGTTATTTATGCGACTTTACTTACGACTGTTCTTACAACAGCAATCGTACTTTTATCCAATCGAGTTCC
>DDBL01000125.1 GCA_002333425.1 Leptospiraceae bacterium UBA2033
TGATCTCCATTTAACCATTTGAGTCCGTTATGAATTCTTGTTATGATTACGTGAGACGCTCCTAGTCGCGCTTTGTTCTCTGCGACTGAGGATAATATGTCTTTGACTCTACCGGATTTGTGAACGTCGCTGTAGATTTCATTTCGTTTCAAGATTCTACGAACTGCGTTGACTATTGCAAAGAGTATCCATGGAAACAAGTTTTGTAATACCCAAATGAAACCTTCCATCAAGCTCACTTTATATAACTTGTAAACTAATTCTTCTATCATACTTCAATTTCGTCAAAATTAGTTGTTTGGCTTTTTGTAGACAACGGATAATCCAATGTTTGTCCAATACTGTGTGATTATATTTTGTAAATGCTCAGGTGGGTACCCTGTGATTAAGATCATCTTGTCATCTAAAACGGCTGTCATTTTTGCAATTTCCGATTGTGAGGAACCTGTCAATTTTTTGGACCAATTCAAAAACGTTTGCCATGGATCGGACCACGTAGAGACGCGATTCATCGCGTCTTTACTTTGTGTAGCGGGTTTTTGCATTATAGCGGGTTGAAAGTTTTCAACCCCTACGGTTGGCGATGTAATTGTTGCGATTGTTGGATAGACGGTTTCGATTTTGACGCGATAGGCGTAGGCGTCGGAGAGATTAACCGCACAGCCTTTCCAGAAATTTTCTTTGCCTAGTTTGGAGTGGCGTTTAATCTCAATTAGCTTGCCGATTAGTTCAAGCACATAATCCGGTTTAAATCCTTCCATCGTAAACTTAGTAATCGCACTTGCCTCTTTACGAACATCGTAAATGTAGGAACGCCCTTGCATTTCTAACAAGAGCTTTAGATTTTCAGTGATGTTTAGATAGGTCAACTCAGACATTATGATACTACTTCAATTTCCGTGTTGGTTGAATATGGTTTGATGTAAAATCCCTCTGGTGAGGTTTTGAGTCCAATACCTGTTAGCTCCTTGGCTTTGTCTGGATTCTCTTTGATCGCGTCCTTATTGATTTCTAACTTCATTCTGAGGAAAGCTTTTTCTAATCGAATTTCAAATCTATCCTTTGCAACTAATAGGTTGTTTTTTTGCAAGATTCCATTTATGAGTTTCACGCTGTTTGTCGCATCAACCGATGTTCCACCAGCGCGGTAACTAATGTCTCCCGTTTCGAGTTTCAAGGTTTTGAATTCCTCTGGGAACAAATCCTCACGGTTTTTGTCAGAGTAGTCTCTGATGGAAAGAGAAATCTTTTGAATCTCTTCTATCAGTGGAGCTATGTTAGCCGCCAAATCTGTTTGTATTTTTGCAATCGACAAGTCGGCTACTCTTTGTAATTCTGCTAACTCATTTTGTAGTTTTGCAATACTTGCAATCGCTGGTGCTAAGTCCGATTTTGCGTAATTGTAAATCGTTACTGTTTTTGTTTTTTCTTTTGCTTTAGCCATTGTTAGCCTCTACGATTTTTACGGATTTCTTTTTGATTGTGACTTTGGCGGTTGGCTGTGGGCTTTTTGCTGTTGGTTTTTTGGGCTTTTCTTTTCTGCCTGATTTTTCAAAACCATTTGCATATTCATCTATTTCTGCTAGGAATTTGTCCGCTTCGCTTTGTTGTTTTTTGCTGAGTGGTTTGATTTTATCTAATGGCTTTTTGGTATTAGCTTTTGGCTGTTGGCTCTTAGCTGCGGGTTTCTTTTTTGGTAACATTGTGTTATCCTCCGTTGGTATAAAAAAAATATCGGAGGATTTTGATTTAGATTCTTTCTGCCGCTTGTTTGAACTTGTCAGCTTGTTTGAGTAATTCTAGTTTACAGTATTTCTGAAATACAATTTCAAATTCAGTTGGATTTGGAAACTGCATTAAACAGTATTCCGTTATTTTAGTTCAGCTACTAATTCGGAGTATTCCTTTTCGGTAAGATGGCATTCTATAAATTCATTAAATTGGTGATTGTTCAGTTTTAAATCTCTAGCAATAAATTTCGATTTATTCATAAACATATTTCTATTATGCTCATTTGGAATCTTAACAGTAGTAACAAGAATTCCATTAGAATAGATTTCGCCCATCCAATGCTTAGAGTCCTTACTTTTAATTGTAGGTTTTGCTTTTTTAAGTATAGCACTGCGAATTTCTTTTTCTGTAAAATTTTTTATTGGAGTCATCGCTTATAATTTAGTAATCCATGAATTCAATAATCTTTTCCACTTCCTTGGGAATTTTCCTAATTTTTCATCAGGGATATTTATTACTTGTTCATATTTAAAAATAATTTCTTCACAAAGTTCTTTCACGCCTTCTTTAATATTTTCAGTAAATATATATATTTCCAATTCTTGAATATCTAAAACATATTCATTTTCAATCTTTTTTATGGAATAAGGAATAAGAGAATTTAATTGATAGCCTTCTTTGGAAAGTTTGATTCCCTTTGGTAGTTCGGTGTAATTGTTGTTAGCCATTTGTTTTCTCCGTTAGATATACTATCGGAGAAACTATAATCGGCTCCATGAATCCTGAATTATTAGAAAACGTAAAAAGTAGATTGCGATTTAGTGATTTTCTGAAATAGCAAATTTTTGATTGAGTTGTCTGATTTTTTGTTTTCTCTTTTTGGATTCTATATAATAATTTGAGTATTCGTATTTCACTAATTTATTAACCAGTATCTTGCGGAGTTCTCGACAATGATACTCCGCTTCCTTTGTAAATTCATCATCCATGTTCTCTAGACTTTTTATATCAGATAGAACCTCTAGAATTTTTTGATTAACAATGATTTCACTTTTCACTTTGGTTCTATCGGTTTTTCTATTGACGAATGCTTTATAAATCCAAATCTGTAGACAATGACAATTTCGGATATAATGCCGTTTATAAAAGAACAAGTCTGGGTGATTGCAATTGGGGATTTAGTTGTGACAATTGGACTTGTTTGGAGATATAAATTGGATACAAATAAATTAAAATCAGAAGTTGCTAAACTTAAAACAGAAATCACTAAAGAGAAAATCGACAAAGTTATATTACTCGCAAAACACAAAAGAGAATACTTTTCTCTCATGTATGAAGCTGTCGCTATCAATCGGAAATTTAATAAACTCTACAAAATTACAAAACGCCCTTCTGAAAAACTTCGTGCACTCTTTGAAGAGATGGATAAATTCATGTTTGAAAAAATCCTGCCCTCTCTCAATGAAATGTCTATGATAGCAGATTATTTTTATTCTGATGACTACGATAGGAGGATTGATTTTATTGAGGAAATTATTGTTCCTTGTTTTATTATGCTTGAAAATCATTTCGCCTATTTCAATCAATCAGATATTTTAAAAAAATCAAAACAATCAGAAACCGTTGTCTTCAAGGAAAATCTTATATCTACCACTCGCTTTCTTCTTGCAAGCCCTGATTGTGAGCCTAAAAATTTCGCCCTTTCTACTTCTAAAAAATTTATCGTTACCTCAAGGATCACATGACAGAGAAAAAAGATTTAAACTACCCAGTCTCCGACAAATCAAAAGAAACTCCCAAGCCAATTAAAAAACCAACGCCTAAACCTAAAAAGTAATTATTCATTGCCTTCCTTCGGTTCAAACTGTAT